>NZ_ARQK01000053.1 GCF_000385215.1 Thioalkalivibrio thiocyanoxidans ARh2
GGTGCCAACCCCGAAGGGGCTCGGCCGCCCGTTGTTATCAAAAACGGGCGCGGGAACGGCGTTGCGGCTCCCTTGTGCAGAATGACTGCACGGCGGTCACCGCGCCTTGTTCGCGCGCAAAAGCGACTCGAGCGCGAGCGTGTACATTGATCAGTGTTTCCCTAGTTCTGGAGACCGCCGAATGGCCGCCCCCGAAGTAACGCACCTGCCCCACCTCCCCAACGACGTGGAGGGCCTGCGGCAATCGATTCGCGATGCCGTCGTCCGCGTGGTGGGAGAGGACCCGCGTGAGGCCAGCGACCGCGACTGGCTCGAGGCCCTGGCCTTCGCCATCCGCGAGCGCATGATCGAACGTCGTCTGCTGACCCGCCGCCAATTCGTCGAAGAAGACGTCAAGCGCGTCTACTACCTGTCGATGGAATACCTGATCGGGCGCATGCTCGAGGCGAACCTGCGCAACATGGGGATCCTCGACGAGGCACGCCAGGCGATGGCCGACCTTGGGGTGGACCTCGACGGCATCATAGACCTCGAGGATGACGCGGCCCTGGGCAACGGCGGCCTCGGTCGGCTCGCCGCCTGCATTCTGGAATCGCTGGCCACCCAGGGCTTCCCCGGTTACGGCTATGGCATCCGTTACGAATACGGCATGTTCCGTCAGGACTTCGAACCCTACCGGCAGGTGGAACACCCGGACACCTGGCTGCGGTACGGAAACCCCTGGGAGTTCCCGCGCTCGGACCGGAAGTTCCCGGTCCACTTTTACGGCTACGTCGTCGAGCACCACCACCCCCGTGGTGGCACCCGCTATACCTGGGAAGACGGAGAAGAAGTCCTGGCCATGGCCTACGACTACCCGACCGCGGGCTACGGAAGACGCAACGTCAACAACCTGCGCCTGTGGGCCGCCAAGGCGACCCGCGACTTCGACCTGCGCTACTTCAACGAAGGGGATTACATCCGGGCGGTGGCAGACAAGGCCGAGTCCGAGACCATCTCCATGGTGCTGTACCCGAACGACGCCACCGCAATCGGCAAGGAACTGCGTCTGAAGCAGGAGTACTTCTTCGTCTCCGCCTCGCTGCAGGATGCCCTTGAGCGTCACCTGGCGCTGGGCTACTCACTGGACGCCCTGCCGGACAAGGCCGCGATCCAGCTGAACGACACGCATCCCGCAATCGCCGTGGCCGAACTGATGCGACTGCTGGTCGACTGCCACGAAGTGCCCTGGGATCGCGCCTGGGACCTGACACGACGAACCCTCGCCTACACCAACCACACCCTGATGCCCGAGGCCCTGGAAACCTGGCCGGTCCCGCTGATGCAGCATGTACTGCCGCGCCACATGGGCATCATCTACCAGATCAACCACGAGTTCCTGGAAGAGGTACGGCACCGCTACCCGGGGGACAGTGACCGCCTGGCGCGCCTGTCGATTATCGACGAGGCAGGCGAACGCCGGGTCCGCATGGCGCACCTGGCGGTGGTCGGATCGCACCACATCAATGGCGTCGCCGCGCTGCATACGCGTCTGCTACAGGAGACCCTGTTCGAGGACTTCTACGAGCTCTGGCCGGAACGCTTCGTCAACGTCACCAACGGCGTAACCCCGCGGCTGTGGATGATCCAGTCCAACCCGGCCCTGACCGAGCTCCTGGGCCGGCGTATCGGCAACGACTGGCAATATGACCTGGAGCGCCTGCGCGCCCTGGAACCCTACGCCACCGACCCCGAATTGCAGCGGGAATTCATGTCGGTGAAGCGCGCCAACAAGGTCCGGCTCGCGGAACTGGTGCGCGAGCGCACCGGCGTGGAGCTGAACCCGGACGTGCTGTTCGACGTCCAGGTGAAGCGCATCCACGAGTACAAGCGCCAGCTGCTGAAACTGCTGCACGTGATTGACCTGTACCGCCGCATCCGCGCCGGCGAGGACATCCCGCCGCGCGTCGTGCTGTTCGGCGGGAAGGCGGCCCCGGGCTACGCCCGCGCCAAGGCGATCATCCAGGTGATCAACGAGGTGGCCGACATCGTGAACCACGACCCGGCCGTTGGCGACCGCCTGAAGTGCGTGTTCTTCCCGAACTACGAAGTCAGCGCGGCCAGCATCATCATCCCGGCCGCGGACCTCTCCGAACAGATCTCGACAGCCGGTTTCGAGGCCTCCGGCACGGGCAACATGAAACTGGCCCTGAACGGGGCCCTGACCATCGGCACGCTGGATGGCGCCAATATCGAGATCCGCGATGCGGTAGGCGACGACAACGTCTTCATTTTCGGCATGACCGCCGCCGAGGTTGTCGAACACCGCGCCCGCGGCGAACAGCCATCCACCATCCTTGAGCGCGCGCCCGGTCTGGCGGCCGCCGTGGACATGATCGAGTCCGGGTTCTTCACCCGTGACGATCCGGAGACCCACCGCGACCTGGGGCGCTACCTGCGCGAGGACGACCCGTTCTTTGTGCTGGCCGACTATCAGGCCTATGCGGAGGCCTGCGATCGAGCGGACGCCCTGTATGCGGACACGTCCGCCTGGGCCGAGGCGGCGATCCACAACGTCGCGCGCATGGGCTTTTTCTCCATCGACCGCACCGTGCGCGACTACGCCAACCAGATCTGGGACGTCGTCCCCGAACCGGTCGCCCCCTCCAAGACCAACGGGGCCGCCTGAGCCGGACTCCGCCTCAGTGCGCGGAGGGTTCGGGTGCGATCGCGCTGTAGATCGCGGAGTAGTCGGCATCCGCCAGCCCGCGCTCCTGCGCCTGCTCCAGCAGCTGCGCCAACAGGGGCAGCCACGGGGCCACCAGCTGTGCATCTTCGGCGGCCCGTTCGACCAGGTGCACGTCCTTCAAGAGGTGCTTGACAGGGAAATTCGCCTTCCCGAAATCGCCGGAAAGCATCTTGTCCAGCTTCTTGTCGAAGGTCGGCGCATACAATGCCGACTCGCGCAGGATGTCCATGAAGGTATCGATGTCCGCCCCCTCGCGGCGGACCAGACCCAGACTTAGCGAGAAGGCCGCGGTCAGGCTGGCGATCAGCTGGTTGAACGCGAGCTTCAGGGCCGCGCCCTGGCCCACCGGTCCGACATGGCGCGGGTTTTCACCCAGTGCGGCCAGCACCGGGGACGCCCGCGCAAACTCCGTCTCCTCGTCAGCGCCCGCCATGATCAGCAGCCTGCCCTCGCGTGCCTCCGGGATCGACCCCAGCACCGGGGCCTCGACATAACAGGCCCCGGCGCGGCGCAGGTGCTCGGCGAGCTGACGGCTCTCGGCCGGCAGGATCGTTGCCATCTGGATTACGCAGCGCCCGCTCAGCGCGCCTTGCGGCAATGCCCCCAGTGCGGACTGGATCGCGGTGGCGTCCGAGAGCATCAGCACCAGGGTATCGGCCCCGGCTACCGCGGTCGCCGGTTCGCTGTGTACCGGCACCCCCTCGCTGGCCAGCTCGCTGGCTCGCTCCGGCGTGCGGTTGTAGGCCTCGACATGGAAACCGGCGCGCAGAAGACGCAGGCCCATGGGTTGCCCCATGAGCCCACAGCCCAGCAGCGCCACGCGGGACGCAGCCATAGTGACCTCCTACTTGATCTTGTCGTCCAGATCGTCGGTATACCCGAGCAGGGTATGTGGCGGTGGCGCCTCTTTCTGGTACTTGGTGGGCGTGACGGCCTCGGTCTGATGCAGGCTTTTCCAGAGCCCGATCACCATCACCAGCATTACCACCGAAAACGGCAGGCCAACACTGATCGCCGCCGCCTGCAGCGCGGCCAGCCCCCCCGCCAGCAACAGGATCGAGGCCACAACCCCCTCGAGGACCGCCCAGTAGACCCGCTGGGTCACGGTCGGGTTGCGCACGTCGCCGGACGCCAGGGTGTCGATGACCAGCGAGCCCGAGTCAGACGAGGTCACAAAGAAGGTCACGATCAGGACCGTCGCAGCGGCCATCACCGCCACCGCAAACCAGTCCCACAACGGCATGGCCTGAATGGTCGCGAACAACGCGGTGGACACGCTTTCCTCGACCGCCCCGGTCAGGTCGGCCACGCCACCGAGCTCGTAGCTCATCGCGGTACCGCCGAACACGGCCAGCCAGACGAAGGCCGCAGCGGTCGGGGCCAGCAGCACGCCCACCACGAACTCGCGAATGGTGCGCCCGCGCGAGACGCGCGCAATGAACATGCCGACATACGGTGCCCAGGAGATCCACCAGCCCCAGTAGAAGATGGTCCAGGCGGTGGCCCAGCCGGTCTCGTCGATGGTATCGGCCCACAGGCTCATCGCGGGCAGGTGCTGCACGTAGGTGCCGGTGGACTCCACCAGCACGCGCAGGATAAACAGCGTCGGCCCCATGATCAGCAGCAGCGCGAGCAGGATCACCGCCAGCCCGATATTGAAGTTGGACAGCCGCTTGATGCCCTTGTCGATCCCGAGGGCAACCGAGCCCACCGCAATCAGGGTGATGATCGCGACCAGGGTGATCTGCATGGTCGTGGATTCCTCGATCCCGAACACGAAGTTCAGGCCCGAGTTGATCTGCATGACCCCGAGACCCAGCGAGGTCGCCACCCCGAACATGGTCCCGAACAGGGCCAGGATATCGATCAGGTGCCCCCAGGGGCCGTAGATGCGATCACCGATGAACGGATACAGCGAGGAGCGGATCAGCAGCGGCAGGTTATGCCGGTAGGCGTAATAGGCCAGCGACAGGCCGACGACGATGTAGATCGCCCAGGCGTGCAACCCCCAGTGGAAGAAGGTATAGCGCATCGCCTCGGCGGCGGCCTCGCTGGTCTCGCCCTCGGCATGCGGCGGACTCAGGTAGTGGTACATCGGCTCGGCGATGCTCCAGAACAGCAGCCCGATCCCCATGCCCGCCGAGAAGAGCATCGCAAACCACGCGGCGTAACTGAAACGGGGCGCCTCGAACTGGTCCCCGAGCCGTATGCCGCCGTAACGCGAGAACATCAAGTAAAGGGAAAAGACCAGAAAGACCGTCACCACCAGCATGTAGTACCAGCCGAGATACTCGGAGATGCCGGTCTGGAGCTGCTCGAAGATGCCCTCCGCCGTCTCCGGAAACAGTGCCCCGAACAGTACGAATACGGCGATAACGGCAGTGGAAATCCAGAAGACCGGGCTGCAGATCACACCGAATCCGGCGATCCGAGTCTGGTTCAGCCCCGGGCTCGAAGACGACTCTTCCATGGGTGGCTCCCCTTTCTTGTGTTGCGTTCCAACGCCGCACCGGCATGCTCGGTACACCCCCGGGACATTGCATCCCGAGCCTTCCCGTGTACCTGACGGTCGGGGACGCGCTCAGCCAGCGCAATCGCGGAGCCGACTGACGACGCCCTTACCGTAGCCAATGGCCTGACAAACTGCAAAGCACATTCCTGGCGCCCCTTCTCACGCACTTCGCGTCAGGAGAAGGCCTCGGGCCTGTCCGCCCACCCGTTCGCGCTCGATGTCCCAGCCGGCACCGGCCACGAGCGCCGGATCGAGGTCCGATTCCAGCTCCGCATAGACGCGCGCACCGGGGGCCAGCCAGCCCTGCGCGACCAGGGCCGCCAGTGCCGGCGTCACACGCTCCTGCCCAAAGGGGGGATCGAGAAACACGAGATCAAAGGGGCCGCCTTCGGGCGGCTGGCTTAACAGGCGGGCTACGTCGTCGCGCCGGACATGCACCTGAACGGCACCGAGCCGTTCCCGGTTGGCCTCGAGCTGAGACGCAGCACGCGCGTCACGCTCGACCAGCCAGACCTCCCGGGCTCCCCGCGAAGCCGCCTCGAACCCCAGGGCACCCGTCCCGGCATAAAGATCCAGCACCCGCGCCCCCGGGAGTTGCCGCTGCAGCCAGTTGAACAGGGTCTCGCGCTGGGCATCCGCGGTCGGACGCAGGCCACCGACGGACGGCACCGGCAGCCACTGCCGGCGCCAGGCCCCGCCAATAATGCGGATGCGCGCGCTGCGCCCCGGCGGACCTCGCCTAGTCTTCCTGGCCACCAACGATGACCGTCACCAGGGCTTCGGGGTTGAGACGCTCGGCCAGCTGCGCATTCATCGTCTCCAGTTCCACCGCCTGCATGCGCTCGACATAGCGCTCCAGGTAGTCATCGGCCAGGCCGTAGAAGCCCATCATGCCCAGCAGACCGACGATGTCGCTGTTGGACGCCAGCGACAACGGGAACGAGTTGATCACGTTCTCGCGCGAGGCCTCCATCTCGTCGGGCTCCACGCCGTTGGCATGCCAGCGCAGCACCTGTTCGCGCAGGACCTCGACGGCTTCATCGGCCTGATGTACACCGGTCTGCATATTGATCATGAAGGGGCCTTCGACCGCCATCGGCTGGAAACGGCTGTGCACGGAGTAGGCAAGGCCGCGGGCACTGCGCACCTCCTGGAACAGCCGCGACGTGAAACCGCCTCCGCCCAGGGCATGGTTGGCCAGCGTCAGCGCGAAATGGGCCTCGTCACCGCGGCTCAGGGCCGGAGCCCCCATGTAGATATGCGCCTGTTCGGACGGGAATGCGATCCGCTCCTCCACCGGCTCCTCGCGCATGGGTACCGGTGGCAGTGGATCCACCGCCCCACCAGCGGGCAGCGCGGCGGAGATCCGGTCGGCCAGTTCCTCGGCCTGCTCGCGGCTCACACCACCGGTGATCGCCAGCGAGCCGTTGCCCGCCGCGTAGTGGCGCTCGAAGAAGGCCCGCGCGTCGTCGCGCGTCATCGCCTCCAGCGAATCGACCTCGCCACCCGGCCAGCTGGCATACGGGTGGCCCTCGTACATCAGCTCGTAGAAGCGTCGGCTGGCCACTGCCGCAGGTTCCTGGCGCTCGCGCTGGAGGGACTGCAGGGCCTGGCGGCGGCTGCGCTCGAAATCGGCCTCGGGGAAGGCGGGGGCGGACAGCGCATCGGCCAGCGTGCCGACCGCCGTCTCCATCCAGTCCGGTTCGGTCAGCGTGCGCAGACTGACGATCGCCATGTCGCGCAGGGAACTGGTGCTGAAGCGCGCGCCAACGGACTCGAAGCGCTCGGCCAGCTCGGAGGCATCCATGTCCTCGGTGCCGTGGCGCAGACTGCGGGAGGTCATCATGGCCAGCCCCGGCAGATCGCCATCCCGTGCCGCACCGCCATCAAAGGTCAGGCGCAAGTCCACCATCGGCAGATCGGGCGCCTCGACATACAGGACCCGCAACCCCTCGTCGGTTTCCCAGCGGTCGACCTCCACCGCCTGTACCGGGATCGTCAGCAGGGTCAACGGCACCAGGGCCAGTCCCGCGAACAGAGACCGGCGCGATAGTTTCTTGATTGCGTGCAGCATTAGTGATCCCCCTCCGGATAGCCACCATCGAGGTCCGGGGCACCATAGGCCCCGGGTGCCGGGGCCTCCTCGTCATCCATCGGCTGCGGGTCGAGGACCCCGACCGTAAGCCGCTCGGGCACCAGGTACTCGCGCACCACGCGCTGGACGTCCTCGGCCGTCACCTCGCGCACCCGCTCCAGGAAACGATCGTTCTCCCGCCAGCCCACACCGACGGTCTCGAGCATACCCAGCTGGAAGGCCTGTGCCCGCACCGAGTCGCGCTCGTAGACCTCCGAGGCAATCACCCGCGCCTGCACGCGCTCCAGTTCGCGATCATCCACGGGCTCGTCAGCCAGGCGATCGATCTCGTCCAGAAGCGCCTGCTCCAGGGTCTCGATATCCGTGTTCGAGGTCGGCACGGCGGCAACCATGAACAGGTCGTCCAGCCGCGCGAACGGGCTGTAGCGTGCCGAAGTGGCGCTCGCCAGCTCCTGCCCCCGGACCAGTTCGCGCGCAAAGCGCGAGGCCTCGCCCGAATCCAGGATCCCGGCAGCCACCAGCAGGGCGTAGGCGTCCTCATGCGAGTCCAGCGTGTTCAGCACCGGGGTCTTCCAGCCCATCATCAGAAACGGGACCTGGGCCGGGGCCTGCACGGTAATCCGGCGTTCCCCCGTCTGCGGGGTCTCCCGGCGCGGCTTGGCCTCCGGCACATTACCGCCGGGGATGGCGCCAAAGTGCTTCTCCGCGGCCGCAACCACCTCGTCGGCGTCGACATCGCCCACGACCACGACCACTGCGTTGCTGGGGTGGTAGTAGCGGTCGTACCAGTCCTGGAGATCTTCCAGGGTGTAGGACTCGATGTCGGTCATCCAGCCGATCACGGGCTGACCGTACGGGTGGTTGAAAAAGGCCGTGGCCATCAGCTGCTCGCGCAGCAGGGCGTTCGGCTGATCCTCCACGCGCAGGCGCCTCTCTTCCTGCACCACCCGCAGCTCCGGACGGAACTCGTCCTCCTGCAGCCGCAGGTGCTGCATGCGCTCGGCCTCCATGGCCATCACGGTCTCCCAGTGGTCGGCCCCGATCACCTGGTGGTAGCCAGTATAGTCACGCCCCGTAAACGCGTTCTCGCGACCACCCATACGCGCGACGACACGCGAGAACTCGCCCGGCTCGTACTTCTCCGAGCCGCGAAACATCATGTGTTCCAGCATGTGCGAGACACCGGTGATACCGCTGTGTTCATCAGCGGATCCCACGCGATACCAGACCATGTTGGCCACCACGGGTGCGCGCCGGTCCTCCAGCACCAGCACGGTCAGACCGTTGTCCAGCGTGGCCTCCACCACATCCGATTCGATCTCCAGCTCCCCGGCCACAACACTGGCACCGAGCAGCCAGACCACCATCCATCCAACGAGACTTCCGAGCACTGCTCTACGCATTGCAATACGATCCCCGTGCTAGCATGAACACTTTCTACTGGACCTCCTGAAACATGTTCGGTTTCCGCAAGAAGAAATCCGAAGAATCCGCCACGCCCCGCCCCGAACCCCAGCCGGAGGCCCCGCCGGAATCCGCAGCGGCCCCCGAGCCGGAACCCGACGCGCAACCGGCCCGAGGCGGCTGGTTCCAGCGCCTGCGCCAGGGCCTGGCCAAGACCGGTCAGGCGCTCGGCGGCGACCTCAAGAGCCTGTTTCGGCGCAAGATCGACGACGAGCTGTTCGAGGAACTGGAAGAGCGCCTGCTCCTGGCTGATGTCGGCCTGGATGCGACCCAGCGGATCATGGATCGTATCACCCGCGAGGTAAAACGGCGCGAACTGGACGACGCCGACGCACTGATGGACGCGCTGGAGACCGCGATGGTGGAGATCCTGGAACCGGTCTCGCGGCCGCTGGAGATCCCGCAGGCCGAGCGGCCGTTTTCGATCCTGGTGGTCGGCATCAACGGCGCCGGAAAGACCACCACCATCGGCAAGCTGGCGCACCGCTTCCAGGCCGAGGGCCGCTCGGTGCTGCTGGCCGCGGGGGATACCTTCCGCGCGGCCGCCGTGGAACAGCTGCAAACCTGGGGGGATCGCAATGGCGTCGCGGTCATCGCCCAGGGGACCGGGGCCGACTCGGCCTCCGTGGTCTACGACGGCCTCCAGGCCGCCCAGGCGCGCAGCACCGATATCCTGATCGCCGATACCGCCGGGCGCCTGCACACCCAGACCAACCTGATGGACGAGGTGCGCAAGGTGAAGCGCGTGATGGGCCGGCTGGACGAAAACGCCCCGGACGAAGTACTGCTGGTGGTCGATGGCGGCACCGGGCAGAACGCGCTGAGCCAGGCACGGCAGTTCCACGAGGCCCTGGGGCTGACCGGGATCGTGGTCACCAAGCTGGACGGGACCGCCAAGGGCGGCGTCCTGTTCGCGCTGGCGGAGCAACTGGGGGTACCCGTGCGCTTTATCGGCGTGGGCGAGAAGGCCGAGGACCTCCAGCGCTTCGATGCCCGCGCGTTCGTGCGGGCGCTGCTGGGTCGCGAGGAAAACTAGCCGGCATGATCCAGTTGCAGCGCGTAACCAAGCGCTTTGGCAGCGCGTCCGATGCGCTGTCCAGTGTCAGCCTGCGCGTGGATGCCGGCGCCATGGCCTTTGTCACCGGCCCGTCCGGGGCCGGCAAGAGCACCCTGCTGCGCCTGATTGCCGGACTGGAACGGCCCACCCGCGGCCGCATCCGCGTGAACGGGCACGAACTGGACCGCCTGTCCGCGCGCGCCATCCCGCGTTTTCGCCGCAGCATCGGGCTGGTCTTTCAGGACCACCGCCTGCTGTTCGACCGCCCCGTGTTCGATAACGTCGCCCTGCCCCTGGAGATCCTGGCCTACCGCCGCCCGGAGATGCGCAAGCGGGTGCGCGCGGCGCTGGACAAGGTCGGGCTGCTGCACAAGGAGACAGCCAATCCGCGCACGCTCTCGGCCGGGGAGCAGCAGCGTGTCGGCATCGCCCGGGCCATCGTGCACCGCCCCGTGCTGCTGCTCGCAGACGAACCGACCGGCAACCTGGACCCGGCCCTGTCGCAGGAGATCCTCGCGCTGTTCGACGACTTCAACCGCGTGGGCATGACCGCCCTGATTGCCAGCCATGACCAGGAACTGATCGGCCGCATGGGCAAACCGGTGCTGCACCTGGAAAACGGCCGCATCGAGGCCCGCGGCGGGGCCAGCGCATGAGACCCGGGCGCCGCCTGATCGATGCCCTGCCCGCCTGGCTGGACAGCCACCGCGATGCCGCCCGGCGCAGTCTTGGCCGACGCCTGCAGGCACCGATCCTGAGTCTGATCACCATCGCGGTACTGGGCTTCATCCTCGCGCTCCCCGCGTATCTCTGGGTACTGCTGGACAATGCGCGCGCCCTGTCGGCGCACATCGACCACGACCCGCGCATCGCGCTCTATCTCGATCATGTCGACGAAGAGACCGCCGGGCGGCTCGAAGATGCGCTGGACGACGACGAGCGCGTTGCACGCTGGGAGCGCATCGACGCCGACACCGCACTCACCACGTACCGCGACAGCCTGCCGGACCCGGAGCTACTGGACTGGCTGGAGGACAACCCGCTGCCGGACGTAATCGACGTCGTACCCGCCAGTACGCAGCCCGACACGGTGGCCGCACTGCGCGAAGACCTGCGGGCGCTGGCGCCCGAGGCCGGGCTGGTCGCCGACGACGAGTGGGTACGCCAGCTCAACAGCCTGCACGAGCTGGGCCTGCGCATCCTGTCCGTAGTCGCCGCGCTGCTGGGCCTCGGGGCGGTGCTGATCCTGGCGCTCGCCACTGCCTCCGAGCTGCGCGAACGCCAGGAGGAGATCGCGATCTCGCGCATCAGCGGCGCCACCCACCGATTTCTGCGCCGCCCGTCGCTGTACGGGGGCGTGCTGACCGGGTTTGGCGGGGGCGTCTTCAGCGTGATTCTGCTACTGGCGGGGGTCGCGCTGAGCCGCGAACCGCTAACCGAGGCCGCCGCCGCCTTCGACCTGGAGTTCACCCTGCGCCTGCCGCATGCCGGGGATCTTCTGGGCCTGATCCTGGCAGGCCTGATATTGGGCTGGCTGGGCGCGCGACTGGGCAGCGGCCATGCCCTGCGCGATGCCCCCTGAGGCCGGCGGGATACCGGGTGAAGGGGGTGGAACTCCCGGAACTTTCGCCGGGTTTAGCACTCTATTTGCATGAGTGCTAATCTCTAACTTTATTCTCAGGAGGCATCCATCACGATGAGCAGCAAGGCCCTGGCAACCGTGCATGCAGACCTGCCCGTTCCCGTCGGGAACCTGGACCATTACATGCAGGCGGTCAGCCGAATCGAGGTACTGGACCCGGAACACGAGCGCGAGCTCGCGCGGTCGCTGCATGAACGCAACGACCTGGACGCGGCGCGCCAGCTGATCCTGCACAACCTGCGCTTTGTCGTGCATGTGGCCCGCGGCTACCAGGGCTACGGCCTGCCCCTGGGCGACCTGATCCAGGAGGGCAATGTCGGCCTGATGAAGGCCGTGCGGCGCTTCGACCCGAACCAGGGGGTGCGCCTGGTCTCGTTTGCGGTGCACTGGATTCGCGCGGAGATCCACGAGTTCATCCTGCGCAACTGGCGGATCGTGAAGGTGGCGACGACCAAGGCCCAGCGCAAGCTGTTCTTCAACCTGCGCAGCGCCAAGCAGCGCCTCGGCTGGATGTCGAACGACGAGGTCTCGGCCGTCGCCCGGGACCTCGGGGTATCCGAGAAAGATGTCTGGGAGATGGAGCGGCGCCTGTCCAGCCAGGATGCGAGCTTTGATCCCGTGCCCGAGAGTGACGACGAGCAGACCTACCTGGCCCCGGCCCAGCGCCTGAGCCTGGAAGACATGAGCGACGACCCGGCGCAGATGGCCGAAGACGAGGACTGGGACCGCCATTATCAGGAACAGCTGGCCACCACGCTGGGCAAGCTGGACGACCGTTCGCGCAACATCCTGGCGCGGCGCTACATGAGCGAACCCAAGGCCACGCTGCACGAACTGGCGTCAGAATACGGCGTCTCCGCCGAGCGCATCCGCCAGATCGAGAACAGCGCGATCAAGCGTATTCGCGCGGCCTTCGCCGACTGACGCACCGCGTCGGCAACGCCCAACGAAAAAGGCCCCGACCGCTTGCGCGATCGGGGCCTTTTTCATGGCTGCCTGCGCCGCTCAGGCGGCGCCCGGAAATCCCCGGCTCAGCCGCCGAACAGGATGACCGAGAAGAAGCTCAGCCAGGAGAAGATAATCAGGCCGGCCGTGAAGGTCAGCGGGAAATTCTCGAAGGTAAACCAGTCACGCATGGCGCAATCCCCTGAAACGGTTCGAATTCGTATGCGCAAAGGGTACGCCGGAGCGCCAGGGGCGCGCAAGTTTCCGGATCGCTCTGCTCAGTCTTCCCGATCCCGGCGCGCGCCGGATTCGTGCTCGTTGTCGTTATCCGGGGTCGGAATGCGCGGATCATCGTCATCCATCAGGATGCGGTGGGCCGGCCCCTCCAGATCCTCGTACTGACCCGACCGGATCGCCCAGAACAGGACCAGGCCCACGACCAGTGCGAACAGCATCGCCAGCGGAATCAGCAGGTAAAGAATCGTCATAGTGAACAGTCTAAGGAAACGCGAATCCCTGCCTCAACCCGGGGGGGCGGCCGAAACCGCACTCGCTGCACGGCTCGCGCGCTCGGGCGGCACAGCGACCCGGTCGCGCCCTGGACGCAGGCGCAGGGCATTCCCCACGACCAGCAGCGAGCTCATGGACATCCCCAATGCCGCCAGCCAGGGAGTGAGGAGGCCGGAAGCGGCGAACGGCAAGGCCACTACGTTGTAGCCGATCGCCCAGGCGATATTCTGGCGCACGACCCGGGTGGTTCGGCGGGCCTGGTCCAGCGCCTCCGGGAGCCGATCCAGGCGATCCGATGTCAGCACGAGATCGGCCTGGGTCTGCGCCAGTCGGGTGCCGCCCCCCATGGCCAGCGAGACATCGGCCCCCGCGAGCACCGGTGCGTCGTTGATCCCCTCCCCAGCCATCAGCACCGTCCGGCCCCGGGCCTGGAGTTCGCGCACGTGGCGCAGTTTGTCCTCCGGCGTCAGGCCGCCATGGACACGCTCGATCCCCAGGTGTTCGGCGAAGCGCTGCCCCGCCTCCGGCCGGTCCCCGGTCAGCAGGACCACCTCGAGCCCGCGGGCGCGCAGTGTCGCAACAGTCTCCGCCGCCTCGGGCCGCGGTGTGTCAGCGAGCCAGAAGGTAGCGACCGGCTGGCCGTCCACCACCAGCCAGACCGGGGATGCGAACGGGCGGTCCACAGGGGCCTGTGCATCAGGGGGTTCCGCGCCAGGCAGCATCGCACGCCCCCCAATCGCCGCCTCGTGCCCGTCAATGCGCCCGGACAAACCGCTTCCCGGCTCGTTGTGTACGTCCTGCGCCTCCACACCAGGGGCAGGAACGGCTTCGCGGAAAGCCCGAGACAGCGGGTGCTCGGAATGGGCCTCCAGTGCCGCTGCCCAGGCACGCCAGTCCTGACCCGCGGGTGGCGCGGCATGATCCTGCTGGGCGACCAGGCGCGGGCGGCCCTCGGTCAGGGTTCCGGTCTTGTCGAGGCAGACGGTATCAACGCGGGCGAGGGCCTCCAGGGTGCGCCCGCGTGTGACCAGGAGTCCGAGACGCGAGAGCGTACCCGTGGTCGCCGTCAGGGCAACCGGCGTTGCGAGCGCCAGCGCACAGGGGCAGGTGGCGACCAGCATGGCGACCATCACCCACAAGGCTCGGCTCGGGTCGATCCACGCATACCAGACCAGACCCGCCAAGGCAGTCAGGATCAGGACGGCTGCGACAAACCACCCGGTACCAGTCTCTGCGAGGCGGGCGATGCGGGGTTTCTCGCTCTGGGCACGATCGAGCAGGCGCTGGATCGCGGCCAGAGTGGTTTCGGCACCGACGCGACGGACCTGCACCACCAGCGGGCCATCGACGTTGACGGTACCGCCTACGACTTCGTCGCCGATGGCGACCGGATCGGGATCCGGTTCGCCGGTAAGCAGGGCGCGATTGATGGTGGAGCGCCCCTGGACGACCACTCCATCAGCGGGGACCGATTCTCCGGGACGGACCCGCACACGGTCGCCGGGGACGAGCTCGCCAAGGGCGACGGGCGCCTCGTGGCCGTCGCCATCCAGACGATGCGCCAGGGCCGGCACAAGTCGGTCCAGGCGATCGATCTCCTGACTCGCGTGCTGACGCGCGATCAATTCGAGGTAGCGGCTGGTGAGCAGGAAGAAGACAAACATGACCACGGACTCGAAATACACATGCTCGCCCGTTCCGAGAAAGACCGCGTAGAGACTCGCCACGTAGGTCACGATAATCGCCAGGCTGACCGGGACATCCATGCCGAGGCGCCTCTGGCGGAGGTCACGCCAGGCACTCTGGTAGAAGGGAATCGCCGAATAGAAGACCACCGGAGTGGTCAGGCCGGCCGCCACCCAGCGCATGAACTGCATCAGGTCGGCGTGCTGGGGATCGTCCTCGCCCAGCCAGATGGCGACCGCCAGCATCATCACCTGCATCATGCCGAGCGCCGCAACCCCGATCCGGCGCAGCGCCAGGCCACGTTCGCGGGCAATGGCTTGTTCGCGGGTGCCCGGGTCGTACGGGTGGGCGTGATAGCCGATATCGCGAATCGCCTTCAGGATCGCGGACAGGGCAATACGTTCCGGGTCCCAGACCAGGCGGGCGCGGTGGGTCGAGTAGTTGATGTTGAATTCGAGCACACCCGGGAGCGACTGCACGTGTCGCTCGTTCAGCCAGACACAGGCGGCACAGGTGATCCCCTCGAGAATCAGTGCGGCTTCGCGCCGGGCCTCGCCATGCCCCATGGCCGGGTCGTTACGGGTGACGAAAGAGCGCTGGACGGCCTCGGTGTCGAATAATTCAAGTTCGCGCAGTTCGTCGGGCACCAGTGGCTGGCCCGCCTGACCCGGTGGCGCTGGACGGTGGTGATAGTAGGCACCGAGCCCACGCTCGATGATGGCTCCGGCCACGGCCTGGCAGCCGGGGCAACAGGTGGGCCGTTCGCGCCCTTCGAACTCGACCGGATAGTGAGCGCCCTCCGGTACCGGAAGGCCGCAATGAAAGCAGTCAGCCACCGCCCCGGCAGTTCCAGCGGGCGATTCCGGCACGGGACGAGATCCCCTCACCGGCGGTTACGCAAACCTAGCTCGACTCGCCACGAACGCGCGTACGCGCCTGCTGCTCCACAAGCTGTCCGTCGTGCTCGACGTGGAACCGCAGGTCCCAGCGCCCCGGAGCGGGCAGCGTGAGCTCAACCTGATAAAGCCCCTCGCCTACGGACTGCATTCGGAAGGCCTGGTCTTGTCGTTCGTCGGCGACCCACATGAACAGGCCGTTGATATCGGCATCGGAGATCGGGCGCCCCTCGGCGTCGTGGACCTCTACCTGGAACGTGGCGGTCTCGCCCTGAACCGGGCTTTCCACCCAGCCCTGGCGCACCTGCCAGCCCAGTTCGCGCTGCTCCTGGAGACGCGACATGCGGTGGACTGCCAGGGCCTCGTCACGCTCCTGGATGCCGCCGACGGTTCCGGGGAAGGCCGAGGTCACGCGCTCAGCGGGTGTCTCGGGCTCGGGCAGCAGGGTACCGATATAGCGCTCCGGCATGCCGTTATGGGCCAGCGTGATCAGCACGGCCTGAACTGAGGCAATGATCGTGAAGAAGCCAACGATCACCAGGGGCGCCCAGTGGAAGCGGAAGCTGCCCTTCTCGCCGTTCGCGGCCTCCGCCTCCTTCTGCGTGAGGATGATCCCGAGCCCGTACGGGACGATGATGTACAGGGCCAGATGGATCGCGAACACGTCGGCGCCCTGCCACGTCAGAATCGAGGCCGGGATAAAGACGAACAACATGATCGCCACCACGACCGCAGCGGTGTGGTAGGCGCGAAGGCGCGTGAACTTGTAGATCAGCGCGAACAACAATGCCAGTGCGGCACTGCCAAGCCCCAGGGAAATGACAAGGTTACTCATGATGTCTTCATCGTCTCGTTCCGGCGCAGCAGGGTATCACTCGGCTGGCGGTGCGCCAGTTTCGTCAGCCGTATTGTCGGTTTTCGGGGCTTCAGCGATGGCTGAAGCGGGCATCGGCCTCGACCGGGTCAATCCGGCCCTCGCGGTCACTGATCACGAAGTAGAAACGGATGGGTGAATCCGCCCCGTCCTCGACTTCGTGGCGCACGCGCGCCAGCACCGTCAGCCGCTGCCCGGGCTCAAGCTGGATATCGCGAACCTGCCCCAGGTCGAGCTCCGCGCCTTCGAGCCCCTCAAGGTCGAGGGTGAAGTCCAGTTCCTCCTGGGAGACATTATTCAGGCGCAGTTCGTAGCTGTTCTGTACGCGCCCATCGGACATCTGCACGAACAACGGCTGCCGCACCTGGTTAACGTTCACGTCCACCGGGGGGCGCTCAATAATGCTGAACACGAGCGCCCCGAGGACCACCAGTATGGCCGCCCCGTAACCCAGGCTCTTGCCCTTCAGCCAGCGGGTCTTCTCGCCCTGCAGCTCGCGTTCCGAGGAGTAACGGATCAGACCGCGCGGCCAGCCCTGCTTGTCCATGATCGTGTCGCAGGCATCAATGCACAGCGCGCAATGGATACACGACACCTGCAAGCCGTCGCGGATGTCGATCCCGGTGGGACAGACCTGAACGCAGTAGCCACAGTCGATGCAGTCACCGACCCCCGCCGCCTGACGCTCCTCGCGCGTCTTCAGTCCGGCCTGGACCTTCGCCCGCCCGGCCGTCCCCTCGCCCCGGTTCGGATCGTAGGAGACGATCAGGGTGTCGCGGTCGAACATCACGCTCTGGAAACGGGCATACGGGCAGATGAAGGTACAAACTTGCTCGCGCGCCAGCCCGGCGAAGGTGTACGTCGTAGCGGTCAGCAGCCCCGCGGTCACATAGGCGGCAAACCGCGCATCCCCGGTGACGAAATCGCGCACGAGCGTCGGGGCATCCCCCCAGTACAGCACGAACCCAAGCGCCGTGGCGAAGGCGACAAGCAGCCACGACAGGTGCGTCGCACCCAGCTTCAAGACCTTCTCGGCATTCCAGGGTTGCTTGGACAGGCGGATACGGGCCGGACGCTCGCCCTGGATCTTCCGCTCCAGATACATGAACACGTCGGTCCACAGCGTCTGGAAGCAGAAATAACCGCAGAAGACGCGGCCCAGCACGCCGGTCACAAAGAACAGCAGCAAGGCCGCCAGGACAAGGATTCCCGCGAGCCAGAAGATATCCTGCGCGTAGACGACCAGATCAAACAGGAAGAACTGCCGGTTCGGGATGTCGAACAGCACGGCCTGGCTCGGCCCGAACTCGCGATCCCAGCGCAGCCACGGGAGTCCGAAGAACACCCCGTAGGCCAGGAAGAGGATCCCGGTCTTGAGGTTACGGAAGCGCCCCTTGACCGATCGCGGATGGATCGGGATGCGGGCCTCGTACATTGGCTGGGCTTGCGCCATGAATCCTCCCGGGCATGAACCCGGCGTGCGCACACCACTATGTGCGTGGGAATGTCTTCCCAACGGAAGCAGGGCCCGGTGCGGCGGTCAAGAAACCCGCGCGCGAGCCCTGTAGTGCGGCCCGGGACTCTTTACGTGGAGAGAGCCCCGGGATCCAAATCCTTACTGACCACCACCCAGCGAATGCACGTACGCCGTCAGCATCTTGATTTCGTCATCCGAAAGCCGATCGGCGAAGCCGGGCATCTCGCGCTGAATGCCATCGCGGATAAAATTGGACACCAGGCGCAGGCGCTCGGAATCGCTTTCCGCACCCGGGACGTCAATCAGACCCCACAGGTTGTTGGTCAGATTGGGCGCCCCCTGCGAGGCCAGTCCCTGCCCTTCCTCGCCGTGGCACTGGAAGCAGCCCCCTTCCATACCGGTGAAGATACGTTCACCGGCATCCGCCATGTCGGCGTCGACATCGTAGTCGTTCAGCGCCAGGACATACGCCGCCACTTCGTTGAGCTGGTCGCTGCTGAGGGTGTTGCGATAGCCCGGCATGTAGCCCAGGCGACCCTCGCGGATCGTCTGCTCGATCTGATCCACGGTGCCGCCCCACTTCCAGTGGTCGTTACGCAGGTTCGGGTACTGACCGATCACGCCGGCGCCACCCACCTGGTGACACGCCGCGCACCAGGTCCCGAACGAGCCCTGGGCATACGCGTTCACGAAGCTCATCGAATCGGCATCGGCCAGGATCGTCTCGTAGTCCTGGGCGGCGACCTGTTCCAGCATCTCGCGCTGACGCACCGCGTATTCGCCGGTCTGCATGTCGCGGGCCAGCAGGGCACGGGTATTCCAGTGCGTGGTGCGTTCCTCACCATCCACCTCGTAGGTAATGGTGGCAAAGCCCTTGGTAAAGGTGTCACCGATGGGCCAGGCCGGATAGATCAGCCAGTAGACCAGCGCGAACACAACCGTGGCGTAGAAGCCCCACAGCCACCAGCGCGGGAGCGGGTTGTTGTATTCCTGAAGGTTCTCGTCCCAGACGTGCCCAGTGGTCTCGACCTGATTCTTGTCGCCCTGGTTTTTATCGCGATTGTCCTGTGTGCTCATTGCTTTTCGCTCTCGGTTTTGTCGCGCCGGGCCGTGGGCTCCAGGTGCGAATCATCTTCTTCCAGAGGAATGTAGCGATACGTCTCGAATTTCCTGGCCCGGCTCGGCTTGGCGAACAGGTAAATCACGATTCCGATGAACGTGCTCATGAACAGCACCAGCGCGAACATCTTGCTGTTGCCGAGATCCGTGATCCATTCCCAGGCTGCTGCCATTTCTCCCAACCTTGGCCGGGCCGAATTCCCTAGCGGAATTCGGCGAAGTGGCCGTCGTCGTATTCGCTAAAGTCCACCATAGTGCCGAGCACCTGCAGGTAGGCCACCATGGCGTCCATCTCGGAGATGAACGAGGAATCGCCGTCGAAGTTCTCGGCCTGCGCCTGCTCGATCAGCATTTCCTCGGCGTTGTTGATGTCGAACATCCGCGCGTGCTCTTCGCCGAACTTCTCGACGTTGGCCTCGTACTCCTCTTCGGTAATGGAGTACGGCACGCCCACTCGCTTCAGGGCACGCATGCGCGCCGCGACATCGGAGTAGTCCAGCGGTGTGGTCGCCAGCCACGGATAGCCGGGCATGATCGACTCGGGCACCAGGGACTGCGGGTCGATCAGGTGCTGGACCTGCCACTCGTTGGAGTACTTGCCCCCCACACGCGCCAGATCCGGTCCGGTTCGCTTGGAGCCCCACTGGAAGGGATGGTCATACATCGACTCCGCCGCCAGCGAGTAGTGGCCGTAGCGCAGCATCTCGTCGCGGAACGGACGCACCATCTGCGAATGGCAGGTGTAGCAGCCCTCGCGGACGAAGATGTCTCGCCCGCGCTGTTCCAACGGGGTGTAGGGGCGCACGCCGTCCACTTCTTCGATCGTGTCGTCGATGTAGAACAGCGGGACGATTTCGACCAGGCCGCCCACACTGATCACCGCGAGCGTCAGGATGATCAGCAGGCCGGCATTGGTTTCAACGCTTTCGTGCTTCATGGATCTAGTCTCTCCCTATCAGGCCGTGCGGGCTTCGGCCGCGCGGGCTTCTTCACGCTCGCGAGCTTCGGACTTGATGCCCATGCGGACGGTCATGGCGATGTTCCAGGCCATGATCAGCATGCCGGCGAGGAAGAACCCGCCACCAATGGCACGCACCACATACGGACGGTGCAGGAACACCACCGACTCGGTGAAGGTGTAGGCAAGGTTCCCGTACTGGTCGAAGGCGCGCAGCATCAGGCCCTGACCGATACCGGCCACCCACATCGCGGTGATGTACAGCACGATCCCGATGGTCGCCAGGAAGAAGTGCACGTATACGAGCTTGAGGCTGTACAGGTTGACCCCCCACAGACGCGGGATCAGATGGTACAGCGAACCGAAGGTGATCATCGCCACCCAGCCCAGTGCACCGGAGTGCACGTGGCCGACGGTCCAGTCGGTGTAGTGCGACAGCGCGTTCACGCTCTTCAGCGACATCATCGGACCTTCGAAGGTCGACATGCCGTAGAACGACAGCGCGGTGATCAGGAACAGCATGATCGGGTCGGTGCGCAGCTTATCCCAGGCCCCCGACAGGGTCATGATCCCGTTGATCATGCCACCCCAGGAGGGCAGCAGCAGCAGGATGGAGAAGGTCGCCGCCAGGGTGGAGACCCAGTCCGGCAGGGCGGTCCAGTGCAGGTGATGCGCGCCCACCCACATGTACAGGAACACCAGCGCCCAGAAGTGGATGATCGACAGCTTGTACGAATAGATCGGTCGACCGGCCTGCTTGGGCACGAAGTAGTACATCATCCCGAGGAAGGCCGCGGTCAGGAAGAAGCCCACCGCGTTATGGCCGTACCACCACTGACGCATCGCGTCCTGCACGCCGGAGAACAGCGGGTAGGAGTGCGAGTGGAAGATGCCGACCGGCACCTCGAGGTTGTTGAAGATGTGCAGCAAGGCTGTCGCCAGGATGAACGACATGAAGAACCAGTTCGCCACATAGATGTGCGGCTGGTTGCGACGCAGCAGGGTCTGCAGGTAGATCCAGAAGTAGGCCACCCACACGACCAGGATGATGATGTCGATCTGCCAGTTGAACTCGGCGTACTCGCGGCCCTGGGTGATCCCCATCATGTAGGTAATCACGCCAAGGATCAGCGCCAGGTTCCACCCGTAGAAGGTGAAGCTCGACAGCGAATCACTGTACAGCCGTGTCTGACAGGTCCGCTGGACGACATAGTACGACGTCGCAAACAGCGCATTACCCCCGAAACCGAAGATGACCGCGGTGGTATGCACCGGACGGAAACGGCCGAAGGTGATCTGGGCGATATCGAAGTTCAGGAACGGGAACGCGAGCTGCGAGGCAATCCAGACCCCCGCGGCCATGCCGAAAACGCCCCAGAGGACGGCGGCAATCGCGAACCGCTTGACGATCGCGTAGTTGTACTGCTCGGTTGAAGCGACTGACGATGCGGGTACGGAACCCGCCGTAGTGGCTGCTTGCGACATGACTTTTTCCACCTTGCTGCGGGGAACACGGATGTCCCGATGGTTTCGGGGGGCGTGAACTTTACCCCATTCCAGACGCACAAAAAACCAAGACCGCCTGTAACACTCGGAAATAGTCCCAAGTCAGGCGGAACTTTCAGCGCCAGAGAGAATACATCTTTATGGGCGCGTTCTGCGAGGGGTCAGGCCACCCCAATTTGATCTGGATCAAGAGACCGGCCGAACGGGGATCACGCGGCCTTGCGGTCGCGAAGGCGGCGGGGCGTCCGGCACCCAGGCATGGCCGTACACGATCTCCCAGGTCGCCGGCAGGCGATCCTCGACCGCGAACGCCCGCGCATAGGCGCTGGCCACGGCCTGCAACCGGCGCGGGCCCAGCAGTCCACGCGCCCGCCCGGCCAGCGCATTGCGCACCCCTACCCCGCGCAGATCCCGCAGCAGGGTCTCGAAGTCGCCATAGGTAAGCGTCAGGGTCTCCTGATCCATCACGGGGTCCGCGAAGCCCGCACGCACCAGGGCATCGCCGATGTCATGCATATCGACAAACGCATTCACGTGTTGCGCGCCCCCGCCGTCGACCTCGGCAAAGGCCGCGCGCAGCTCGCGCAGGGTATCCGGGCCGAAGGTGGAAAAGGTCCACAGCGCCCCTGGCGCCAGCACGCGCCGCACCTCGGCAAAGGTCTGGTCGAGGCTGGAACACCACTGCAGCGCCGCGCTGGAGACCGCCAGATCGTAGTGCGCCTCCGGCAGAGGCAGGGCCTCGATATCCGCACAGGCGACCACAGGCCGTCGCCACCAGCGGCCGCGGCGCTGCGCCGCCGCGACCATGCCCGGAGCAAAATCGACACCGGTCAGCTCGGCCTTGCGGTAGCGCCGCGCCAGGAGGTCCAGCGCCTCCCCGGTCCCGCAGCCGAGATCCAGCACGCGGGCCGGCTGCAGCTTGACCAGATCGAGGCGCTCGAGCAGCCGCCCCTGGACCTCGCGCTGCAGTACCGCATGCGCCTCGTAGCCCGCGGCCGCCCGCCCGAAGGCCTCGCGTACGCGCGCCTTGTCCAGTGCGTATTCATCCACCTCCGTCATGGGTCGCCGACCACTCCAGTGCCGCTACAAACTCATTGATAAAGGCCGCCACGGGCGCCGGGTCCTGCCACCAGTGCGCATGCCCCCCGGGCAGCACAGCCAGCCGGGCATCCGGGCGCAGCCTGCGCAGGTCTTGCGCCACGGCGGGGGGCACCAGCGCATCGCCCTCGGCGAGACAGGCGCCGACCGGCCCCGGACTGGACTGCCAGCAGGCGCGCTGGTCGCGCCCCATCAGACAGGCCAGCCCGGCCGCGAGCCCCTGGTCGGTCGCCGGGGTACCCTCCAGCTCGCTCACCAGATCGGCGGCCAGCGAGGCCGCCTCCGGCGTCCCCCTGGCGCACAGCATGGCCAGGCGCCGGTGCAGCCGCCGCCGGGGTCCGTCGAGAGCCAATTGAAAGTCCGCAAGCTCCGCGGCCGGCAGCGCATGCGTCCAGCCCGGGGCCGCTGCAAAACGCGGCGTGGAATTAAGCAGCATGAGCCCCCGGGTGTCCGGCATCGTTCGCGCCAGTTCCAGCGCGATCAGTCCACCCAGCGACCAGCCCACCCAGACCGGACGTGAAAGCGTAGGCGGCAGCTGGGCACGGATGGCCTCGCAGGTGGCCACAGGATCGCCCAGGGCGTCGCCGGCGGCGAGTTCCCCGTGCCCGGGCAGGGCCGGCGCGTGGATCTCGACCTCGGGCAGCGCGGCGCGCAACGGTGCCCAGATCGAGGGCGAGAACCCCCAGCCGTGCAGCAGCACCAGGGTCGGGCGCGTCATCGCGGGCCAACCCGCCGCCATCCTGAACGCAGCGCCCCGGCTTGCGTATCATGGGCGCCGGTTCGCCCCACACCCCACCCAACCGAATCTTCAGGTCGAGTTTGCATGGACATCGTACTGGGCATTGTCATCGCGTATCTGCTGGGATCGCTTTCCACGGCCATCGTCGTGAGCAAGTTGCTGCGGCTGCCGGACCCGCGCCAGACGGGCTCGGGCAACCCCGGTGCGACCAACGTACTGCGCTACGGCGGCAAGAAGGCGGCCATCATCACGTTGATCGGGGATGTCGGCAAGGGCTGGCTGCCGGTGTTCGTCGCCGCCCAGCTCGGCATCTTTCCGACCTGGGCGCTCGGCCTGATCGGCCTGGCCGCCTTCCTCGGACACGTGTTCCCCGTGTACTACGGCTTTCGCGGCGGCAAGGGCGTGGCCACCGCGCTGGGCGTGCTGCTGGCACTCAACCCGCTGGTCGGCGGGCTCACGCTGCTGACCTGGCTCGTGGTCGCCGCGATCTGGCGCTACTCCTCCCTGTCGGCCCTGGTGGCTGCAGCCCTGGCGCCCGTCTATTTCGTATTCCTCGAGCCGGATTTCTGGGTCGCACTGATCGTGGCGGCCATGGCGGTGGTACTTTTCATCCGCCACGACAGCAACATCCGTCGCCTGATGCGCGGCGAGGAAGGCAAGATCGGCTACAAGAAGGACGAGGCGGAAGAACCGCCGCGAGACTAGCCATTTGCCTCAGGCGGAGAGTTCCGCCAGCGGCCAGCGGGCACGCGCCGTGATCGCCGGGGCCTGATCGTCGGGGGTCCAGCCCGCCTGCAGACGGCGCAGCCCGGCGAGCGCGATCATCGCGCCGTTGTCCGTGCAGAACTCGATCCGCGGGAAATACACCGGCACCCCCTGCTGCGCGGACATCGCCTGCAGCCCGGCGCGCAGCCGGGTATTCGCGGCCACCCCGCCGGCGACCACCAGCGCCGGGGCCTGGCTCTGCTCCAATGCCCGGCGGGTCTTCTCCACCAGGGTCTCGCTGACCGCCTCCTCGAACGCGCGCGCGACATCCTGCGGGCGGTATTCCTGCTTGTTCAGCGCGGTCAGCACGGCCGTCTTCAGGCCGGAAAAGCTCATGTCCAGCCCCGGCCGGTCGAGCATCGGGCGCGGCAGGCGCAGGGCATCGCTCGCCCCCTGCTCGGCCAGGCGCGACAGGGCAGGGCCGCCGGGATAACCCAGCCCCAGCAGCTTGGCGGTCTTGTCGAAGGCCTCGCCGGCGGCGTCGTCGATGCTCTCGCCCAGCAGTTCGTAGTCGCCCAGAGACCGGGCATGGATCAGCTGCGTGTGCCCACCCGAGACCAGCAGCACCAGGAACGGGAAATCGAGTCCGGCGTCTTCCAGGAACGGGGCGAGCAGATGGCCTTCGAGGTGGTGCACCGGCATCACCGGCACGCCCCAGCCCCAGGCGAGCGAGCGTGCGACCGAGGCCCCCGTCAGCAGGGCCCCGAGCAGTCCCGGCCCGCCGGTATAGGCGATTGCATCCAGCTCCGGACCCTTCACGCCCGCCTCGTCCAGCACCGCCCGCAGCAGTGGCAGCAGGCGCCGGATGTGATCGCGCGAAGCGAGCTCCGGGACCACGCCGCCGTAGACCGCGTGCAGGTCAGTCTGGCTGTACAGCCGGTGGGCGAGCAGACCGCGCTGATCATCGATCAGCGCCACGCCCGTCTCGTCGCAGGAGGTCTCGATACCCAGGACTTTCATAAGCGCAGCATGCCTCGGGGCACGGGTACGGGGAAGGATTCCGGGCGAACCGGACGGAATTGCGAGCCCTTCACAGGCGGCCGCGCCGATCGGGAATCGCGGAGAAGTCGAGCGCGGCACTACCGCGCCCGAGGGTCATCACCTGAAAGCGCTCGCCCATCTCTCCAGGCAGGGTCAGCATGCGCACGGCCTGGGCGGCCTGCATGGTCTTGCGGGCATCCTCGCCACTGCCGACGCGCGCCTCGAAGCGCTGCGCCAGGCCCGCACCCAGCAGGAACTCGCCCTGCGCGGCATAACCGAGCACATCGAGCCCCGCCGCATCCGCGGCCTCGGCCACCGCGGTGAAATCGACGCTGGCCGTCAGGTCCATCAGCCCGGGCTGCGCCAGGGGGTCCAGCATCATCTGCTGACGGTAATAGCCGACCAGCGTGCCCTGGTGGCGCTCCGCGGCGTAATACGCGGCCCGCGGAAACCCGTAGTCGACCAGCAGCGCCACACCCTGTTCCAGGCAGGCGGCCACGCTCGCAACCCAGGCCGCCTGCGCCGGACGCCACTCGGAGGTGTACCCGTCGGGCCAGGGGCCATGCGCCGCCTGCAGCTCGCGCACGACGTCCGCCAGTGGCGCGGGGGCCGGCTGTTCCGCCAGGACCAGCCGGCCGTCGCCATCCACTGCGACTCCCATCTGCCAGGGCTGGCCCTCGCGCCAGCGAAAGAGTTCCACCGGCAGCGCGTCGAGCACCTCGTTCGCCAACACCACACCCCGGATCGGCTCCTCGGGCAGGGCATCGAGCCATTCCACCCGGGCGTACTCCTCCGGCTCCAGGCATTCGGCCAGGTACTCCTGCTGCATGGCCCGCAGGTCCGGGCTGACCTCGATGATCTTGTAGCCCTGCCAGCCCACGCCCAGCTCGCGCAGTGCCACGAGCACATCGCCGGCCAGCCGGCCGCTGCCCGCACCAAACTCCAGCAGCTGACCCGCCCCTGCGAGCTCGTCGCGCAGCAGCGGGGCCAGCCAGCTGGCCAGGGTCTCGCCGAACAGCGAGGACAGCTCCGGCGCAGTCACGAAATCACCGCCCGCGCCCAGCTTGCGCACCCCGTTCACGTAATAGCCAAGCCCCGGCGCATACAGCGCCTGGTGCATGTAGTCGACAAACGGGAGGAACCCGCCCTGCTCGGCGATACTCTGTTGCAGGGAGTCGTGCATCTGCCGCGCGATGGCGGCAACCGGGTCATTCGACGTGGTTGTGCTAGGTTTCGGCGGCAGCATGGCCGCGAATAGTAGCAAGGGTGGGGAGTAGCGTGACGGAACACACACAGGGAGAGCCATCGGAAGCCGGCGTGGTACTGGTCACCGGATCCGCGCGCCGTGTCGGCGCAACCATCGTACGCTGGCTGCACAACGAGGGTCTGCGCGTACTAATCCACTATCGCGGATCACGCGAAGACGCTGCCGCCCTGGCCGACTCGCTGAATGCCCGTCGCGAGGACAGCGCGCGCATCCTGCAGGCGGATCTGCTGAACCTGAGCGATATCCAGCGCCTCGCACGCGAGGCCGAAGAGGCCTGGGGCCGCCTGGATTACCTGGTCAACAACGCCTCGACCTTCTATGCGACCCCGGTCGGCGAGATCGATATGCAGGCATGGGATGATCTGGTCGGGTCCAACCTGAAGGCCCCCACGTTTCTGACCCAGGCCTGCGCCCCGGCGCTCGCGCGCACCCGGGGGGCGGTGGTCAACATCGTGGACATCCATGCCCTGCGCCCGCTGAAGGGTTACCCCGTGTATTCCGCGGCGAAGGCGGGACTCTGGGCCCTGACCCAGGCCTATGCCCGCGAACTGGGCCCGGACGTGCGCGTCAACGGCGTCGCACCCGGTGCGATCCTCTCGCCCGAGGACCCGAACAATGCCGGCACGCACGAAGCGATGGTCGAGCGCACCGCCCTCAAGCGCGAGGGCCACCCCGACGACATCGCCCGTGCGGTACGCTTTCTGCTGCTGGATGCGCCCTACATCACCGGGCAGGTGATCCCGGTGGATGGCGGACGCTCCGCCTCGCAGTAACGATCCGCGCGACGCGCTACACTGAATACATCCCGAATCAAGAGAAGAGAACGGCCCATGATCGACCCCAAGCGCTTTGACGATCTCGCGCGCCGGATCACCGAGAGCCTGCCGGAGTCCGTGCGCCACATGCAGGAGGATGTCCAGCGTCAGGTCCGCTCGTCGCTGCAGCACGGCTTCGAGCGCATGGATCTGGTCACCCGCGAGGACTTCGACGTCCAGGTCGCGCTGCTGGAGCGCACCCGCGAACGCCTGGCCGAGCTGGAAGCCCGTGTGGAGGCACTCGAGGCCGAGCGCAAGACCGAGGAGTAACACTCCCCACAGAACCGCCGGGCACGGAGGCCCGGACCCGCGAATCTACGGAGGGCAAGGATGCCCATTGCCATCACCCATGCCCGCGCGGGCGCCGGCATCCAGGCACCGCTGGTCACCATCGAGACGCACCTGGCCAACGGCCTGCCGTCATTCCAGATTGTCGGCCTGCCGGAGGCGGCCGTGCGTGAGAGCCGCGACCGCGTCCGCGCGGCCATCCAGACCAGCGGCTTCGACTTTCCCCGCCGCCGCATCACGGTCAACCTGGCCCCGGCCGACCTGCCGAAGGATGGCGGGCGTTTCGACCTCGGCATCGCGCTGGGCATCCTGGCCGCCAGCCAGCAGATCCCGGGCAGCGCCCTCGAGGGGCGCGAGTTCCTGGGCGAACTGGGACTGGACGGGACCCTGCGACCGGTCGGCGGCACGCTGGCCGCCGCACTCGCGGCCGCCGTTGACGCGCGCGAGCTGATCGTGAACCCCGAGGACGGGGCCGAGGCGGGTCTGGCCAGCGCCGCGCGGGTGCGCACCGCAGACCACCTGATCACGGTCTGCGCCGGGCTGCAGGGCCAGGGCGAGCTGGACGAGGGCCGCCCCGTCGAAGCGGAACCGGATCGTTACCCCGACTTGGCCGACGTGCGCGGACAGCACCAGGCACGTCGCGCGCTCGAGATCGCGGCCGCCGGCGGCCACCACCTGCTGATGGTCGGCCCGCCCGGCAGCGGCAAGTCGATGCTGGCCGCGCGCATACCGGGCATCCTGCCACCGATGTCCGAGGCGGAGGCGCTGGAGACCGCCGCGATCCACAGCCTGCGCGACACCGGCCACCTGCAGCGCGACTGGCGCGCCCGGCCGTTCCGCTCGCCCCACCACACGGCGTCGGGGGTCGCGCTGGTCGGCGGCGGCTCCACGCCGCGCCCGGGCGAGATCTCGCTGGCCCATCACGGCGTGCTGTTTCTGGACGAGCTGACCGAGTTCCAGCGCAGCGTGCTGGATGTCCTGCGCGAACCGCTCGAGACCGGGACCATCCATATCGCCAGGGCCGCCCGGCAGGCCGAGTTTCCCGCGCGGTTCCAGCTGGTGGCCGCGATGAACCCCTGCCCGCAGGGCTTCGACTGCGACCTCGGGGCGCGCTGCCAGTGCTCGCCGGAACAGATGGCGCGCCACCGGCGGCGCTTGTCCGCGCCGCTACTGGACCGTATCGACCTGGCGATCGAGGTCCCGCGCATCCCGCCGCCCGAACTGGCCGCACACGGTGCACCCGGCGAAGACTCCAGGACCGTCGCGCAACGCGTCGCCCTGGCGCAGGAACGCCAGCGGCAACGCCAGGGCTCCCTCAATCGCGAACTGGCGGGCCAGGCGCTGGACCAGCACGCCACCCTCGAACCGGACGATCGCGCACTACTGGACCGGGCGGCCGAGCGCTTTCTTCTGTCGGCGCGCGCCTACCACCGCATCCTGCGGCTCGCACGAACGATCGCCGACCTCGAATCCAGCGACCCGATCACGACCGCGCACCTGACCGAGGCGCTAAGCTATCGCGCGCTGGATCACTGGCGTACCCAGTAAACCAGGCAAAGAAAAGGCCCGCACGGCAATTGCCGGTGCGGGCCTTGAGATCACATCAAACTCGATCAGTCGTCGAAGGTCGCGACGTACACCGCCAGGTCGGCAATGTCCTGGTCCGACAGGCGGGCCGCATTCGGCGCCATCAGGGCCGTGCGGTCACCCACGGTCTCGCCGGCACGATAGCGCGCGAGCTTGTCGGCGGTGTACTCGGCGGTCTGGCCGGCAATCTTCGGGAACGCGGGGGAACCCTGACCCTGGGCACCATGGCAAGCGATGCAGGTGCTGTACAGGGACTCGCCACGGCTCACATCGCCGTCGTCAAGCGGGATAGCCGCCAGCAGGTCATCGTCATCCTCAGCCGCGACTTCGTCGTTGCCGTTTTCCTCGCCATTGGCGTCTTCCGCCTCCCAGCCATGGTCAATGCCCGCTTCATCCAGCATGTAGGCGACCACCAGCTTGACGTCCTCGTCACTCAGGCTGGCATCGCCACCGCGCGGGGGCATCGCGCCCATGCCGCCGATGGCATTGTCGAACACCTCGTCCAGGCTGCGCTCGTCGAGACGGGCGGCCCAGGCGTCGGAATCGTCCTTGAGCGGGGCGTCGGAGGCTCCGGTATCGTGGCAAGCCGCACAGACGTTGCTATAGATATCGCCCGGGCTCAGGTCAGCGGCCTCCTCCTCGACGTCCACCGGACCGTAGGCCACGCGACCAATCGGCTGGATGCGCTCGGCGATGCGTTCGAGCTCGGCCTCGCCGGGCTCGCCCAGCTGGAGCCCTCCCATGAAGTTCGCCAACTGGATCAACAGGTAGATCACAGTGGCGAGCAGCGCCACGGACGAGATGAACATCAACACCTTGTTACCGGTGTCCATCTTGATCGGTTGATTCGCCACTTGCTCTCCCTCCGAAAAGTGCGGGCCGCGCGCGGCCGTAATGGTTCCTAGCCCAAGTCTTCCCACGCGCCAGGCGCGCAAATCGGGCGCCGAGTATAGGGCATCGTCCCGCTCGAGACCACAAACCCAGCAGGGCGGTCAAAAAATGCGCTGGACGGACCCATTCGGCGCCCCGTATCATTAGCCGTCTTGCGCCCGTAGCTCAGCTGGATAGAGCGCTGCCCTCCGGAGGCAGAGGTCAGAGGTTCGAATCCTCTCGGGCGCGCCATTACGCAGAAAGGGGCCCTCGTGGCCCCTTTCTGCGTAATGGGGTGTCTGAGGGCCCGATTCGAACCTCCGTTCGAGCCGAGGCCCGCGCAGCGGGCCGACGCGCGGCGCCGCCGCAGGCGGTGCCGGTCCGCAGGGCCAAGCGACCAAAGGTCGCGCAGCCATCCTCTCGGGCGCGACGTTTGAACACCCCCGAATCCAACCCCGCGAACCTCCGTTCGAATCGAGGCCCGCAAAGCGGGCCGACATCGCGGTACCGCCAACCGGCGGTGCCGGTCCGAAGGACCGAGCCGCCACAGGCGGCGAAGCCAGTCCGGCCCCTCGGCGATAGCCTCGGAGCGTTCGCCGGCGCGAAGCCATGCTTCGCGAAACCCCGGCTCACCCTCTCGGGCGCACTATTCGGTCCGCCCCCCAACATGCCTTGGCCCGACCAGCGCGGCGAACCGACATCCTGACCGGCAAAGGCCGCCACTCCCTTGATCCAGATCAAATCGAGGCCTCGGCAGCAGCGCTAGCGTGAAGGTGACCACTGCAACCGGGAGTGCGTGATGCTGACGGAAATCATGTTTCAATCGCCCATCGGGATCCTGACGATCCTGACCCTGGTGGGCATCGTGGCGTTCTTCGTGTACGTCGGGTACTTCATCCTGCATGGCATGCACGAGGACGACAAGGCGAAATAACCCGCCGCGGGGAAACCAGGGACCATAAAAAACGGGCCAGCATGCTGGCCCGTTTTCAGTTGGATATTCCCTGACCAGACCCTCGGCGGTCACCCGGCAACTGCGCCCGGTAACCGCCGAAGGCCGGCTGACTTCAGGAGCCGGAGCCCCCGGGGGTATCCCCCAGTTCCCAGCGGCGCGCGTCGGTCGGGTCCGTGACCGGCGCGACCGTGGTCCGGCCGCGAGCGGGCTCGGCCAGGGAGTTGGTGCAGGTCTGGGCACCGTGGTACAGGCGCACGACGTGCTTGGCCTCGGCGAAGAACAGCCAGCGCTCCATGCCGATGCCGACCAGGCTCGAGACCGCCGCCAGCCAGGCGATGCCGGCCGGGGCGCCCGACAGGATCGACGCGAACACCAGGACCGGGGCCACAAAGCCGAGCAGGAAGACGCCCATCTTCACGTTGTCGATGGTGTCCTTGCGCGGGTCGTAGCCGAACTCGTCGGTCAGGAAGGTGCCGGCGGTGTGGCCAGTATCCAGCAGACGCACGGTCGCCCGGTTGAAGGTCGTCGCGGTATTGATCGTCGGGCCGTTCACGCGCGAGATCCAGAAATAGTAGATCCCCTTGAGCACGGCGGCGGCGACCAGCGCGACCATCGCGACACCCGCGTGCAGCGTCGTGGCATTGCCGAACACGGTGGCAATAGCCGCGAACAGCGTGGCGCCAGTGGCGATGCCCAGCATGATGTAGTTGGCCGGGGTCAGCGCGGTGTTCCACTGGCGGATGGTCTTCAGACAGCCGTAGATCATGCCGGTGGAGAACAGGGTGATCACGGCCAGCACGGCGGCGATCACGCCGGCCAGCGCCGGCAGCGGCCCAATGGCCGCGCCCTGCAGCAGGACGCCCAGGCCGTAGATCCCGGCGAAGGGATAGAACAGCACTGCGAACACGGCCTCGCGCGACAGCCAGGAGGTCTTGAAGCGCATGAACGACCGCCAGGCGTTTTTCTTGTTCGCCAGGTGGCCGGTCGAGAAGACCAGGCCCAGGGTGATCAGGCCCAGTGACGCCACGCCGTGCGCCAGCAGCTCGCCGTGGCTCATGGCCGGGCCGATGCCCGCGAGGTGGAAAGCCGCCAGCAGGATGAACAGGCCGTAGCCCGCACCGGAGATGACGGTAAACAGGATGACGGAAAATGCCGGATGCATATGAATTCTCCCGATCGGGCCGCGCCTAGCGCGCGACCATCTTGTTGACCCAGTCCTTCACCGAGCTGACCACGCGGTTGGCCCGCACGTCGTCGATGGGGATGGGACGGGTGATACGCGGGGGCAGATAGGTGTTGACCGGCTTGTAGCCCAGCTCCGGCATCTGCTTCACGCCGCCGCGCTCGCGCACCAGGCGGCTGACCTCGGAGTTGTCGTCGTCGAAGTCACCGAAGAACCGGGCATGGGCCGGGCAGGTGATCACGCAGGCCGGCTGGCGCTCTTCCGGCGGCAGGGCCTCGTCGTAGATGCGGTCCACGCACAGCGTGCACTTCTTCATCACGCCGTCTTCGCGGTCCAGCTCGCGGGCACCGTAGGGGCAGGCCCAGGCACAGTAGTTACACCCCATGCACTTGTCCTGGTCGACCAGCACGATGCCGTCTTCCGGACGCTTGTAGGAGGCGCCGGTCGGGCAGACATTCACGCAGTCGGCATGCTGGCAGTGCATGCAGGACATCGGGATGTTCACGGTCTTGTTGTTGGGGTAGTCCCCGACCTCGTAGTGGCGCACACGGTTGAACCAGACGCCGCTCGGGTCCTCGCCGTACGGGCGATAGTCGGTCAGCGCACCGGTGGTGCCACTGGTGTTCCACTGCTTGCAGGCCACCGCACAGGCGTGGCAGCCCACGCAGGTGTCCATGTCGATTACGAGTCCAAGTCGCATACAACTACTCCTCAAATTTCCTCGGGCCGCCGGCCGGGGCCGGCGGCATGGCCCGGATCCGTGATGCCTAGCGGTCTTCGTCCAGCGAACCGCGGGTCAGCACGTCACGGATGGAACGATTCAGGTGCACCGGCTTGTGCGCGGCGTAGCGCAGCTGGTCCGGGGCCTCGGACATGCCGGGGGCCGGCTTGACCGTGTCGAAGTCGGGCCAGGTGCTGGTCTCTTCCGGATCGGCCGGGGTGATCTTGACCTTCAGGTCGTACCACGCGGCCTGGCCGGTCACCGGGTCGGAGTTGGTGATGTTGTCCACCGGATCGCCCTTCTTCGGCAGCAGCTCGCTGATCAGGTGGTTCATCAGGAAGCCCTTGTTGGACTCGTTCGCCTCCGGCTTCAGGCCCCAGGCGCCCTTCTGCTTGCCGATCGCGTTCCAGGTCCAGACGGTGCTCGGCTCGCAGCCCTCGATCAGCTTGACCTGCACGCGGACACGGCCGTTGTGCGATTCCATCCACACCCAGGACAGGTCCTCGATGCCCATGGATTCGGCCTTGCCGCGGTTCATGTACAGGTAGTTCTGGGCGCAGATCTGGCGCAGCCAGGCGTTCTGCGAATCCCAGGAGTGGTACATGAACATCGGGCGCTGGTTGACCGCGTAGAACGGGTACTCGTCCTCGTCGATACGGGTCTGCTCCAGCGGCTTGTGCCAGATCGGCAGCGGATCGAAGAACTGGGTCAGGCGATCCTTGTGCTCCTGCTTGGTCGGCTGCGGGCCGTCATACAGGCCCTGGCCGGCCAGCTTGAAGCGCTGCTGGGTCTCGGAGTAGAGCTCGATCGTGATCGGATCGGTCTTGCCCACCCAGCCGGCGTGTTTGGCCAGCTCCAGGTACTCCTTGTTCGCGAAGCGGTAGAACTGCTGGTTCGGCGCCAGGTGATGCACGAAGAACCCCTGGTTCTCGATGTACGCCTCCCACTGCTTCGGGTTCGGCTCGCCACGCAGGTGGGTCTTGCCATCCTTGCCGCGGTAGCCGGACAGGAAGCCGATGCCCGGCTCCTTCTCGAAGTTGACGATGAAGTCCTTGTAGTCCTCGAACTTGCGGCTGCCATCGTCGTTGGTGAACGCCGGGAACTTCAGACGGCCGGCCAGCTCGACCATCACCTCCTGCCACGGACGCACGTTGCGGTCGACCTCGAGGATCGGGTGGCGGATGGAGTCCGCTGCCGCGGCCGGCTCGGAGATCGGGCGGTCCAGCATGGAGATGGTGTCGTAGCGCTCCAGATAAGTCGTATCCGGGAGCACCAGATCGGCAAAGTTGACCGTCTCCGAGTGGAAGGCGTCCGCGACCACCAGGAACGGGATCTTGTACTCGCCGCTGTCGTCCTTGGCGCGCAGCATGTCCATCACCTCGGCGGTATTCATCGAGGAGTTCCAGGACATGTTCGCCATGAAGAAGATCAGCGTGTCGATCGGGTAGGGGTCGCCGTTGACCGCGTTGGTCACCACCATGTGCATCAGGCCATGGTTGGAGATCGGGGCATCCCAGGAGAAGGCCTTGTCGATGCGCAGCGGGTTGCCGTCGTCATCGATGACCAGGTCCTCCGGCGCGGTCGGGAAACCGAGCGGCGGGCTCTTCAGCGGGGTGTTCGGCGCGCATTCCTTGGCCGGCTTGATGCCCGGCGGGACGTGCTTGGGGTACGGCGGCTTGGCCAGGTGACCACCAGGGCAGTCCACCGAGCCCAGCATGATCTGCAGCAGATGGATCGCGCGGCAGGTCTGGAAGCCGTTGGAGTGCGCGGAGATGCCGCGCATCGCATGCATGGACACCGGACGGCCGAACACCTTGTCGTGCTTGCGGCCCCAGGAGTCGGTCCACTCGATGTCGAGCTCGATCGTCTCCTTGAACGCGACGTGGGCCATCTCCAGTGCCAGGCGCTCGGTCTGGTCGGCCGGCACGCCGGTGATCTTGGCGGTGTTTTCCGGGGCATATTCCTCGGACAGGTAACGCTCGGCCAGCAGCGTCATCACGGTCTTGACCGGGCGGCCGTCGGGCGCGGTGTACTCGCCGAACAGCGCCGGCTTGATATCGACCTGGGTGCCGTCGACGAACGCTTCCTGCTCCAGTTCCCAGACCAGCGGGTTGCCGGCCTCGTCACGCAGGATCAGGCCATCACCCTTCTGCCCCGGGGTCTGCACGACCAGCTGGGTGGCGTTGGTGTAGCGCACCAGGAAATCCCAGTCGAACTGATCGTTCTTCAGCAGCACGTGCAGCATCGACAGCGCGAACAGGCCGTCGGTACCGGGCTTGATGCCCACCCACTCGTCGGCGATCGCCTGGTAGCCGGTGCGCACCGGGTTGATGGCGACAAACTTGCCGCCGCGGCGCTTGAGCTTCTCCAGCCCGATCTTGATCGGGTTGGAGGCATGGTCTTCCGCCACGCCCCAGAGCATGTGGTACTTGGTGCGGTCCCAGTCGGGGTCGCCGAACTCCCAGAACGCGAAACCGGTGGTGTACAGACCGCCGGTGGCCATGTTGACCGAGCAGAAGCCGCCGTGGGCCGCCCAATTGTAGGTACCGAACTGGGTCGCCCAGAGACCGGTCAGGGCCTGCATCTGGTCACGGCCGGTAAAGAACGCCAGCTTGCGCGGATCGGTCTCGCGGATCTTCTGCAGACGCGTGGACAGCATGTCCAGGGCCTCGTCCCAGGAGATCGGCTCGAACTCGCCGGCGCCACGCTCGGTGCCCGGCTTGCGGCGCATCGGCTGGTGCAGGCGCGCCGGGGACTGCTGCTTCATGATGCCGGCGTTGCCCTTGGCACACAGCACACCCTTGTTGATCGGGTGGTGCCGGTTGCCCTGGATATAGCGGACCTTGTTGTTCTGGACCGTAACCTTGATGCCGCAGCGGCAGGCACACATGTAGCAGGTGGTGTACTTGATCTCCTGCTCGCTGTGGTTCTCGAACTCGGGTAAGGCACTCATTCAGGCGACCCCATAGATTATGGTTTGCTTATTCACGCTGGGCATATTGGCCATAAAGAAGCCTTTTGGCTAACGAAAAGTTCTTATCTATGAATAAGCAGAAATAATCTGCGAGAGAATTTATTTATTGCCGCATCGAATTTGGGGCCTTGTTGTGGCAATCGCGGAAAAGTGGTCTACGATGTGTACCATGAAACATATCGCCCCCAGCGGCAGGACGGGACACCGTATGCAACACGCCCTCAAGGACGAGAACGCCCTGGTCGACGCCTTCGGCCGCCGCATCGAATATGTCCGTCTCTCGGTTACCGACCGCTGCGACCTGCGCTGCTTCTACTGCATGCCCAAGGGCTTTCGTGACTTCGAGGAGCCGGAGCACTGGCTGAGCTTCGAGGAGATCGAGCGCGTGATGGGAGCCTTCGGGCGCCTCGGCACCCGCCGCGTGCGCCTGACCGGCGGCGAGCCGCTGGTACGCAAGAACCTCCCGGACCTGGCCGCACGCCTGAACGCCCTGCCCGGCATCGACGACATCTCGCTGTCCACCAATGCCACGCGCATGGGGCGCCATGCCCAGGAACTGAAGGATGCCGGGGTCGCCCGCATCAACGTCAGCCTCGACTCGCTCAAGCCCGAGGTCTTCAAGGAGATCACCGGCGGCAAGCTGGAGAAGGCGCTGGACGGCCTGATGGCCTCCAAGGCCGCCGGCCTGAACCCGATCAAGATCAACATGGTGGTGATGGGCGGGATCAACGAGCCGGAGGTCGAGGACATGGTCGACTTCTGCATCGAGCACGGCTTCACCCTGCGCTTCATCGAGACCATGCCGATGGGCGACACCGGCCGCGAGGCGAAAGAGGGGCACTATGTGAACCTGCAGGACGTGCGCGCCCGCCTGGAGCAGCGCTACAACCTGGTCCCCGGAGTGATGCCCGGCGGCGGCCCGGCGCGCTACATGCAGATCCCGGATACCGACGTGCGCATCGGCTTCATCACCCCGATCTCGCAGCACTTCTGCGACACCTGCAACCGCGTGCGCCTGTCGGTGGACGGCACCATCTACACCTGCCTGGGCAACGACCACAGCCTGAACCTGCGCCCCTACCTGCGTGAAGGCTGCAGCGACTCGGAACTGGAAGACCTGGTGATCCAGGCGATCAACCTGAAGCCGGAACGCCACGAGTTCTCGGAACGCCCGGAGAAGGTCATGCGCTTCATGTCCATGACCGGCGGCTGACACCGCCACAAGGCTTCCCAAAAGAAAGGCCCGTCTCGCTGGACGGGCCTTTCTTTTTTGGCATCCGCGCCGGGCACTGACGCCGCCAGGGGAAACGCTGACTAGCCGAGCAGTCCGCGCAGGATGAAGAAGAACACGATGGCGAGGATCGCCCCGGCCGGCAGGGTCACGATCCAGGACATGAAGATCATGCGCACCAGGCGCAGGTCGATCGCCGCGATCCCGCGCGCCATGCCGACACCGAGGATCGCCCCCACCAGCGTATGGGTGGTGGAGATCGGCAGGCCAGTACCGGAGGCCAGCACGACGGTCGCGGCCGCCGCCGCGGTGGCCGCGTAACCGCGACTCGGGGTGAGCTGGGTGATGCCGGTGCCGACCGTCGCGATCACCCTGTGGCCATAGGTAAACAGCCCGAACACGATCCCGAACCCGCCCAGCAGCAGGACCCACATCGGCACCACGGTCTCCGGGTCCACCTCGCCGGTCTGGATCACGTCCACCACCGCGGCCAGCGGCCCAACCGCGTTCGCGACGTCGTTGGAACCCAGCGCGAAGGCCATCGCGCAGCCGGTAACGACCATCATCACGCCGAAGACCTTCTCGACATCACTGAAGTGCGAGCCATGGGCCTGCGGGGAGGCCTCCTCGAAACGCAGGCGCCGGATCGCGAAGAGCCCGGCCGCCACCACCGCCAGGCTGATCAGCACGGCGAGGCCGTAGGCCTGCCCGCTGGTCAGGTCCAGCCCGACATGCGTCAGGCCCTTGAACATCGTGACCAGCGCGGTCACGAGGGCCGTCAGGAAGATATACAGCGGAGCCCAGCGCTTGGCGTTTTTCAGCGGGTCGACGGTATCCAGGATCAGCAGCTGGATGCTGCGAAACAGCGCGAAGGCGATCACCCCGCCGATCATCGGGGACAGCACCCAGGAGATCGCGATGGTCCCGACGCGCTCCCAGCGCACCACCTCGAACCCGAGGCCCACCACCGCAAACCCGATGATCGCGCCAATGATGGAGTGCGTGGTGGAGACGGGCCAGCCGAAATAGGAGGCGGTCAATAGCCAGGTGCCCGCCGCGGCCAGTGCCGCGAGCATCCCGTAGACGAGAAGCGAGGGGCTGTCCGCGAGCAGGGCCGAGTCCACCATCCCGCTGCGGATGGTCTGCGTGACCTCGCCGCCGGCCAGCCAGGCCCCGGCAAACACGAACACCGCGGCCACAAAGACCGCCTGGCGAATATTGAGGGCCCGCGAGCCGACCGAGGTACCCATTGCGTTGGCGACATCGTTGGCGCCGATGCCCCAGGCCATGAAGAGCCCGAAGATGACTGCAAGGCCGAGCAACAGGGTGCCGTATTCCATGCGGTCTGCGTCCGTTGGTGGCGGTGTTTACTTGGCCAGCATCAGCTGCAGGCGGCTGCCCACGCGCTGGGCCAGATCGGCCAGTTCGCCTATGGAGTCAATCACGCGGTACATGAAGATCACGTTCACCGGGGGCAACTCCGCCTCCTGGGCAAACAGGATCTCGCGCACCTCGCGCTGGGCCTCGTCGGATTCGTGCTCGATCTGGTCCAGCTCGGTCAGGATGTCGTTGACCACCTCGACCTCGTGCCCGCGAAAGCCCGCCTCGACCAGCTCGTCCAGCTCGTTGACCGCGCGCCCGGCCTGATTCACCGCGTCCACGCTGCGGTCCAGAAAGCGCTGCAACGGCTCCTGCATATTGGCCGGGAACTGCATCTGTCGGCCCAGCATCAGCCCTGCGATGTCCTTCGCCATATTCGCGATGCGGTCCTGGATCAGCAGGGTGTCGAGCACGTCGCGGCGCGACATCGCCAGCATCATCCCCTTGGGCAGTGCAGGCGCAGGTCCTTCTTCAGGCGGTCGGCCTCGTGCTCGAGCTTGACGATCTTCCTCTGCTGTACGCGCGCAGTGTCCCAGTCGTCCCGGGCCATCGCCTCGATGAAGGGCGGGAGCTCGGCGATGCAGGCGCGCACCTTCTCCATGTGCGCCTGCAGGGGGCGCACCGGCGAACGACCAAACAGTTCGAAGACGAAGTTCTTGGGGCTCATGGCGGCGCGAAGAATGTCACAAAGGCCTAATGTACCGCAAAACAACCCTCAATACCCTGTCACCTGCAGGCGAATGTGCGCCGCGTGCGCTACAATCGTCGCCCAGAGCTGGGGGTGCCCGTACCACATGTCGGGCTGAGAGAGTCCCCTAGGGAAACACGGACCAATGTACACGCTCGCGTTGGTGCCCCAGGTTTTCCGAGACAAGGCGCGCCGTGCAGCGGGTAGTGGTTCTACCCGCAAGCGGTGCAACGCAGGATCGGGGAACCTGGGGTACCAACCCCAAGGGGCTCGGCCGCTTTTGCGCGCGCACTGCGTTGCGGCTCCCTTGTGCAGAATGACTGCACGGCAGTCACCGCGCCTTGTTCGCACGCAAAAGCGACTCGAGCGCGAGCGTGTACATTGGTCCGTGTTTCCCCGCACCTGAACCGGTTAACACCGGCGGAGGGAAGCTCGGTCAACGGTCTGCTGTACCCGGGGTCCCTGCCCCGCGATCGCCCTGCCCGCGCCCCCTTCGCCTCACGCGACAGCAGCAGAGGTCCGATCATGAGCGCCATCCCCGAGTCGTTTGCCCGCAAGACCGCCGAGGTCTCCGCAGAGGTCACCCGCCCGTTCCCGAACTCCGAGAAGCGTTACGTCGAGGGTTCGCGCGCGGACATCCGCGTGCCGTATCGCGAGGTCGCGCAGACCCCGACGATGACCTCCGGCACGCCCGAAGAAAACCCGCCGATCCCGGTCTACGACACTTCCGGGCCTTACACCGACCCCGAGGCGAGCATCGACCTGCACCGCGGCCTGGCGGATCTGCGTGGTGGCTGGATCGACGAACGCGCGGACACCGAGTGGCTGGACGGCCCGAGCTCGGAGTACGGCCGCGCCCGCGCCGCCGATCCGGAACTGGCCAGCCTGCGCTTCGAGCACATCCGCCCACCGCGCCGGGCGAAGGCCGGCGCGAACGTCTCGCAGATGCACTACGCCCGTCAGGGCATCATCACGCCGGAGATGGAGTTCGTCGCGATCCGCGAGAACAACCGCCTGCAAGAGCTGCGAGCCGACCCGCGCTACCGAAAGCTGCTCCGGCAGCACGCCGGCGAGTCGTTCGGCGCCTCCATCCCCGAGGAGATCACCCCCGAGTTCGTGCGCGACGAGATCGCCCGCGGCCGCGCGATCATCCCGGCGAACATCAACCACCCCGAGCTCGAGCCGATGATCATCGGCCGCAACTTCCGGGTGAAGGTGAACACCAACATCGGCAACTCCGCGGTCACCTCCTCGATCGAGGAGGAGGTGGAGAAGCTCGTGTGGTCCGCGCGCTGGGGCGGCGACACCCTGATGGACCTGTCCACTGGCAAGAACATCCACGAGACCCGCGAGTGGATCCTGCGGAACTCGCCGGTGCCGATCGGCACCGTGCCGATCTACCAGGCGCTGGAGAAGGTCGACGGCAAGCCCGAGGATCTGACCTGGGAGCTGTTCCGCGACACCCTGATCGAGCAGGCCGAGCAGGGCGTGGACTACTTCACCATCCACGCCGGCGTGCGCCTGCAGTACGTGCCGCTGACCGCCGACCGCGTGACCGGCATCGTCTCCCGCGGCGGCTCGATCATGGCCAAGTGGTGCCTGGCGCATCACCAGGAGAACTTCCTCTACACCCACTTCGACGAGATCTGCGAGATCATGAAGGCGTTCGACGTCTCCTTCTCGCTGGGGGACGGCCTGCGCCCCGGCTGCCTGGCCGACGCCAACGACGCCGCGCAGTTCGGCGAGCTGGAGACCCTGGGCGAGCTGACGCAGAAGGCCTGGGCGCACGACGTGCAGGTGATGATCGAGGGCCCCGGCCACGTCCCGCTGCAGAAGGTGAAGGAGAACGTCGACAAGGAGCTGGAGGACTGCTTCGAGGCCCCGTTCTACACCCTCGGCCCGCTGGTGACCGACATCGCCCCGGCCTACGACCACATCACCTCCGGCATCGGCGCGGCCAACATCGGCTGGTACGGCACCGCGATGCTCTGCTACGTGACGCCCAAGGAACACCTGGGCCTGCCCAACAAGCAGGACGTGCGCGACGGCATCATCACCTACAAGATCGCCGCCCACGCCGCCGACCTGGCCAAGGGCTTCCCCGGCGCGCAGCTGCAGGACAACGCCCTGTCCAAGGCGCGCTTCGAGTTCCGCTGGGAGGACCAGTTCAACCTGGCGCTGGACCCGGAGCGCGCGCGCGAATTCCACGACGAGACCCTGCCGAAGGAGGCGCACAAGGTCGCCCACTTCTGTTCCATGTGCGGCCCGAACTTCTGCTCGATGAAGATCACCCAGGACGTGCGCGACTACGCCGCGGCCCAGGGCATCTCCGAACAGGAGGCGCTGGACAAGGGGCTTGAGGAGAAGGCCATCGAGTTCCGGGAGACCGGAGCGGAGATCTACCGGAAGGCTTGACGGCCAGGCAACGAGATCTGGCTGACCAGACAGGTCAGGCCAGCCGGATTCGAGAGCGGATACCAGGATCGCAAGGAAACGCTACCGAACGGCTGTTACGAGCAACCGATCACTGGCTCCAGGCAGGCGGGGCATCTACCCTTTCTGTACTGCGCCCCGCACCAACCTGTTGCCGGGAGGATTACGGCATGGCGACTACCCGCTGCTGTTGTGGCGCCAGCGCCCTTGCCGCAGTGCTGGCCGTCTGCCAGGTCGGAACGGCCGCGGCCGAGGAAGACGGGATGGCCCGGCAGTGGGCGGAGACCTCGGTCTTCGCCTATGGCGCACGCTGGACCGACACCCGCTTCGTCGAGATCCTCCGGTTCCAGACCGAGATGCAGGACTCGCACCTGGCGGCCGTCGGCCTCTCCCGTCGCCTGCACCGCTTCGGTGACCATCTGCATCTCGAAGGCGAGATCAATGTCGCCCGCCACTGGGGTCAGCAGGATCACCTCGAACTGAACGCGGCCGCCAACCTGCGCTGGACCCGCTTTCCCTGGGACCACCTGGTGGACACCTCGGCTGCCTGGGGCATTGGCCCCTCGCGTGCCCTCGGCGAGCCGGTCATCGAGGATAGTCGCCCCAGCCGCACCCAGGCGTTCATGATGGCGGAAATCGCCTTCGCGCCACCGGCGTCGCGGGACAGTTCCTGGGAAGCCTTCCTGCGCATCCATCACCGTTCCGGCGTCTTTGGTGTGGTCAGCGATGCCAGCGGCTCGAATTTCATCGCCACCGGGCTGCGCTTCCACTTCGGGCCCCGGTAACGCACGACCCGGCCCTCCAGTCCTCGTCTGGTCCGACTCAACGCGGCTTGCAAGCGCTCTCGGCAGCGGGAGCGCGGCCCCGGTGTTCGCCCTGATGGCCCCACCGCGAGGCATGCCCGCATCCAGGGCCCGGCGCTCCTGTGTACGACTCTCCTTGATCAGCGTACCTCTATGCGGTTGCGGCCGTTCTTCTTGGCCGCGTACAGGGCCCGGTCGGCCCGATCAAAGGTGTCGACCATACGTTCACCCGGACGGTATTCGGTCACGCCGAAGCTTGCCGTCCGCCGGCCTGCCGTGTCGAAGTCGAAGGCATTGATCCGGGACTGGAGGTCGCGGGCCGCCGCTTGCGCCTGCGCGACATCGGTTTGCGGCAGCAGCACGAAGAACTCCTCGCCACCAATCCGGCCAATGGCATCCACCTTGCGCAGATTCTGGCGCAGCAGCTCGGCAAACTGTCGCAGCACCGCATCACCAGTACTGTGGCCCCAGGTGTCGTTCACGGCCTTGAAGTGGTCGACGTCGATCAGGATCACCGAGAACGGCTGGCCATAGCGCTCGTTACGTGCACGCTCCTCCTCGAACAGCTGCTCGATATGTGCACGGTTCCACAGGGAGGTCAGTTCGTCGGTCTGCGCAGAGCGGGCCAGCTGACGTTGTTGCAGGAAGGTGTGCTTGTATGCCTTTTCCAGGACAAAGGCACTCAGACAGCCGAACGAGAAGGCGGCCAGCACCCAGAACAGATGCAGCTGCTGCAGGCCTGGCTCCAGGGGCGCGTATGACGCAGCCACGATCACTAGCGCGACGATGGCGGTGGCCGCGATGACGGCCTGACGCAGGGCCAGCCCGGAGATCGCAAAGGTCCACATGATGCTCAGATAAATTTCGGGAGCGAAGACCAGGAACTGGGGCGATCCCGCATTCAACCCCAGGTTGGCGGCATTCGCGACCACTGGTGCCACGGTCAACAGGGCCCACATCGGCGGCTGGAACCGCGTACGAAAACTCATGGCTGCCACGGACAGCAACAGGCCGGGCACCAGTACTGCGTGGGCCAGTAGCCGCAGACTCGACGAATCGGCAGCGACTGCCTGCTCGATGACGGCATACAGCAGATACAGTGCAGCCGTCAGAAACGCGATATAGCGGACCTGCGGAATACGTGTCGTGCGCAGCCAGCTCGTAAACGCTTGCCGTGTCTCCTCGCACTCCCCGTACAGCGGATCCGCCCGCATCCGCAGTCGCCTTGCTATATCCAAGATTGTGTTCCTTGCTGCCGGGGCCGACCGCCGCGGCGCCGGTTCGCGTACACCGTTCCGGCGGGGAGGTGCCCCCGGTATTACTGCACGTGTTCGGCCATGCCGCCGACCCCCATCATCCCGACGCCGATGCCGAACAGCATGCCGACGACCATCAGGATCAGGTAGATCAGCAGCAGCACGCCAAAGATGGTGAAGTAGATGCGCAGCCGGCTCAGCGCATACTTGATCTCCAGCGGGTCGGCGCTGTCGAAGGCGCGCTGCGAGGCACCCGCCGCCTGCATCAGCACCACGCCGGCCCAGATCGGGATCCAGGCGATCAGGATGCCGACAATGGACAGGGCGGTGAGCACGCCCGAGATGATCAGCATCACACCGATCAGCTGCATCCAGAACTTGCCGCGAACCAGTGGCTCGATCAGCTCGCGAAGCTGCGGGTTGCCTGTCGATTCTGCTTCCATGCGGTCCTCCTGTCCGTTGGATTGCAACGGTCTCGAGCATAGCAGGCTGACCAGCGCGCCGCGCATTGTTCGCCATCGGGGCGGAGGGCATACTCGGGCGGTACACCGCAGCTGCGCAATGGAGGCCGCATGAGCGATCAGGGACGAGACAGTGAACGCGAGCGCAGTGGCCCGCAGGGGACCATGCTGTTCCAGGGCGCGGCCTTGCCCGAGACCGAAGCCGCTGGCGAACACTCGCATACGCCGCCTGGTGGACATCCCGTGCTGGTGGGCGTGGCCGAACCCTTCCGTCAGCAACGCCTGACCCTCAAACCCGGCAAGCAGTCTGTCGGCCGACAGGGCGACAATGACATCGTGCTGCAGGAAGGCAGTGTCTCGTCGCAGCACGCCTGGCTGGTCAACGACGGCGGGGCCTGCCGGGTGGTCAACCTGCTCTCGACCAACGGCACCTGGGTCAACGACCACAAGGTCCACGAGGCCACGCTGAATGACGGCGACCATGTCCGCTTCGGGCGCGCAGAGTTCATCTTCCGGCGCCGGGACGACGGCTCGGAGGCGGTGCCCGCGCGTGGCGTGCGGCGGTCTTCGTGGCGCTGGATCGGCGTGGCGGTCGCGATCCTGGTACTCGCCGCGGTCGCTCGCATCCTGCTCGAAAGCACCTGAACGGGCCGCCCGGCGTGCAGCGGATCGGTCGCTACGACGCAGGCGAGGAAATCGGTCGCGGGGCCATGGCCGTGATCTATCGCGGCTTCGACCCGGAGATTCGCCGCGAGCTGGCGATCAAGTGCCTGCAGGATGACTACGCCCGGCGGCCCGAGTACCGCCGCCGGTTTGTGGCCGAGGCGCGCGCGGCCGGCACGCTGACCCACCCGGGGATCGTGACGATCTTCGATGTCGGCGAGTCCGATGATCGCCCGTTCATCGCGATGGAGCTGCTGGACGGGATCACGCTCGCTGCATTTGCCGAGCAGTTCCGCCCGCTGCTGCTGCGCAACGTGCTGAAGATCGCGATCCAGCTGACCGAGGCACTGGATTACGCCCATCGCAATGGCGTGGTTCATCGCGACATCAAGCCGGAGAACATCATCGTCACCAGCGCCACGGTGAACATCAAGGTGATGGACTTCGGCATTGCCCAGACCCTGAATGACCCGGCCTGGCGGGCCGACTCCGATGGCTACGTCGCCGGCTCGCCCCACTACATGGCGCCCGAGCAGGTGCAGGGCCTGCCCACCGACGCCCGTGCGGACCTCTACTCGGTGGGCGTAGTGCTGTATGAGCTGCTCACGGGCTCGACACCGTTTCGCGGGCACGAGGTCGAAGGGCTGCTGACCCGAGTCGTGCGCGACCCGGCACCGCCCTTGCGCCCCATTGTGGGGGATTGTCCGCCCGAGCTGATCGAGCTGGTCGAACGCCTGCTGGAGAAGCAGCCGGAGAAGCGCTACCAGTCAGCCGGGGAGCTGCTGGTGGACCTGCAACGCCTCGACGAAGAGCGCGTGGAACGCGAACGGGCCGGCGCCGGGAGTCGGGTCATCCCGCTGCGGTGGCGCTGGCCGGCAATCCTCGGAGCGACGGTGGCCATCACCCTGACGATCGCCGGAGCCCTGGTACAACACAAGCAGAACGAGGTCATCACGGATCTCGCCTTCGACTACGGGTCCACACTGGCGCAGATCATCGCGGTGGAGAGCGCGGAGGACCTGCTGCTGGAAGACACCATTGCCGTACAGGGGCGGCTGCAGGACATGCAGGACAATCGCGAGATCGCGCTGCTGAGCGTGGCGGATCACCGGGGACGCGTGGTGGCGAGCAGCGACGACGCCTCGCTCGGCAATTCGTTTGAGCCCCTCCCGGACGAACAGTTACTGGCTCGCCGCGGAGGGCAGGCGATCTGGTCCAGAGAGGACCCGGAGGGGCGCGAGATGATCGTGTTCGAGTCGCCGGTGCGGTTTCAGGAGATGGAGATCGGGCGGCTGCAGGTAGGGCTCTCGACCCGCTCCCTGCGGGCCGCCAATCAGACGACGTGGCTGGCCCTGACGCTGCTCGCACTGGTCACGCTGCTCGCGGTATCGCTGGGCGCCTACGTACTCGCGCGCCGCTTGCAGGCACCACTCGACACCCTGCGCGGCGCCCTGGAACAGACTGGTCAGGGCCGGCTGGACACGCGCATCCGCGCCCGGCGGCGCGATGACTTCGAGCGGGTTTACGCCGCCTACAACGCAATGGCGGACTCGCTGGAGGCGCGCATGAAACAGCGGCCGACAGCCCGACAGGACCCGTCGGCGCAATCCGACAGCGAACGCACGCTGGTACTGGAGGAGGAGACGGAGTCGTCACGCTCGGAGCGTACCCCACCGGCCTGAGCGAGCGCGGTCCGGGCTACAGGAGCTCGGTGTCGTCGTGCGAATAGGGCGGCGAGCAACTGCACAGGATGTGCAGCGGTTCTTCCCCGGTGTTGCGGATGTTGTGCGGGGTACCAGGATGGATACAGACGGTATCCCCGACCGTCACCTCGAAGGTCTCCGCCCCGAGCCGCATCTCCCCCCGTCCGCGGGTGATGTGGTAGAGCTCCTCGGTCTTCGCGTGGCGATGCAGGTGCGTGGTCGCACCCGGTTCCACGATCGCTTCGGCCAGACTCTGGGCCGCATTGCCGTGGCTGTCCGGATGCATCAGCTCGCGGATCTCGGAGCCGTCCTTGGTGTCATAGGCCGGGATGTCGGCGTAGCGCGTATGCATCGTCGGCCTCAGGCGGGCTCCGGAACTTCCTCGAGCAACAGGCTGGCCCCACCCATCGCAGCGGGCTTGGGCACGCCCATCAGCTCCAGCACGGTCGGCGCCACGTCGGCCAGACCACCACCGGTGCGCAGACGCCAGCGCTGCGAGTCGGTGATCATGCACATCACCGGGTAGATCGTGTGCTGGGTATGCGGATCGCCGGTCACCGGGTCGACGTACTCGTCGCAGTTACCGTGGTCAGCAGTCACGATCGCGGAATACCCGGCCTCCTTCGCCGCATCCAGCACACGCCCCACCTCGCGGTCGAGAGCCTCTACCGCCTGGATCAACGCCTCGCGCTTGGCCGTGTGGCCCACCATGTCGCCATTGGCAAAGTTGACCAGGATAAAGCCGTAGCGCCCGCTCTCCATCGCCTGGATGGTCTCGTCGGCCACTTCGACCGCGCTCATTTCCGGCTGCTCGTCGTAGGTATCCACGGACGGCGAGGGCACCATCACGCGCTGTTCACCAGCGTAGGGCTCCTCCTTGCCGCCATTGAAGAAGAACGTGACGTGGGCGTACTTCTCGGTCTCCGCACAGTGGAACTGCGGGATGCCGGCAGAGGCGATGGTACTCCCCAGGGTGGTCGAGGGGCGCTCCGGCGGAAAGGCGATCGGCGACAGAAAGCGCGGATCGTATTCGGTCAGACAGATCTCTGCGACCGGGCGGAAGTCACCACGGTCGAAACCATCGAAGTCGTCCAGACCCAGCGCGGCGGTCAGCTGGCGCGGCCGATCGTTGCGGAAGTTGAACAGCACACAGACCGCATCCTGGCCGAGCGGGGCCCCGCCATTGATGATCCTTGGCTTGATGAACTCGTCATCCTCGCCAGCGGCATAGGCGGCCTCGATCGCCTCGCGCGCCGAACCGGCGGGTTCACCCTCGGCAAAGGCGATTGCCCGGAAGGCCATTTCGGTGCGATTCCAGCGCTTGTCGCGATCCATCGCGTAATAGCGGCCGCAAACGGTGGCGATGGCACCACCGGCGCTCGCCAGTTCCTCTTCCAGCGGATCGAGGTAATTGAGCGCGGAGCGCGGGGGCGTATCACGACCGTCGGTGATCATGTGCACCATCGGACGCGCGCCCTCGTGCTGGCAGATCTCGACCAGCGCCCGCAGATGGCGGATATGCGAATGCACACCGCCGTCGGAGACAAGCCCGATCAGGTGGAGCGGCAGGTCATTGTTGGCGGCCGCACGTGCGGCACTGACCAGGGCATCATTCTCGTAGAAGGAGCCATCGGCGATGGAGTCGTCGATGCGCACGAGATCCTGGTTGATCACAGTACCGGCACCGAGCGTCAGGTGCCCCACCTCCGAGTTGCCCATTTGCCCATCCGGCAGGCCAACGGCACGACCACAGGCATCCAGCGTGGTGTGGGCATGTGTGGACAGGTACTCGTCGAGACGGGGGGTGTTGGCCTCGGCATAGGCATTGTTCACCTTCGAGGGGTTTACACCCACCCCGTCCATGATGAGGAGCAGAACAGGGCGGCGGGGAGTCGGACGCGGGTCGGCCATCGCGGGTTCATTTCCTGGGTCAATGGGTTATCGGGGCATTTTAGCAAGTTCCGATGCGCGTATGGACGCCACAGGGATCCCGTCACATTAATCCGCTAGCGATAACGGCCCTCGTCATAGTCCTCCTGCGACGGCCCATCCTCATCCGGGACATCGTCACTGGCTGGCTCTTGCGGCTCGCCACCCTTCGTCGTACCCGTCTCGGGAGCTTCGTCGGTCGGCGCCTGCGCGGACTTGCGGGCATCCCTCTGACGCTGGAGTTCGGCCTGCTCTGCCTCGATACGATCCAGCTCGGCGTCCATCTCGTCGTCAGTCATTGGGGTATAGCCGGCGCGCGCAGAGGCCGGGGTTTCCCGAGCACCAGCACTGGAGGCTGCCGCGCCCCCCGTGGCCGCAGCCGCCGAACCCTTGCGGTCGGGGGCGCCGGTCGCACCCTTGCCACCGCCACCGGGACCGCCGCCCGGGTCGTCGGGGCCATCGCCCGAATCGTCGCTCAAGTCGTCGGGCTCGTCACCCCCCCGTTCGCGGCGCTCGCGGGCTTTCTTGCGCTCCATGATGCGCGAAAGAACGAGACCGATCTCGAACAGCAACCACATCGGCAGTGCCAGCAGTGTCTGCGAGATGATATCGGGCGGGGTGAGCACCATTCCGACCAGGAATACCCCCACGATCACGTAGGGACGCTTCTTGGCGAGCTTTTCGGGTGTTGTCGCGCCCAGCGAGACCAGCAGAATCGTCGCCACCGGCATCTCGAACGCAATCCCGAACGCGATAAACAGCATGATCACGAAGGCGAGATAGCGGGAGATATCGGTCATCACCGCTACGCCCTCGGGCGCCGTCGCCGTAAAGAAGGCGAAGATCAGCGGGAAGACCACAAAGTAGGCGAAGGCCATGCCGAGGTAAAACAGGATGGTGGATGATGCCACCAGCGGCAGGGCCAGGTTCTTCTCGTGGCTGTACAGCCCCGGAGCGACAAACGACCAGACCTGGTAGAGCAGATACGGGATGCTGATCACCACCGCCAACAGCAGGACCAGCTTGAACGGAATCAGGAATGGCGCAGCCACGTCGATCGCGATCATGCTGGTGCCTTCCGGCAGGTGCTGCATCAGCGGATCCGCCAGCCAGGTGTAGATCGGGTTGGCGAACGGGAACAGCACCAGGAACACCACCAGAATGGCGATGAACATCCTGAGGATGCGGTCACGCAGCTCGATCAGGTGCGTGAGCAGGGTTTCGGTGGCCTCCGGACTCGGTTCGACCTCCGGCTTGGTCTTGCTCATGAGTGCTTGTCGGGGGCCTGGTCGTCGTGGGTGGAATCGCCGGTCTGATCCGGGCCGGCATCCGGACGGTCTGCACCGTCATGCGGGTCACGCCCCGAGTCGGTGACCGGGGTAGCGTCCACCTTGTCGGTCCGCCGGGGGCGAACCGCCGGCTTCTTGCGTTTCGGTCGCTCACCGTCCGCGGCACGCGCCTTGCGTTCAGCCGCCAGCGCCGGGTCATCGGTCATCAGGTTGCCGTCCATGCCCGAGCGGGTTGGTACCCGGCGTACCTCGGGCTGCTCGGGCTCGGGCTCGCCCGTCGCGTCATCGGCATCCTCCGTGCGGCGCGGACGCACAGCCGGCTTCTTCGCCTTCGTTTCCGCCGCCGTGCGCCGGTCGTCCAGGGCACGCAGGTGGTCCTGCGTCAGCCCCTTGCCCTTGGCGGGTTTCCCTTCGATATCCTCGCGCAGGTCCTTTTCGGTTTCCTCGAGGTCCTCGCGGAGATCCTTCTCGGTCTCCTCCATCGTGCCCTTGAGCTGACGGATCTCGCGTTCCTGGCTCTTGAGCATCTTGCGCAGCTCTTCGGTCTGCAGCTCCTGCTCGAAGTCCGAGCGCACGCTGTGCACGAAACGCCGGGTCTTGCCGACCCAGCGCCCGATCTCGCGCGCAAGGCCGGGCAGCCGCTCCGGCCCCACGACCAGCAGCGCGACCAGCACGATGATGATGATCTCCCAGAAACCGATGTCGAACATGCGCTAGCGCCGCCCGAGTCCGGCCATTCCGCGCACGGCGCGGATCAGGATTTCTTGTCCGACTGCGAGGTCTCGGTCTCCTGCTCCGAGCTCTTCTTCGCCTCGCCGTCGACTACACGCCCCTTGTCACCGGTCTGATCCTCGACCTCGGGGGCCTCGCCATCCTGGCCTTCCGCGTTTTCATCCTGCTTGTTCTCGCCATCCGGGTCCTTGACCGCCTGCCGGAAGTTCTTCAGTGCGGAACCGACGTCGCCGCCCATATTGCGCAGCTTCTTCGTGCCGAACAGCAGCACGACGATGAGCAGGATAATAAGAAGTTGCCAGATGCTGATGCCACCAATACCCATGGACTCTCTCCAAGATCATTCAACTTTGAGATCAAGCCTGAACGGCGTCAGGCCCATAATCAATACGCAGCGTTTTATTTATCGTTTTTATCGGAGCGCTGCCCGCTGGCCCGTCGCGCGGCCTTTTCCGCGACGCCTGACAGCCCGAAGCGCCGCGCCAGCTCGTCGAGGACGTCGTCGGGGTGTCGGCCCCGGGCCGCGAGGACGACCAGGCTATGAAACCACAGGTCAGCCATCTCCGACACTAGCGCATCGCTGTCCTCGTTCTTGCCAGCGATAATCGTCTCCGCCGACTCCTCGCCCAGCTTTTTCAGCATTTCGTCGAGCCCCCGGGCATGGAGCTTCGCCACATAGGACTGCTCCGGGTCGGCCTGGCGACGCTGCTCGATCACTTCGGCCAGTTTGCTCAGGAGCTCGTCACCTGCCGGTGCCTGTGCCGCACGCCCGGCCATCAGGCGGCCACTCCGGCGTCATTGGGCCGCACGGGCACGCCCGCCGCGGCCATCGCGTCCTTGGCCTCGCCCACCGTGTGCTGCCCGAAATGGAAGATGCTCGCCGCCAGCACCGCATCGGCATGCCCCTCGGTCACGCCCTCGACCAGGTGCTGCAGCTCGCCCACGCCACCGGAGGCGATCACCGGTATGCCTACCGCGTCGCTGACCGCCCGGGTCAGCTCCAGATCGAACCCGATCCGGGTGCCATCTCGATCCATGCTGGTCAGCAGGATCTCGCCGGCCCCGAGAGACTCCATCCGCTGCGACCACTCGACGACTTCCAGACCGGTCTCCCGGCGCCCGCCGTGGGTAAATACCTCCCAGCGGGGGGGCTCGCCTTCCGCGCTGACGCGCTTGGCGTCGATCGCGACCACGATGCACTGGCTACCGACCCAGTCGGCCGCCTCGCGCACCAGTTCCGGGCGGTGCACGGCAGCAGTATTGATCGAGACCTTGTCGGCCCCGGCATTGAGCAGGCGGCGGATGTCCTCGACCGCGCGTACGCCACCGCCGACAGTCAGCGGGATGAAGACCTCGCGTGCGACAGCCTCGACCACATGCAGGATGGTGTCGCGATCGTCACTCGAGGCCGTGATGTCGAGGAAGGTGATTTCGTCCGCGCCCTGCGCGTTGTAGCGCCGCGCGATCTCGACCGGGTCGCCGGCGTCGCGGATGCCCACAAAGTTCACGCCCTTGACGACGCGGCCGGCATCGACGTCCAGGCAGGGGATGATGCGCTTGGCCAGCATCTCAGCCTCCGGAGGCCGCCTTGCGTGCCTCTTCAAGCGTAAACGCACCCTCGTACAGCGCACGCCCGACGATCGCACCGGTGATGCCCTCCTCCTCGTTCTCGGCGAGCTTGCGCAGGTCGTCCAGCGAGCTGATGCCGCCGGAGGCAATCACCGGTACACGCACGTTACTCGCAAGGCGAGCGGTGGCCTCCACATTGGGCCCCTTCATCATCCCGTCGCGGGCGATATCGGTATAGACGAAGGCCACCACTCCATCCGCCTCGAAATGCTGGGCCAGGTCGATCACATCGTGGTGCGACAGCTTCGACCAGCCATCCACCGCCAGCTTGCCGTCCTTCGCGTCCAGCCCCACGATGATGCGCCCGGGAAACTCCAGGCACAGATCATTGACGAAGTGCGGCGCGCTCACCGCCCGGGTGCCGATGATCACGAACTCCACCCCGGCGTCCAGGTAGGCCTGCACGGTATCCTCGTCGCGAACCCCGCCACCGATCTGGATCGGCAGATCGGGGAAGGCCTCGGCGATCGCGTGCACGGCCTCGGCGTTACGCGGATGGCCGGCGAAGGCGCCATCCAGGTCGACGATGTGCAGGCGCTCGGCCCCGGCATCCACCCAGCGCCGGGCCATCTCCACCGGGTCTTCGCCGAACACAGTGGAATCCTCCATCTTGCCCTGGCGCAGGCGCACGCACTTGCCTTCCTTCAGATCGATTGCGGGTATGACCAGCATCTTCGACTCCTCACACGGCCCCGGGACCCTCACCGTCCCAGCGCAGAAAGTTGTGCAACAGGCGCAGCCCGCAGGCGGCGCTCTTCTCCGGGTGGCACTGCATGGTAAACAGCGGACCCCGTGCCAGTGCCGAGGCAAAGGTCTCGCCATAATCGGTGCGCCCGGCGACATCCGCCTCGTTCTCCGGCAACACGCGATAGCTGTGTACAAAATAGAACCACGGGGTCTCGGGCAAGCCGTGCCACAAAGGATGATCGCCGGCCGGCAGGACCCGGTTCCACCCCATGTGCGGGATCTTCAGAGGGCGGCCCTCCGGGCCCTCGCGTTCCGGAAAGCGCGCGACGCGCCCCGGCAGTATGCCCAGAAGATCGACACCCCCGCTCTCCTCGCTGTGCTGCATGAGAATCTGCTGCCCCAGGCAAAGACCGAGAAAAGGCCGATCCGCGGTCAGCGCGGGCAACAGACGGTCGAGTCCGCGGCTGCCGAGCGCCTGCATCGCATCACCGGCCGCCCCCTGCCCCGGAAAGACCAGGCGGTCGGCCTCGCGCAGGGTGTCGGGGTCGTCCGTCAGCAGCACGCGCTGGCCGATATCGGCCTCGTGCTCGAGCGCGCGAACCACCGAGTGCAGGTTACCCATGCCGTAGTCAATGACGGCAATTGTTTCCATGGTGGAGGAATCCCTTCAGTGATTCGCGTTAGAGGCTGCCCTTGGTCGATGGAGTCATTCCCTCCGCGCGCGGGTCACCCTCGGCCGCCATGCGCAGGGCACGCCCGAAGGCCTTGAAGATGGTCTCGGCCACGTGGTGCGCGTTGTCCCCGCGAATGCTGTCGATGTGCAGCGTCATCCAGGCGTGGTTGACCAGCCCCTGGAAAAACTCGTGGAAGAGATCGACATCGAACTCGCCGATGTGCGAGCGCCGGAAGTCGGCGTGCATCTCCAGCCCCGGGCGTCCGGAAAAATCGATCACCACCCGTGCCAGGGCCTCGTCCAGGGGCACGTAGGCGTGGCCGTAGCGACGAATGCCCTTCTTGTCCCCCAGGGCCTTCGCCAGCGCCTGCCCGAGCGTGATGCCGACATCCTCGACCGTGTGATGCGCGTCAATGTGCAGGTCGCCCTGCGCACGCACGGACAGATCGACCATGCCATGGCGTGCTACCTGGTCAAGCATGTGATCGAGGAAAGGGACACCCGTTTCCAGTTGGCTCGTGCCCGTGCCGTCGAGATTGATTTCGACGGCGATCTGGGTCTCCAGGGTGTCGCGGCGGACGCTAGCGGTACGTTCAGTCATGATCCCGATTCAAGGCGGCAAAGTCCCAGTGTAGCAAGGCTGGCCGCGCCCCGGTACGCACGGCGAACCGCAAGCTCCGTTCGCCATGCGTTGGGTAAAAAAAAGCCGGGACCCGAGGGCCCCGGCTGGACTTCAGGAAGCAGGGCCTCCTTAGCCGACTTCGACTTCGGTCGAATCGGATTCACCCTTGTTGTCCGTCCAGGAGACGGACACGGTGTCACCGGCAGACCCGTCAAACTCGCACTGCAGGAACGGGTTGCGGGAGACGGTGAAGTTCCAGTGGGCGGTCACGGCGTCTTCGCCGTTACGCTTGATTTCCACGGTCTCGATGAAGTGCGGGCCACCGTCATCATCCGGGACCAGCATGTCGTGGCTCATCAGAGCGCGGACATTGATAACGCCGTTACTTTCCTGGGCGCGAACTCGAATAGACATATCTTATTCCTCCAATAGGGTTCGATCAGCGATAGGGGCGCGCGGCTTAACCGCCGCAGCCACCGACCGTGACCTTCACTTCGCGGACCGTCTTGTACCAGTTGTCGCCGGACTTCACGGCCGCTACGACATTCGAGGACTCGCCCAGACGGATACGGCCGGAGATTTTCGGCTTGGTGCCGGAGGCCAGGACGTAATGGGCGGTCGCGGAGAAGTCGTTTTCTTCGGCGAAGATGGCGATCTCGCTGACATCGTCCATCGTGGTTTCGACAGAAACCGGGACCACGGCGCCGTTTTCGGCGATTTCCGGGGCGCTCAGGTCGATGTCGTCGCTGTCCGGGATATCGCTGGAGCCGAGCGCGGCTTCCATCGCGGCTTCCAGGCCCTCGGCCTCGAACATTTCAGACGGCCAGGCGGCCAGCAGCTTGCTCGGAGCCAGCAGGCCAGCCCCAACAGCCACGCCGACAGTGCCGGCGGCGAGAGTGCCTTTCAGGAAGACACGACGCTTGGTGCTAATCATGGAGATCTCCTCTCATCTTTTTGGGTCAATTCCGGATTATCCGGCGGCGTTTTGGCGGTTACCCGCGCTAACGCCTGTTGCTTTGGACGGCGACCCCGGGGGTTCTATTCCGCGGGGCCGGGCTCCATCGCTGACCAGCTACAGTGGTCTTTCGCTGGTCTGGCAGGTTCATCCTCCCAAAGTTCGCTGAATCGATGATGAACGGATCACCAAGGGTTCAAAATCGGGTGAATGGCAACGGATGGACCTGAAGCCAGCGCCGTATCAATGGCACACTATCGGCCCTCATTGCAACGACACCCCGGAACGAACATGCGCTCATGCAAGGCCCAGTGGCTCCTGATTGCGGTCGTGGTCGTGCTTGGCACGATGCAGATGCTTGCCTCCTGCGGACAGAAGGGCGACCTCTACCTGCCCGATGATGACGACCCCGCCGAGGAGCGCCGCTGAATGGACTATTTCGACTACCACGGCGACACCCTGCATTGCGAAGGCGTCGCCCTCGACGGCCTCGCCGAACTGGTGGGCACGCCCGCCTACGTTTATTCCCGCGCCACGCTGGAGCGGCATTATCGCGCGTTCAGCGAGGCCCTGATCGGCACCCCGCACCAGGTCTGCTTCGCGGTGAAGGCGAACTCCGCGCTGGGGGTGCTGAACGTGCTCGCGCGCCTGGGCGCCGGCTTCGACATCGTCTCCGGCGGCGAACTAGAACGCGTGCTGCGCGCCGGCGGCGACCCGGCCAAGATCGTGTTCTCCGGCGTCGGCAAGACCGCGGCCGAGATGCGCCGGGCGCTGCAGGTCGGCATCCACTGCTTCAATGTCGAGTCCGCCCCCGAGCTGGAACGGCTGGAGTCTGTGGCCGCCGAGATGGGCGTGGCCGCGCCGGTCTCGATCCGGGTCAATCCGGATGTCGATGCCGAGACCCATCCCTATATCGCCACCGGCCTGCGCGAGAACAAGTTCGGCGTCGCCATCGAGGAGGCGCCGGCGCTGTATGCCCGGGTGCGCGACAGCCAGCACCTGGAGGCCACCGGTGTCGATTTCCATATCGGCTCGCAGCTGACCCGCATCGACCCGTTCACCGATGCCCTCAAGCGGGTGCTGGCACTGGTCGACCAGCTGGCCGCAGACGGCATCGAACTCGAACACATCGATGTCGGCGGCGGGCTGGGCGTGCGCTACCGCGACGAGACGCCGCCGGAGCCGGACGCCTGGGCCAGCGCCCTGCGCGAAGTAATGGGCGAGCGCCCGCTGAAGGTGCTGCTGGAGCCGGGCCGCGCGATCGCGGCGAACGCCGGCGTGTTCCTGACCCGGGTGGAGTACCTGAAGCACACCGAGGCCCACGACTTCGCGATCGTCGACGGCGCGATGAACGACCTGCTGCGCCCGGCCCTGTACGGCGCCTGGCAGGAGATCGTCCCGGTTGTGCAGCGCAAGGACACCGAGCCCCGCACCTACGACATCGTCGGCCCGGTCTGCGAGACCGGCGACTTCCTCGGCCGCGAGCGCGAACTGGTGCTGGCCGCAGGCGACCTGCTGGCCGTGCGCTCGGCCGGGGCCTACGGCTACGTGATGGCCGGCAACTACAACTCGCGCCCGCGCCCGCCGGAGATCATGGTCGACGGCGACCACTTCCAGGTCATCAACCGCCGCGAGCAGGTCGATCACCTGATGATGCGCGAGAGCATGCTGCCCCAGGATCCGGACGACGACGATCCACCCGGGAGCGTGGACCCGTGATCCCGCGCCGCCCGGAACCGGAGCTGATGCTGGAGCCGGAGCAGGCCCGCGCCTATGCCGAGGCCGACTTCGCCACCCCGCACGAGGGCTTCGTGGACGCCTTCGCCGAGGCCTTCCCGGGCCCGGTCACCGGCCCCGTGCTCGACCTCGGCTGTGGTCCGGGCGATGTCTCGCTGCGCTTCGCGGCGCGCTACCCCGCCTGCGAGGTCGATGGCCTCGACGGGGCGCCCGCGATGCTGGCCGCCGGTGACGCACTAATGGCCGGCCACCCGGCCGCGCAGCGGGTCCATCTGGCCGAGGGCTGCCTGCCCGAGGCGCGCGGCCCGCGCGCCCCGTATGCCACGATTATCAGCAACTCCCTGCTGCATCACCTGCATGAGCCCTCGGTACTGTGGCAGGCCATCCGCCACGATGGGGCGCCCGGCGCAGCCGTGTTCGTCATGGACCTGCGACGGCCCGACTCGGAAGAAGCGGTCAAGGCCCTGGTCGCGCAGTACGCGGCCGAGGACCCGGACGTGCTGCGGCGCGACTTCGAACACTCGCTGCACGCGGCCTTCACGCCCGACGAGGTCCGCGAACAACTGGCCGCCGCCGGACTCGACGGCTTCACCGTGCGCGCCACCTCGGACCGGCACATGATCATCTTCGGGCATCTACCGGAGGCCGCCTGATGCGCCTGGAATTCACCAAGATGCACGGGCTGGGCAATGACTTCGTCGTCATCGACAGCACGCGTCAGAACGTCCACCTGGACGAGGCAGCGCTGCGCCACCTGGCGGATCGCCACTTCGGCATCGGTTGCGACCAGATCCTGCTGGTGGAGCCCCCGGGCGACCCGGCGCAGGCCCTGTTCCGCTACCGCATCTTCAACGCCGATGGCTCCGAGGTGGAGCAGTGCGGCAACGGTGCGCGCTGCTTCGCCCGCTTCGTGCGCGAGCAGGGCCTGACCGAGGCCCGCGAGATCCCGGTCGAGACCCTGGGCGGGCGGATCGTGCTGCATGTCGAGGGCGACGAGCGCGTGCGGGTCAACATGGGGCGGCCAGTGTTCGCGCCCGAACAGATCCCGCTGGTCGCCGAACACGAGGCCGACGCCTACACCCTGGACGTACAGGGCCACGCGATCACGCTGGGCGCGGTGTCCATGGGTAACCCCCATGCGGTGCTGCTGGTGGACGACGTCGCAAGCGCCCCCGTGACCGAGGTCGGGCCACTGATCGAACGGCATGAGTGCTTCCCGCGCCGCGTGAATGTCGGCTTCGCCGCACTGCGCGATCGCGGCCATGTGGACCTGCGGGTCTTCGAGCGCGGGGTCGGAGAGACGCTGGCCTGCGGCAGCGGCGCGGCCGCCGCGATGGCCATCCTGCGCCGGCGCGACCTGGTCGACGACGAGGTTGAAGTCTCGCTGCCGGGCGGTACCCTTGTGCTAAGCTGGAACGCACAGGCCGAGGCCCCGGTTTGGCTAACCGGACCGGCCACCACGGTTTTCAACGGCTGGATCGATCTATGACTGGGCAATCCTCCAACGCCTCTGCTGCCAAGAAGGCCCCCAAGACGCAGGCGACGGACGACAAGAACAACCAAACGATCAACGCGGCCGACGTCGAGGCCTATCTGCGCGATCACCCGGATTTCTTCCAGGACCACCTGCCGCTGCTGGACATCCTGCGCCTGCCGCATCCGGCCGGCGGGGCGGTGTCGCTGCTGGAGCGCCAGGTAGCCCTGCTGCGCGAGAAACACCGCGCGATGGAGCAGCACATGGGCGAGCTGGTCGAACGCGCCCGTGACAACGAGCGCATGGGCCAGCACCTCCACGAACTGGCCAAGACCCTGATGCGCGCCGAGAACCTGGATGCCGTGCTGGCACTGACCCAGGACGCCCTGCGCAACGAACTGGGTGCCGAGCGCGTCAGCATCCGCCTGGCCGACCGCGAGGTGGACGACCTGCACGCCCTGGAGTCCGGCGAGCTGAGCACGTTCGACCCGCTGTTCGCGCGCGGCAAGGCCCAGTGCGGCCGTGTGCCGGGCGAGATGCTGGACGTGCTGTTCGATTCGGCCGACGGCATCGGCTCCGCGATCCTGATGCCCCTGGGCGACGAGTCCGACCGCATCGGGGTACTGGGCCTGGCCAGCGACTCCGTGGATCGCTTCCAGCCCGACATGGGCACCTACTTCGTCACCCATATCGGCGACCTGCTGGCCGAATCGATCCGCTGCCATGTCGAGCGGACGCACGCCGCCGCCTGAGGCGGCGACCGATTCCGACCCGCCACAGGATGCGGACATCGCGGCCTTTCTCGGCCACTTACGCGATGTTCGCGGCCATTCGCCGCATACCGTCAATGCCTACCGGCGCGACCTGAATCGCCTGCGCAGCCTGCACACGGGCCCGTGGGCCGACCTCAAGGCCGCGGATATGCGCCGCATCGCCGGACAGCTCGCCCGCCAGGGCCGCCACCCGCGCTCCATCCAGCGCTTCCTGTCCGCCGCCCGTGGCTTCTTCGCCTATCAGGTCGAACACCGCCGCATGCCGGCCAACCCGGCCGCCGGCCTGCGCGGACCGCGCGCGGGGCGCGCCTTGCCGCGCGATCTCGACGTCGACCAGACCCAGCAGGCCCTGACCCCGGCCGAGGACCTCGACCCGATCCTGGCCGCCCGCGACCAGGCCATGCTGGAGCTGCTGTATTCCTCCGGGCTACGCCTGTCGGAACTGACCGGGCTGGACCTGACGGATCTCGACCTCGATACCGGGCTGGTGCGGGTACTCGGCAAGGGCCGGCGCGAACGCAGCGTCCCGGTAGGACGGGTAGCCCGTGACGCGATCCGCACGTGGCTTGAGCGCCGTGGCGACTGGGCCGCGCCCGGCGAACGTGCCCTGTTCGTGACCCGGCGCGGCGCCCGCATCGGCAACCGCGCAGTGCAGCGCCGCGTGGCCGAGGCCGGCCGGCGCGCCGGGCTGGACGTCCGCCTGCATCCGCACCGGCTGCGCCATGCCTTCGCCAGCCACCTGCTGGAATCGAGCGGTGATTTGCGAGCCATTCAGGAACTTCTTGGTCACGCCAACCTTGAAACCACCCAGATCTATACCCATCTCGACTACCAGCACCTGGCACAGGTGTATGATGCCGCCCACCCGCGTGCCCGGAGAGACCGTTCGCCAGGCAAACGCTGAGTCCAGCTTTCTCCGGGCGGGGAACCAACAGCAACGACCGGGACCCAACCGCTTCCGGACCGCAAAAACCTCGGGCGTCGCCAGAGCCTGACTCCCTAGTAGTGCGAGCAGCCCCTGGCGGTCTCGCAGAGCAACGAGGCAGGCGGCGGACCCCGACCGCAGCACATAAGGAGAGCGCCCGTGGAACAGTTTCGCGGCACCACCATCGTCTGCGTCCGCAAGGACGGCGCCGTCACCCTCGGGGGCGACGGCCAGGTATCGCTTGGCAACACCGTGATGAAGGGCAACGCGCGCAAGGTGCGCCGCGTCTACCACGACCGCATCCTGGCCGGCTTTGCCGGCGGCACGGCCGATGCCTTCACCCTGTTCGAACGCTTCGAGGGCATGCTGGAGAAGCACTCCGGCAACCTCACCCGCTCCGCGGTCGAGCTGGCCAAGGACTGGCGCACCGACCGCGCCCTGCGCCGGCTGGAGGCCCTGCTGGCCGTGTCCGACCGCGAGAGCTCCTTCGTGATCTCCGGTAACGGCGACGTGATCGAGCCGGAAAACGCGCTGATCGCGATCGGCTCCGGCGGTCCGTACGCCCAGGCCTCCGCCCAGGCCCTGTTGCAGAACACCGACCTGTCGGCCCGCGACATCGTGGAGAAGTCGCTGAACATCGCCGCCGACATCTGCGTGTACACCAATCACAACCTCACGCTGGAGAGCCTGGACGCGGAATAACGCGCCCGGCCCCACACGAACGATTCGACCAAGGCCCCTTTTGCCATGACCGACATGACCCCCCGCGAGATCGTCCAGGAACTGGACCGCTACATCATCGGCCAGGACGAGGCCAAGCGCTCCGTCGCCATTGCCCTGCGCAACCGCTGGCGCCGCCGCCAGCTGCCGCCGGAGCTGCAGCCCGAGGTCACCCCCAAAAACATCCTGATGATCGGCCCGACCGGTGTCGGCAAGACCGAGATCGCCCGGCGCCTGGCCAAGCTGGCCCGCGCGCCGTTCATCAAGATCGAGGCGACCAAGTTCACCGAGGTCGGCTATGTCGGCCGCGATGTCGAATCGATCATCCGCGACCTCGCCGAGGCCGCGGTCAAGCAGCTGCGCGACGAAGCCATCAAGGAGAACCGCGTCAAGGCCGAAGACGCGGCGGAAGAGCGCATCCTCGATGCCCTGCTGCCGCGCCCGCGCAACGCCGGCTTCACCGAATCCGCGCAGGACGACTCCAACAGCGACACCCGCCAGAAGCTGCGCAAGCGCCTGCGCGAGGGCGACCTGGACGAGCGCGAGATCGACATCGAGGTGCAGCAGAACCCGCACGGCGTGGAGATCATGACCCCGCCGGGCATGGAAGAGATGGCCAGCCAGCTGCAGTCGATGTTCCAGAACATTGGCGGCCAGAAGACCCGCTCGCGTCGGCTGAAGATCGCCGAGGCACGCAAGCTGCTGATCGAGGAAGAGGCCGCGCGCCTGATCAACGAAGAAGAGCTGAAGCTGCAGGCGATCGACCGCGTCGAACAAAGCGGCATCGTCTTTCTCGACGAGATCGACAAGGTCGCCAAGGGCAGCGACAAGGGCAGCAGCGGCGAGGTCTCGCGCGAGGGCGTGCAGCGCGACCTGCTGCCGCTGATCGAGGGCACCACCGTCTCCACCAAGCTGGGCATGGTGCGCACCGACCACATCCTGTTCATCGCCTCCGGCGCCTTCCACCTGTCCAAGCCGTCCGACCTGGTACCGGAGCTGCAGGGCCGACTCCCGATCCGCGTCGAGCTGGGCCCGCTATCGGTGGACGCCTTCGTGCGCATCCTGACCGAGCCGACCGCCTCGCTGACCGAGCAGTACACCGAACTGATGAAGACCGAAGGCGTGGAACTGCGCTTCGAGGAAGACGGCGTGCGCCGCCTGGCCGAGATCGCCCACGACGTGAACGCACGCACCGAGAACATCGGCGCCCGCCGCCTGCACACCGTGCTCGAACGCCTGCTGCAGGACGTCGCCTACCGCGCCCCGGACGTCGACGGCGCCGTCGTGGTCGACCGCAGCTTCGTCGACGAACGCCTCGGCGACCTGGTCGAAAACGAAGACCTCTCCCGCTACATCCTCTAAAGCCCGGCCCTGCCAACCGTCCCCCACCCCGAGCGGCAGGGCCAACAAGTTCACGCGGGGGACGCTGGCGAGTTTGGCTCGCCTCCATCCACTCCCCGCGTGGCGTGGGGCCACAGGGCGACACCATCAGCAGAATGGTGGCGGCCTTCAGCGCCCATTTCACGGCATGTTCAACCCTCCCCGAAATAGGCGCGGTCCGTTACGCATAAACCGGCCGGCGAAACACGAACAGGGCACGGACCATATACGGCGTCACAAGCGGGAGGTAGAACGCCAACGTCATCTCGAGCCATCGTGGCACGCCTTCGGGCGCATACCAGACACCCAGAGCCCCCAGGAAGAACACCACAAACGGGGCCAGCAAGGTCAGACCCGCGTAGGACATCCGCGCCCCCAGGCCAGCGCGTCTACGGGACCCAAGAATGATCAGGCTGAAAAGGGCCGCCCAGACAAAAAGAAAAGACAGTCATAGCGAAAAGTAAGCCACGGTGTGCATGGACGATTACCTTCCTGGATCCGCTAGCAAGGGAGGTCAACCAACGCGGGCGGCCCTGAGAAGCCTCGGAATCTCCGCGATCATCGAGAGATGGACCCCGATGAAGGAACCGCAGAACAAGGCCAGCGGCACCCAGGCAGTCACAACACCCATCTCTGTCTCGAAAAACAAACCGTAATGCCGGTACGATCGCTCACTCGGGCTCGAAACCGCCTCCGGATCGGAAGAAAGGACGAAAAAGGCAACGGCGTAGTACACGATGGGCACCGCGACGAGGATAACCCCCTGCCTAAAGATCCCCTCTTGGAGAAAATTGACTGCCATGCCGAAGATCGATCCGCGGCGATTACAGCAGGCTACCAGCGCAGCAGTAGCGACCACCAAGACGAAAAACACCACAAATACGTACGGCATCTGTGCGCGAAGGCCGTAGGAGCTGTTCGTGAACCCACGCGCGGCGGGAACATGCTCCCATAGCCACCCCGCCGGAGCGGCCAGCCAGAATGGCGGCGCTGCAGGGTCCATGTAATAAAGGATGTAGACGAGGACCCCTTCGGCGAGAAGCGCGAACGCACCCATTGCCATCAGGGCGTACCGCCAACGCCGGGCCTCGGCCTCTGTCGGCCCGGGGTATTTCGTCAGAAGCTCGATGAGCGATTCACGAACGCTCACGGGCCCCCTTCTGCGTTCTCCACGGAGTCCACCTCAAGGCCCAGAATGAGATCGCGCACAGCCGCCTTCATTTCGCGCCATTCGGGGAGCCTGGAGCGCGGGTACCGAAAAGAAACGCTGGCGCCCCATTCAGGAATGGTGAAATTGTAATGACACGTATGAACGAATCGAGGTTTGACCATATTCCCGGTCTGGCACCGAAAGTAATCAGTCACGACATCATCGAGATCACCCTTCCAGTAAAGGGTCTGATTCCATAGTTCAAAGTTCTCCGTCCCAGGCCCCACGGGCTCGGCCCATTGGAGCCCGGTTTCGGAATCCGTTCCGCGCATTTCGTACCGAACATCTTTCAGACATCGGTAGCGGCCTTTTTCCTCATCCCACTCATTCGTTATTCGCTCACCTTCGTCGAGCCGCTCAATCACCCCTCGGACAACGGGCGCCCAGTCACCATGCTCGCGGCGGAGTTCATACGAAAACTGGCCATCGCGACGAAAACCGGAAATCGCCACCACCCCGACTAACAGCCAGATGTCGCCGTCAGGGTCATCCCTGGTCCAGAAACTGGACTGTGTCTCCGGGCTTCTCGGGGCCATGTCTGGCCAGCGAACGTATAGGGAGAAGGCCTGCGCATCGTCCTCGAGGGTGCGCTCATCGGGCGTCGGCGTATCCGGATTCCGCGGCGCCCAGATGCTCTGGTCCTTGTATTCGATGCCGACCAGCGCGAGATAGTTGGACGGGATCGCAATCGGCACGCCGTTGATGTTGGCCTTGCGGATCGGAGGCGAAAATTCCTGGATCTCGAGCCGTGGCGGCTCGCCATAGATCTCGTGCAAGGCGTCGAACACCCCCACCTCGGCGAACCAGGGCCGCGCGAGGCCCGACCACAGGGCGGAACCCGCCAGCCAGATCGCGGCCAGGACGACCACAATCAGGGCCAGCCGGCCGGCGCCACTCATGCGCCCCTTCCCCGGTTCTTCCCGCTCGCCGAAAACGAATCGCTCGCCAGGGTTCCCAGCATAAAGAGCCACGCGGAAGCCATCGTCGTGGACAAGTGCAGCACGAAAAAGAGGGAGGTCGCCGCGACCGCCGGTATCTCGAACAGAGGATCAAGGTTTTCGGTCATGCGACCCGATGGACCAGGCCCTGCCGCTGGCAGGACGGCATACAGGTAGGCGAAGACGACAAACGCAAAAAACGCAAAGAACCAGGTGAGCGATCCAATTAGCTTCAGAAGCGCCAGCCCGGAAGGCCGCTCCGGGCGTACGGACCTGGACATCCTGAAAAGCAGGTAAACGAACAGAAACGGCTGAAATGCGATGGCTGCCGCCAGGGCTGCCCGGATGCCCTCGGTGTCCCGACGGGATTCAGCAATCGTGTCGATCATGGGGAGCCCGTCGGCAACCCCGTCAGAAAGCCACCGAACGGCCGTAGCGATACCTGTCTCCCCTGCGAGGCCCACCTGCGAAACCAGGACTGTCACAACCAGAGGCACCCAGAACACGGGGCCAAAGGCTCCGAGCTTTCGGGAATCGAAAAAGGGCTTGCGTGGCTTCGCCTGACGCGTCATGAGTCGACGCCCCGATTCTGTGCCCAGATCACGAAGACGGGGTCGAGAGTGAAACGGGATAGCCGATCATGGGGGATGGGAAGACGCGCGGAAGGTCTCATGGCGCGTTGCCCTCGACCGAAAGGGAGTCCAGGAGCTGCCGAATCTCGCGATCAATCCGGTTCCAGTCCGGAAGGTGCTCGAGGCTGAAGCGATAGGTCAATGCGAGATCGTCGCGAAAGGCGGTCATGGCCATGCATTCAGAAGCGGGCTGCTCGCCTGGCGGGGTACACCGGATTACGAGGTCCTTTGATGCGTCCTCGGGGACAAAAAGCGACGACGAACCCGGGCCCTTCGGGTCGGTCTCCTGTGGATCGATCTCGAACATGACGAGGCCATCATCGGATGCCCGGCCGCCCTGCGGGTTCTCCCTTGCAAGCCGCCCCATCGGGCCAATAAACCCGGGAGGCGGTTCGTTCAAGAGCATGATTTCCACCCGGTCTCCGAGGGCGTCGTCACCCCGGGTCCAGCGATCCCGGTCTTCGTGGTGATAAGGCCGCAGATCCGGCAGGAGAGTGCTCAACGGGAGGGTCGCCGGTTCATGTCGCCCCTCTCTGGGGCGCGGCCAGTGGCCCAGCTCTTCATGGACAAAGTAGAAAAACCGCACCGGCACATCGAACTTGTGGCCTGACAAGTCGAAGTGCGCCGTTGCGACCTTCAGGTGAATCCGGCCCGCATAGTCATTGATCACGCGCGAGACCGGGTTCTCCGTGAAGACGACCAGCACCAGCAGGGCTACGAGGGCCAGCTCCAGCCGCCAGTAGCGAAACGTAAGGCGGAAGCTGCGCGGTGCGGGGTCGGCGGGGTCGGCGGGCGCGCCCGTCTCCAACCGCACTGGGTGGTGCCGCCGAAACCACCAGACGACCATCAGCGGAATGCCAATGAACGCGAACAGGGCCAACGGCAGCCCCGTGGACACCTCGCGCGCATACTCTTCCAGAAGGAGCATGAACCCCAGCATCACGGCCACCGGCAGGGCCAGTACGAGCAGGGCATAGCCGATCCTGACGGCAGCCGACGCACGACGCACGGCAATCAGCACCCCAATGGCCGCAACAATGGCAACCACCATGGGAATCAGGGCGATGAGCACTGATCCCATCAGGTCGGCGACGCTCATGACCCCTGCCCCGGTTTCCGTGGGGCCGCCTTTCGGCTGGGCCACCGCATAAAGCCGAGCGCGAACCATTCGACATCAAAGGCGTAAAGGCGCCTGGGGGTCATCATGGGTCGACCCCCTCGACCGCCAGAGAATCCACCAGTCGCTCGCTCTTGGTCGCGATGCGGCGCCAATCGGGGAGGTGTTCGAGGCCGAAGGTCTTTTCCAGCGCGATGTCGGGACGGAACGGAGTCTTCATCCGGCAACCGGGCGAAGGGACGTCCTCCGGACTCGTGCAGGTGATAAACCACGCTTCGGATTCATCGCGTGGAAAAAGGCGGAGACTGCGGACGTACACAAAAGCCTCCACATCCTCATCGTGCAGATCAACGCCATACGTCTTTGCCGTATCCGGGGCGAGGGGCTCCCCTGATTCGGCGGCCCGCGCTCGTAAGGTCTTTACGTTGGATTTGGAAAAATCATCCTCCCGGATCGTCACACGAATCCGGTCCCCGCGACCGCCACCCTCCAGATTCCAGAGATGTTCCTCTTCGGGATAGAAGGGTCGCAGGTCCGGCAACAGGACGTAGACGCTCAGGGCGCCCACCTCAACCCGGTGATTCTTGGCCCTCGGCCAGTATCCACGCGGCACGTACGCATCAATCACGAAATATCGCATCGGGATATCGAAGTGCTGGTCCGCCAGCTTGGCCCGGACTACCTCGTTTTCGAGGTTGTGCTGCCCAACGCGGTCGTACGCCCATTGCGTGAGCGGGTTATATGTGGCGCCTATCCCGACCACGACGAAGGCCATGAAGCCAAGAAAGAGGATATGGCGATGCCAGGCGCCAACCGCCAGACGAAAGCTCTTCAGTTTCGGGGCATGCCGTGCGGATGTCGGCAGCGGATAGCGATACAGGAAGTACCAGGCCACCAGAATAGGGCCGATGACGTATGACAGAAGCCCAAGCTGGGCCGCGATCAGGTCATGGGGCTCATCCCCCAGAAGCATCCGGCCAGACGCCTTCAGCACGAAGGGCGCCGCGAGAACGGCAAGGGCGAACACAACCCTGGCCCGAACGGGCGCTCGCGATCGCTCGGACAGGATGCCCGCCGCCGCGATCAGTGCGATCACATAGGCGATCAACCAGAGCATGGGGTGCCTCGCGCGATTGGTGATGTGTTCACCTGGAACCGCCTGGGGGGATGGTAATGACCTTCGCAGCGATCAGCGGTGAGCCGCGCGCGGCGAGAGTCGAGTGCCCGCCCGAATCTGACGCGCGCGAGCGTGGGAGCACGAAAGACAATTGGGCCTGCGAGATAGAGGCGTGCCTGTGCGGCGAACGCGCCAGTCCTTGGCGAGATCATGGACAATCCCTTTCCATGAGTAAGGCTGCGAATGCTGGATGGGCTTTAAACCCGTGTCAATGAGTGCCGAAGCGGTCCGCCCGGGCCTGGCCGAGTTCAGCCACTGGCGCCGAGTCTTTTTCAAGGCGTCCCCTGGCACTCCGTTACCTGACGCCCACGAATCGCTCACGGTCTTCAGTGTCGCCTGGCGTACCCCGAGACACTTGGACCTGACCCGCCCGCCGCTAAACCAGGATTAAGCCCAGTGGACCCACCCGGACGCCTACACCACCATCCGTGCGCGATCCCCAGCGGGGTGTGAATCTGGCGCTGCTGGCCCCGGCGGTATTCACGCACCCGGAACCTCTTGCCCAGCAAACCTGGTATCTCTACCTGTGCGCCAGCGAAATCAACTGCATCCGGGCCGGCCGGGATGATCCCTTCACCTTCCCGGCCTCATACTCCGCCTGATCCCTCCCCCATAGGGTTCGGGTCATCGAGAGGCGTCAAGCCGGGGCCTTTTGAATTCTTTCAGGATGTGCCGGCTCATCCGGAAAATGGCAGCTGAGATGTCGGGTGAGAGGCCGGCGCCATCCTCGAGGCAGGCGGGCTCGATGCCGTGGACGATGAGGGTGCGGGGAAGCTCGCCCAGGGAGCGGGCGAGTTCGACGGCCTCGGCGAGGCCGATGCCGTGGGAGGAGTAACGGGCGGCGCGCGGCAACGGCTCGCGGGCGTCGAGTCGGTGTAGGGTCCCGGGGGCGGCGCCGGTGACGATGGCATCGACGAGGATGACCGGGTCGTGGCCCTGCCACAGCTCCATGAGTTCGGCGGGCTCGCCGTGGCTTTTTGCGGTGGCGAGGCCCGGCGCTCCGGCCAGCGCGTCCACCACGGCGTGGCCGATGCCGTCGTCGCCGCGCCAGGGGTTGCCGATGCCGATCACTAACGGTCCTTTGCCGGTCATTGGCATGTTGGGAATGGCTGCCGCTGCCCCTTGCGGTTGTTCAGGTGCTAAGGGGGTCTTTCGTGCCGTCTGGACAATTTCTCCGCGGCGCTCGTCGCTAAGGTCCGATTGCCACGCGTCTGTCTCGGAGGCCGCAGACAGCCGTTTTTCCCGTGGGGTCTGTCCGGATGGTCGTGCCACAGGGTGCTCCTGGTCGATACCTGGCGGTGGCTAACGGGGCGGACCTTCGCCCTTTCGAGCGGCAGTGGCCGTTTCCAGCCGCTCCGCCAGCCAGATCTTGATGATGGATTGGCGGGTGACACCCAGTCGGCTGGCTTCTCGGTCCAGGGACTCGATCATCCAGTCCGGGAAATCCACGTTTACCCGCCGTTGTTTGCGCAGCGTGCGTTTGGCCCTGGACAGGTCCAGGGCATCGGTCATCTCTTCTCCGCTGTCGAAGCGCTCGTCAAATGTCTTCGCTTTCATACAGCGCAACCTCTTCTTTGCGCGACCTGCGTACCGAAATGATACGGACGCAGGCCTCTCGGTGAGTGACAACGGCGGTCCAGTGCGTTCTTTCAATGCGACCGATCACCAGAAAGCGGGGTTCGTCCTCGGTGCGACCGGAGACCTCGAGCAGATCGGGGTCCCGCCAGAGGGCCTGGGCGGTCACGAAGTCGATGCCGTGTTTCTCCAGATTCGATCGGCTCTTCCGTTCGTCGAACTCGAATGAATGCAGAGTGTAAAAATTATACCTTTATGCTACCAGATCGGCGGGCTTCGTTCGCGCAGAATCAAGCGTTCCGTTTTGCTCAAGGCATCACTTTCGGTCGACGGTGAGGTCGAGGAAGTGGGTGGCGCAGGAGATGCAGGGGTCGTAGTTGCGGATGGCGACCTCGCAGTGGTGGCGCAGTTCGTCGTCCGGCAGGTCGAGGTGGCTCTGCACCAGTTCGCGCAGGTCGGCCTCGATGGTGGGCTGGTTGACCGAGGTGGGCGGGACGATCTTGGCGTCGGTGATGATGCCTGCGTCGTCGATGCTGTAGCGGTGGTAGCAGATGCCGCGCGGGGCCTCGGTGGCGCCGAAGCCGGTGCCGGCGCGCGGGGTGACCGGCAGCGCGGGTTGGGCCGGTGCGGCCCGGTAGCCGTCGACCAGGCGCAGGGCCTCCTCGAAGGCGAGCACGATCTCGATCATGCGCACCTGGATGCTGCGGAACGGGTTGCGGCAGGCCGCGCCCAGCCCGGCGCGCTCGGCCAGTTCGGCGGCGCGCGGGGTGAGGCGCTCTCGGTTCAGCGCGAAGCGCGCCAGCGGGCCCATGAAGACCGGTTCGCCACTGTCGGAGCGGTGGCTGTGCAGGGCGTTGGAGTGGGCCACGTGCTCCTCGGTGAAGACGTCGTCGTAGTCGCGGATGGCGGCGTCCAGGCCGCTGCCGGAGCCGAGGCGGCCGTGGGTGATCGGGTATTCGTCCGGGTGCACCAGCGACACGAACTCGTAGTCGCGTTCCAGGTTCGGATAGTCGAGGGTGGCGAGGAATTCGGCCACCTCGCAGGACGCCTCCAGGCCCCAGGCCAGGTCCTCGCGCAGCCCGGCGACCTCGGCAGGCGTCGGCGTGCGGTAGAAGCCGCCGACCCGCAGGTTGACCGGGTGGATCTCACGCCCGCCCAACAGCCGCAGGATGGAGTTGCCGATCTTCTTGATGCGCAGGCCGTTGCGCACCATGTCGGGGTGATCCTTCGCGGCGGTGACCGCGTCGGGATAGCCAAGGAAGTCCGGCAAGTGGAGCATGAACACATGCAGGGCGTGGCTCTCGATCCATTCGCCGCAGTAGGCCAGCCGGCGCAGGTCCTGCAGCACGCCGTCCACGGTCACGCCGCAGACGTCCTCCATCGCCAACGAGGCGCCCAGCTGGTAGGCGATCGGGCAGATGCCGCAGATGCGCGCGGTGATGTCCGGGGCCTCGCGGAAGTCGCGCCCGCGCAGGAAACTCTCGAAGAAGCGCGGGGCCTCAAAGATCGACAGCTTCACTTCCTCCACGCGGTCGCCCTCGGTGCGCACGTACATCGCGCCCTCGCCCTCCACGCGCGCGAGGTAGTCGACTTCGATGGTGCGGGTCTCGCTCATGACTGCGATCCTGTTTCCCGTTCCTGGCGTTCGCTCTCCTCGCGGAAGGCGTCGGCGCCGGCATTGAAGGTGCGGTAGAAGCGCACGCGGGTGGCGCGCTCCATGCCGAGGGCCTCCAGCTGCCCGGACAGACCGGGCGCGTTCGGGGTCTCCTTGGGGCCAAAGCAGCCGTAGCAGCCGCGGTGGCAGCCGGGGCACAGCGCGCCGCAGCCGGCGTGGGTGACCGGGCCCAGGCAGGGCGTGCCGTGGGCGACCATCACGCAGACCTGTCCGGCGCGCTTGCATTCCTCGCAGACGCTGGCGCTGGAGACCTGCGGACGCCGACCGTAGAGGAAAGCACTGATGACCTCGATCAGCTGGTATTTGTCGATCGGGCAGCCGCGCAGCTCGAAGTCCACCGGCACGTGCTGGCTGATCGCATCCGAGGTGGCCAGGGTCTCGATGTATTCCGGGTGGGCGTAGACCTGGCGGGTGAACGCCTCGACATCGGCGAAGTTGCGCAGGGCCTGGATGCCGCCGGCGGTGGCACAGGCGCCGATGGTCACCAGGAACTTCGACGCGCGGCGGATCTCGCGGATCTCTTCGGCCGCCTCCGGCGTGGTGATCGAGCCCTCCACCAGCGTCAGGTCCCAGGGCCCGTCGATGCGGGTGCGGGTGGCCTCGGGGAAGTGCGCGATCTGGATCCGGTCGGTCACCGCCAGCAGCTCGTCCTCGCAGTCGAGCAGCGAGAGCTGGCAGCCGTCGCAGGAAGCGAACTTGAATACGGCAAGGGTCGGACGTTCGGTACTCATAGTTCGCGTATCCGGAAGGCCGGCTCCATCACCGGGTAGGGGAACACCGGGCCGTCGCGGCAGACGAACTGCGACCCGATCTGGCAGTGCCCGCAGAAACCCACCGCGCAGCGCATGTTGCGCTCCATGGAGACAAAGATGTCTTCCGGCTTCAGGCCGCGGCGCTCCAGCGAGGCGGCGGCGAAGCGCATCATCACCTCCGGGCCGCAGGTCATCGCCAGGGTGTTGCGGCGGTCGAAGCCGCCGCGGTCGATCAGCTGGGTGACCACGCCGACATCGCCGCGCCACGCGGCCGTGCCGCGGTCCACGGTGATGCGCAGATCGAGATCGTCGCGCGCGCCCCAGGCCTCCAGCTCGTCACGAAAGATCATGTCACCGGGCGAGCGGGCGCCGTAACAGATCACCACATGGCCGAAGTCGTCGCGCCGTTCGAGTGCCGCATGGATCACCGGCCGCAGCGGGGCCAGACCGATGCCGCCGGCGACCAGCACCAGATCGCGACCACGTGCCTGCTCCACCGGCCACGCGGTACCGAACGGGCCGCGCAGGCCGACCACCGCGCCGGGTCCCAGGTCCTGCATCGTGCGGGTGACGCTGCCCACCGCGCGGGTGGTGTGCACGATGCCGCCGTCCGCGGTGATCGCGGACACCGAGATCGGCACCTCGCCCACGCCGAACAGGTAGAGCATGTTGAACTGCCCGGGCGCCGGCGGCGGCCCCGGTTCGACCCCCGGCTCGGGGTACAGCGTCCAGCTGAACACCTCGTTGCTGGCGACGTCCGGGCGCACCGAATGGATGCGCCAGGGCTGCGGCGCCATCGCCTGTTCCGGCAGGGCGCTGTCGGCTCGGGGCTGCAGGGTTTCAGGTGCCATGCCCGGGCCCTCCGTGACTGTAGATGTCCAGCGCCTGCAACCGCGCGGCCTGCAGCCGCTGCACGATCAGCGCGGAGAAGTGTTTCATCAGCATGTAGCCGAACGCCGGGTCGGCCTCCATGTGTTCGCGCAGCACGCCGGCATCGAAGCGCAGGGTATGCAGCTCGGTCAGGGCGCGGGCGTCGTAACTGGCGCGATACGGCGGCAGCAGCCACGACCAGCCGAGGATGTCGCCGGGCCCCAGGGTCTGGAAGGTCACGCAGCCTTCGCGCAGCGGGCTCTCCAGCGCGACCTGGCCCTCGCGGATCAGCCAGAAGGTCTCTGTCGGTTCGTGGTCGCGCATCAGCCGCGTGTCCGCCGGGTAGTTGAGCTTCGCGGCGCAGGCCGCCAGCAGGCGCCGGTGCTCCGGCTCCATGTCGGCGAAGAACGGCTGGTCTTCGAGGATCGCCAGCAGCTCGTTCATGCCCGGCCCTCCGGGTCGCGGCGCACCGCGGTGACCTCCTCGGTGATGTCGATCCCCACCGGGCACCAGGTGATGCAGCGCCCACAGCCGACACAGCCGGAGGTGCCGAACTGGTCGTGCCAGGTCGCCAGCTTGTGGGTGATCCACTGGCGATAGCGCGCGGCCACCGAATCGCGGTGGGCGCCGCCGACCAGGTGCGAGTGTTCCTGGTTGAAGCAGGAGTCCCAGCGCCGCACCCGCTCGGTGCGCTGGCCCTCCAGATCCGGAACCTCTTCGACCTGCGAGCAGAAGCAGGTGGGGCAGACCAGCGTACAGTTGGAGCAGGACAGGCAGCGCTCGGCCGTCTCCCCCCAACGCGGGTGCTCGAAGGCCTGGTTCAGCACCTCGCGGGCGTCGCCGGGCATCTGCCGGCCCATCATTTTCGGCGCCTCGGCCCACACCCGTTCGGCCGCGGCCCGCTCGGCATCCGTGGCCGCGCGCGGCTCGAGCCGCTCGAGCATCGCGCGTCCGGCCTCGGTCCCAGCCTCGGCGACCAGAAAGTGCTGCCCGCCGTCGACCACCTCGGTCAGGGCCAGATCGAAGCCCTCCCGCGCGCGCGGCCCGGTGTCCATCGAGGCACAGAAGCAGGTTCCGCCGGGCTCCGCGCAGTGGGCCGCGACCATGAACACATCCTGGCGCCGCGCCGCATAGCCGCGATCCTGCACCGCCTGGCCGAGGAACACCCGGTCCTGCACCTCGATCGCCGCCAGCTCGCAGGCGCGCATGCCGATGAACGCGCGCGGCGGAACGTCGGATTCGCCCGGCTCGGTCACGAAGCTGCCGTCCGGCTGGCGGGTCAGCCGGAACAGGGTCTCCTCGGGTGGGAACAGGTACTTCTTCCAGGAGTGCGGCCCGACCACGTAGCCAAACAGCGCCGCGTCGTCACGCTCGCGCAGGCGGTAGTGGCCGGGGGCGTGCTCGTCGGTCCAGCCCGCCGGCAGGTCGTCGAGACCGTGCACGCGATCGTAGACGATCGCCCCGTCGCGCCGCGTCGGACCCACCACCTCGTAGCCGTCGCCGGCCAGCAGGCGGATCAGCGTGTCCACGGCTTGCGGTGCGATCACTTCCACAAACGACTCCTGCGCCTCGGGCGAGCCGCGCGGTACGGCCAAGCGCCCACACGCATCCATAGTGCGGCAAGAGCGAGGCGCGATCCAGCGACACCCTGGCTGGTAATAGCCAGAATACCTGCCACACTCCGTAGAGGGCCGTGTGCGGCCCTGGAGACCCGTTTGTCCGGGGGAAGCGATGGCGGTTATGGATGCGTCGGCGAGGCGCAATATCTTCGTGGTCGGTCTGGACGACTTTCATCTGGCCCAGCTTCGGACCTTGCCCGGGGCGGAGGGCTATGCCTTCCATGCGCTTTTCACGCGCGAGGAGGTCAAGCCCTGCGCCCGGTTTCCGGTGCGCCGGATACTCATCGAGGGTCGCGAACGGCTGGCGCAGTTTCCCGGCACGGTGGATGCCGTGGTCGGGTTCTGGGACTTCCCGGTCAGCACCATCCTGCCCCTCCTGCGCCTGGCCAGGGACCTGCCGGGGCCGACCCTGGAAAGCGTGCTGAAATGCGAGCACAAGTACTGGAGCCGGCTGGAACAGGCCCGCGTGGTGCCCGAAAACATCCCGGCCTTCTGCGCGGTCAACCCGTTTGCCGACGATCCGCTGCGCGAGGTCACCCTGGATTTTCCGTTCTGGATCAAACCGGTGAAGTCGGTGCTCTCCTATCTCGGCTTTCGCATCGGCGATGCGGATGACTTCCGGCGTGCCATGCAGCGGATCCGCCGGGAGATCGATCGCTTCGGCGAACCCTTCAACCATGTGCTGGGGCACGCGACGTTGCCTCCGGAGGTAGCCGGAATCGACGGCAACCACTGCATTGTCGAGGCCCTGATATCGGAGGGGCGTCAGTGCACCCTGGAGGGGTATGCCTGGCAGGGCGAGGTGCGGATCTATGGTGCGGTCGACTCGCTGCGCGAGGGTGCGGCCGGCTCGTCGTTCTCGCGCTACCAGTATCCGTCGACCTTGCCGGAGGGCGTGCAGGCGCGCATGGGCGAGATCGCGGACCGCGTGATCCGCCAGGTGGGCTATGACTGCGCCCCGTTCAACATGGAGTTCTACTGGGACGAGGCCACGGACCGGATCTGGCTGCTGGAGATCAATACCCGGATCTCCAAGTCCCACGCCCCGCTGTTCCGGATGGTCGATGGCTGCTACCACCACCAGGTGATGATCGACCTCGGACTGGGCCGCGAGCCCGCCATGCCGCATCGCCAGGGGGAATTCGCGTGTGCGGCCAAGTTCATGGTTCGGCGGCATCAGGACGCGCGGGTCGTGCGGGTTCCGACGGCATCCGAGATTGCGGCCGTCGAGGCCGAGTTCCCAGGACTGGTCATTCAGATCGAGGTCGAGGAGGGCATGCTGCTGTCGGAGCTGTGCTATCAGGACAGCTATTCCTACGAGGTGGCGACACTGTTTCTGGGGGCTGCGAACCACACCGACCTGGAACGAACCTACGCGCGCGTAATGGAGCGTCTGCCCATGGCATTCGAGCCCGTCACGCCCCGCCGTCAGGAGAACGTGCCGACGTGAGAACAGTCACCGACCTTCCCTGCCCCGTGGCAGTCGAGGAATACATCCCGATCCCGCTGCCCGACGGTACGCAGCTGGCCGCCCGACTGTGGCGCCCCGAGGGCGCCGAACAGCGGCCCGTCCCCGCAATCCTGGAATACATCCCGTACCGCCGGCGCGACTCTACCCGCCTGCGCGACGACGCGATCCACCACTACTTCGCCGGTCACGGCTACGCCTGTCTGCGGGTGGACCTGCGCGGATCGGGCGACTCCGAGGGGGTACTGGAGGACGAATACCTGCAGCAGGAGCTCGACGACGGCGTGGAGGTCCTGCGCTGGATGGGCGAGCAGCCCTGGTGCAATGGCAGCGTCGGCATGATCGGCATCTCCTGGGGCGGCTTCAACGGCCTGCAGATCGCGGCATTGCAACCGCCGGAGCTGAAGGCGGTGGTCAGCGTCTGTTCCACCGATGACCGCTACGCCGACGATGTCCACCACATGGGTGGCTGCCTGCTGGGCGACAATCTGTCCTGGGCCTCGACCATGTTCGCCTACAACTCCCTGCCCCCCGATCCGGAGATCGTGGGCGAGCGCTGGCGCGAGATGTGGTTCCAGCGGCTGGAGGGCAGCGGGCTGTGGCTGGAGAAGTGGCTGCGCCACCAGCGCCGCGACGACTACTGGAAGCACGGCTCGATCTGCGAGGACTGGTCCGCCGTGCAGACCCCGGTGATGGCCGTCAGCGGCTGGGCCGACGGTTACTCCAACGCGGTGTTCCGCCTGCTGGCCGGGCTGCAGGTGCCGCGCCAGGGGCTGGTCGGGCCGTGGAGCCACAAGTACCCGCACCAGGGCGTGCCCGGCCCGGCGATCGGCTTTCTGCAGGAGTGCCTGCGCTGGTGGGATCACTGGCTGAAGGGAGCCGACAACGGGATCATGGACGAGCCGATGCTGCGCGCCTGGATGCAGGACAGCATGCCACCCACCACACATTACCCGGAGCGGCCCGGGCGCTGGATCGGGGAACCGGAATGGCCGTCGCCACATATGGAGGAGCAGGCCCTTCCCCTGGCCTGGCCAGGACGCCTGGCCGGCGCCGAGGAGTCGGTCCCGGAGCGGGAGATGTCGCTGCAGTCGCCGCTCAGCGTCGGGCTGTTCGCCGGCAAGTGGTGCTCGTATGCCGCGACACCCGACCTGCCGCACGACCAGCGCGAGGAGGACGGCGGCGCGCTGGTGTTCACCAGTGCGCCGCTCGACGCGCCACTGGAGATCCTCGGCGCGGCCTGCGTGGAACTGCGGCTGCGCGTGAACCGCCCGGTGGCGATGGTCGCGGTGCGCCTGTCGGATGTCGCCGAGGACGACAAGGCGACCCGGGTCACCTACGGCCTGCTGAATCTCACCCACCGCGACAGCTCGGAGGACCCGCAGCCGCTGGAGCCGGGGCGGCACTACGACGTGCGCGTGAAGCTGAACGACGTGGCGCAGACCTTTCCCGCCGGGCACCGTCTGCGCCTGTCGGTCTCCACGTCGTATTTCCCGCTCGCCTGGCCGCCGCCGGAGCCGGTGTGCCTGCATATCACCACCGGCGCGAGCCGGCTGTGCCTGCCGCGCCGGCCACCGCGGGAGGAGGACGCGGGCATCCGCTTCGACGAGGCCGAGGGCAGCCCGCCGTCCACCGCCAGCAACCAGCTGACCACGCCGCGCCACACCTGGCGGGTAATCCGCGACCTGGAGGAAGACCGCTCCACGCTGGAGGTGATCAACGACAGCGGTACAGTGCACCTGGAGGCGCTGGACCTGGGGATGCAGCGCCGCACGCTGGAGTGGTACAGCTACCTGGGCGACGACTTCAACTCCGCGCGCGGGGAAACCCTCTGGGAACGCGGTTTCCGCCGCGGCGACTGGGAGGTTAGAACGGTCACCCGCACGCTCCTCACCTCGACCCCAACCGAGTTCGAGATCCATGCCCAGCTGGATGCGTACGAGGGCGAACGCCGGGTCTTTGCCCGCAACTGGGATCTACAGATACCCCGCGATCTCGTCTGAGGCAGGCGCAGGACTGGCCCGTTCCGGGCTGGTTCCTGCGTTATGCTGCCCCTGCAGAGACCGGTGCCCGCGCTAAGCGCGCGCGCAAGCAAGACACCCGGGACGCCCTGCGCAGGCCGAGCGTGTACCCGGACAATCCCAGGACGAGAGAGACCGATATGCGGGTTACCCTGTTCAGTGTCCAGCAGCATGATCGCGAATACCTGGAACCGGCGCTGGTGGCCGCCGGGATGGTGCCGGTGATGTACGCCGAGCGCCTGACCGCTGAGACGGTGCATCTGGCCCGGGGCGCGGACGCGGTCTGCGTGTTCACCAACGACGACCTGCACCGCCGCGTGATCGACGGGCTGGCGGACCAGGGGATTCATGTGGTCGCGCTGCGCTGTTCCGGGTACGACAACCTGGATGTGGCGCGGGCCCGCGAACGCGGCGTGCGCGTGGGGCGGGTTCCAGCCTACTCCCCGAACGCGATCGCGGAGCATGCCGTCGCCCTCTTGATGACCCTGAACCGCCGGGTGCACCGGGCCTGGGAGCGGACCCGGCGCGGCGATTTTCGCCTCGACCACCTGACGGGCTTCGATCTCGTCGGACGGACCGTGGGCATCGTCGGCACCGGACGGATCGGACAGGCCTTCGCCCGGATCATGCTCGGCTTCGGCTGTCGCGTGATTGCGCATGACCCGTACCCGAACGCGGAGCTGCAGGCCGCGGGGGTGGAGTATCTGGGCCTGGATACGCTGCTGGCCGAGTCCTCGGTGGTCAGCCTGAGCTGCCCGATGACGCCCGAGAACCGGCACATGATCAATGCCGATACCCTGGCGCGGATGCCGCGCGGGGCCTTTCTGATCAACACCGCGCGCGGGGCGCTGGTGGATACCAATGCCGCCGAGGTCGCGCTGGACTCGGGTCAGCTGGGGGGACTCGCGCTGGATGTCTACGAGGCCGAGGCGGGACTGTTCTTCCACGACTGGTCGCTGTCCGGCCTGCCGGACCGGCGCCTGGCGCGACTGATGCAGCGCGACGACGTGCTGGTCACCGGCCACCAGGCCTTCCTGACCCGCGAGGCCCTGGCCAACATCGCCGACACCACCGTCGCCAACCTGACCACCCTGCACCAGGACCCGGACGCGCAACCCGAGGGCCGCGTCGTCTGATTCGACTTCCCCGGGAAGTGCGAACCCCGAGGAAGTCGAGTTCCATGCCTTTCTAGAACAAGGCGCTCTCGGCCTCCTGATAGGCGATATTCGCGTTGCGTGGCGCCAGGTCGTCGAAGTCGGCCAGGTCCTGCCACGGCGAAGCATCGAAGGCTCCGATGGCCGATTGCATGTCGGTGCCCATGTCCGCCGCCTCAATCATGTGGTCCCACAGCGCGCGCAGGTAGTCGTGGGTCGGGTGGTCGAAGGTCGACAGTGCGCCCGGCTCCCCGTGGCCCGGGATGAATTTCGCATCCGCGTATTCATCCTGCAGGAGTTCGTAGGCCTCCAGCCAGCCCTCCATGCTGCCGTCGGGCAGGATGGCCAGCAGGCGCCCCCCATAGAGCACGTCCCCGGCAAATACAATGTTGTCGGGCTCGACCACCGCGATCAGACTGCCGTGGGTGTGGGCGCTACCCACATGGCGAACGTCCAGGGTGACACCGCCCAGATCCAGTTCCTCGCGATCCTCGACCATCACGTTCGGTGGTTCGGGGTGCTCGGTGGAGCCTTCCGGCCGATCCAGCGCGTTCTCGAGCTGCATGGCGAACATCGAGGCGTTGCCCTGCATGCGATCGACGGCCTCGGGCGCGGCCAGGATGTCGGCGCCGGCCTCGCGAAAGACGTCATTGCCCATGAAGCGGTGCGGCTGCGAGTTGGTGTTGATCACGTAGCGCACCGGCTTGTCGGTCGTCGCGCGGATATGCTCCAGCATCTCTTTGGCCATCTCCGGGGTATGGCCGGAATCGATCACGGCCACGGCGTCTTCGCCGACCACGTAACCCAGGTTCATGCGAAAGCCCTGGTTTTCGGTGTCCGGCCCGCCGTATGGCCCGACCCACGCATGGGCATGGTCCGAGACCGCGTCGGGTTCCGGCAGGATGGGCGCCTCCTTGGCCGCGAGCAGCGGGCTTAGAGCCAAAGCCGCAAGGGCCAGAACGAGCTGGGCCCTGTTTTGCGTGTTCTTCAGCATGTCACGAACTCCTAGAACAGAAGCTGATACCCCGCACCGAGGCCGGCACAGACAGCGATCAGCGGGATGATGCCGACCCGGAAGCGGGCCAGGGCGATGAAGGCGGCGATGCCCAGCAGGGCCGAGAACCATTCGAAGGCACCTTCGAATCCGTCCGGCCACAGCACGTGCCAGGTGAAGAACACCGCCAGGTTGGTGATGACGCCGACGACGGCGGCGGTGATGCCTGTCAGCGGCCCGGTAAAGTGCAGGTCCCCGCGGGTGCGCTCGACCAGCGGTGCGCCGACCAGGATAAACAGGAACGACGGCAGGAAGGTGAAGAAGGTCGCGACCAGTGCCCCCAGCAGGGCGGCCAGCACAATCTGGTCCGGCCCGAGAAAGGCCTGCGTCCAGCCGCCGATGAATCCGACGAACGTGACCACCATGATCAGCGGCCCGGGCGTGGACTCGCCCAGGGCCAGGCCGTCGATCATCTGCGTCGGGCTCAGCCAGCCATAGGTCTCGACCCCGCCCTGGTACACATAGGGCAGTACCGCATACGCCCCGCCAAAGGTGACCAGTGCGGTCTGGGTGAAGAACTGGCCCATGCGGGTCAGCGTGGCATCCCAGCCGAACACGGCTAGCAGGGCCCCGAACACGACGGCCCACAGGCCCAGGCCAACCACCAGAAAGCGCGTTACCCGTGCCCAGCGAAACTGCATCCAGGGCGCCGGTGGGGTATCGTCGTCCACCACCGCCGGGCCACGGGACTGGGCACTGCCGGTGCCGTGCGATTCGCCACTCTGGAAGCGCTCCGGCCAGACACGACTGCCCAGCCAGCCGAGAATGCCCGCCGTGATGATGATGTACGGAAACGGGATGTTGAGCGCGAATATCGCCAGAAAGGCCGCGATGGCCATCAGCCACAGCAGGCCGTTGTTGAGCACCCGCCCGCCGATGCGCCAGCCGGCATAGACGATGATCGCAACCACCGCCGGCTTGATGCCGTAGAACACGGCCTCCACCGCAGGGACGTCGCCAAAGACCAGATACGCCCAGGAAAGGCCGATCATCAGGAACAGTGACGGCAGGATGAACAGCAGCCCCGCCATCAGGCCGCCGAAGGTGCCGTGCAGCAGCCAGCCGAGATAGGTCGCCAGCTGCTGGGCCTCGGGCCCTGGCAGCACCATGGTGTAGTTCAGCGCATGCAGGAAGCGTTTCTCGGAGACCCAGCGACGCCGTTCCACCAGCTCGTCGTGCATCATGCCGATCTGCCCGGCGGCGCCACCGAAACTGATGAAGCCGAGTTTCAGCCAGTAGCGAAAGGCCTCGGCTCGAGTGGGCGGGTCGGGTCGTTGTGTTGTCGCCTGCTCGGGATCAGTCATCTGGAGGCCCCTCCGGATTGTTGTTCATAGGCCTGGCGGAGGTCGTGCAGCACCGGGGTCACGCGGGCCAGCAGGTCATCGTCGTCCGCGCATTGCTGTTTGGCCCCGGTCAGGATGCTCTCGAAGCCCGGCGCTTCGGGGATGGGGCGGCCGCCGACATCCAGGAAGTGCACCATCTCGGCCAGGCCGGCGAGGCCACTGTCGCGCTCCAGGCCGAAGGCAGCCAGCAGCACCTCGAAGGTGACGCGGTCGCCAACGTGGGTGAAGGCGGCCCCGTCGAAGTCGAAGCCCAGGGCCTCGCCCGGGCACTCCGCTGGCGTGTCGAGCCAGACAAAACGCGCCTGGGGGTCGATGAATTCGCGAATCAGCCAGGCACTGGCGACCCGGTCGACCCACATGGCCGCGCGCGTCGCCCACAACCGGCCCCGGTAGTCCGCCGGATCCAGGCGGGGGATGCCGGTTTCGGGTGCGGGTGAGGGTTCGTCCGGCGAGAGCATTGCCTGAGCCGCGGATTCGAGCCGGGCCAGCTGGGCTTCCAGGGGTCCGCGTCCGGGTCCCGGAAAGTAGTCGGTGCGGCGCAGTTGCTCCGCCTCGCGATGGATCTGGCGCAGGCGCTTGAGCAGCTCGGCCTCGCCGAGTCCGGGCAGCTGGCCCAGGAGGGTCTCGGCGCTGGTCTGCAGCGTGCGGTACTCGGCCTCGCGGTCGAACAGGCCGCGGTAATGCGCCTGTTCCTCGGCGCTGGCGGCTACCGGCAGGTGGTAGGCCTGGTTGCCCGCCGCGCGTGCGGATTCCGCCAGTTCCAGCAGGGCGTTGCGCAGATCGGAGCGGTTGGGCAGGAGGTAGACGCCGTCGCGCAGCGTGGCGGCGCCCAGGGCCTTCAGCGCGCGCCAGAGCCGGACCCGGGTCGAGTCCTGACCGCCCTGAAAGGCGAGAATGAGCAATTGCCAGTCGGTATCTGCAGAATCCATGTTACAGGTATATCATCAGTGTAATGCCCGTGACAAAGATCAGTCTGCGGGCACAAAAAAGGCCCGACACCTTGCGGGGCCGGGCCTATAGAAAGGCGCTACAAAGGCCTGGCGATCAGCCCTCGTTGTGGTAGCCGGTGATGCGCTCCACTTCGTTCTTCGCACCGAGCACCACCGGCACGCGCTGGTGGATGCCCTCGGGGCTGATGTCCATGATGCGCTCGCGGCCGGTGGTAGCGGCGCCGCCGGCCTGTTCGACAATGAAGCTCATCGGGTTGGCCTCGTACATCAGGCGCAGCTTGCCGGTCGTGCCCTTGGCCTTCATCTTCGTGTCCATCGGGTACATGAACACCCCGCCGCGGCACAGGATGCGGTGCACCTCGGCGACCATGGAGGCGACCCAGCGCATGTTGAAGTCCTTGCCGCGCGGGCCTTCCTTGCCGGCCAGGCACTCGTCGATGTAGCGCTTGATCGGCGCTTCCCAGAAGCGGCTGTTGGACATGTTGATCGCGAACTCCTGGGTGTCCTCCGGGATGTTCACGCTGTCCTTGGTCAGCAGGAATTCACCGAAGTCCTTGTCCAGCGTGAACATCTTCACGCCCTGGCCGGTGGCCATCACCATCATGGTGGACGGGCCGTACAGGCAGTAGCCGGCGGCGACCTGCTTGGTACCCGGCTGCAGGAAGTCCTCGGTCTTGGGATCGGTCACACCCTCGGGGGCCTTCAGGATCGAGAAGATCGTGCCGACGGAGACGTTCACATCGATGTTGGAGGAGCCGTCCAGCGGGTCGAACAGGACCAGGTAATGACCGCGCGGCGCACCGGCCGGCATCTCGCAGATCTCGTCCATCTCCTCGGAGGCCAGGCCGGCGGCGTGGCCGTTGTGGCTCAGGCTCTCGATGAACACCTCGTTGGTGATGATGTCGAGCTTCTTCTGCGTCTCGCCCTGCACGTTCTCGGAACCCGCGGAACCGAGCACGCCGACCAGATCGCCCTTGTCGACGAGGTTGGAGATCTTCTTGCATGCCACGGAGATGTCGTTCAGCAGACCGGTGAATTCTCCGGTCGCGCCCTGGATGCCGCGCTGGGTTTCGATGATGCAGTTGGTCAGAGTGGTACCGATATGCATGATGCAATCCTGATGCTGTTGTGAATCGGGCGACACGGCGCGAAATAGGGCACAGCAGCCCCGTCGCGGGGCGAACGGCCCCGGCGCGCCGGGTGTCAAAGGCGGCATAGTGTAGCAAAAGCACCCGGAGGGGCCGATCCACAGTACTGATCGTGGCGTGACCGGCCTGGCACTGTGTTTGCTCGGTATCCGGGAACCAACAGGAAATGGAGGATTCGCATGCCGCAGAACGCGCTGTACGCCCAGTCGGGCGGGGTCACCGCCGTCATCAACGCCAGCGCCTGGGGGGTGATCGAGGCGGTACGCGCCCACCCGGCCCACTTCGGCAAGATCTTTGCGGCGCGCGACGGCATCCTGGGTGTCCTGCGCGAAGAGATCATCGACCTCGACCACGAGGACCCACTGACCCTGGCGGCCCTGCGCCATACGCCAGGCGGGGCGTTCGGTTCCTGCCGCTTCGACCTGGGCGACCCGGACAAGGACCCGCAACAGTACGAGCGCCTGGTCGAGGTCTTCCGCGCCCATGACATTGGTACCTTCTTCTACAACGGCGGCGGCGGCTCCATGGATACCGCGCTGAAGATCGCGAAGATGGGCGATCGCATGGGCTTTCCGATCAAGGCGATCGGCGTGCCCAAGACCATCGACAACGACCTGGCCGTCACCGACTCCAGCCCGGGCTTCGGCTCTGCCGCCAAGTTCATTGCCACCGCAGTGCGCGAGGCCAGTCTGGATGTCGAGTCCATGCACACCAGTTCCACCAAGGTGTTCGTGCTGGAGGTGATGGGCCGCCATGCCGGCTGGCTGGCGGCTGCTGCGGCGCTGGCACAGGAGTTCGACGGCCAGCCACCAATGCTGATCCTGTTCGCCGAGGTCCCGTTCGACCAGGACGACTTCCTGGAGCATCTGAACCGCACCATCGAGCGTCACGGCTATTGCGTGGTGGTCGTCTCCGAGGGCATCAAGAATCCGGATGGCGACCTGTTCTCGGTCGCGCAAAGCCACGATGTCTATGCCTACACCCAGCTTGGAGGTGCCGCCCCGCGCCTGGCCGAGCTGATCCGCGAGAAGACCGGGCACAAGCTGCACTGGGCGGTGGTGGACTACATCCAGCGTGCCGCGCGCCATATCGCGTCGAAGGTGGACGTGGAGCAGGCCTATGCCTGTGGGCGCGCGGCGGTGGAGGGTGTAGTGGCCGGCGAGGACGCCTTCATGCCGATTATCCGGCGCGACTCCAACAAGCCCTATCGCTGGAGCATCGGGTTCACCCCGCTGGAGACCGTCGCCGATATCGAGCAGGGCATGCCGCGCAACTACATCACTCCCGATGGCTACGGCATCACCCAGGCCGCGCGCGATTATCTGCGCCCGCTGATCCAGGGCGAGGACGCGCCTCCATTCGAGCGCGGCCTCCCCTGCTATACGCGCATTCGTGGCGAGTTGCTGCCAAAACGCTGCCCCCCGTTCGAGGTCAAGACGGAGTAGGCACCGAGGTCATCTGCCCGAAGGGTTCGCGGGTATACAGCAGCCGCCCGGGCCTTTCTGCTGAATGGGCGGGCAGGGCACGGTTCCAAAAGAGCAGAACACGCAGCAATCCCCTGGAAGCGGGCGCAGCAAGACGCCGCAGCCCGTGCACTCGTAGAACCACTGGCAGGCGTCGGTGGGCATCGCTTCCGTCTTCTGATGCCCGCATTCGGGGCAGGTCAGGGTCGACTCCAGGACAACCTCATTCATCGCTCTTTCAGGCGCGCCATGGATGATGGACATTGCAGAGGGGCTCGATCGAGAAAAAACCCTTTGTCGCGCCCGGAAACGGCATATGTGGCGAACTCCGGGCGTCTAATGTGAGATGAAGGCCACGCAAGAGGGCCAGACGAAGTCCAGAGATTGTGGAGGAGATCATGACAAGCCAAATTCTGAACCGGACGCTGGCAGGCCTTGCGGCCGCCGCCTTGATGGGGGCCTTTGCCGCTCCCGCGACCGTATCGGCCCAGGGCGCGTACTGGCTGCCGGCCGAGGGCTCGCCGGAGGGCGTCAAGGTCGAATACCGTCTACGCGACCATGGCTGCGACAACGTGCGGGGCGAGTGGCGTGTCGTCAACGAGACCGATGACTACGTCGAGGTAACGGTCACCAAGACGGCGTACACCTGCCCGGGTGACCTGGATGACGATGTGCGCACCGATACCCGTCGCTTCGGCACCATTGCCCCGGGTGACATGCGCGAGCGCACGCGAGACAACAGCGTCTGTGGTGGCGCCTGGGCCCGCTCGGTCGAGGTGCTCGAGTACGAGATCGAAAAGGTCGATCCCCCAGAAGAGAGCTGATCGCTTTCGCGTGATGGAGTTGCGGTTCCCGGACCGGGGCTCCATAGCGTGACCGGGCGCGAAAAAATGAGCATACGGGGGCTTGGCGAGTTAGCGCCGTCGGCTACACTCAAGTGGTGAAACCCGGCGGATTGTCGGGCCTGTTCAATCGAAAAAGGAGTTCGACCATGTTCCACGCACCGCATCGTCGTTGGTTGTCCGCCCCTGCCGCTTTTCTGGTTGCGATGGCGCTGGTCTTGTTGCCCGCCACCCCAGCCTTTGCAGATGTTGGGATGGTGGATACGGGTTCCATGATCCAGCAGACCAGCGCGGAGGACACCCGTGCTCAATTGCTCAAGCAGCTGGATGACCAGGCCGTTCGCGAAAAGCTGGTCGAGATGGGGGTGGACCCCGATCGAGCCCAGGAGCGTGTGGCCCGTCTGACCCCGGACGAGCTGGCCCAGCTTGAGGCCCGCATGGAGACCGACCCGGCCGGTGCCGCCGGTGTAGTCGGGGTGGTCGCGATCGTGTTCATCGTGCTGGTGATCCTGGATGCGGTCGGCGTGACCGACATCTTTGCGTTCGTGGGCCCGGCGCGCGAACGCTAGATCGCTCGTGATACCTGTGTACTGGCGGCGAGCCCCCGGGCTCGCCGCGCTCGTTTGCGGCCTGTTCGCCGTGCTCTGGCTCAGTGGCTGCGCCACTGCGCCACAGAGTGCGCAGCTCTCCAGTGAGGCCCCTGAGGATCTGCCCGCCCGGGTCGAGCTGGAAGACACCCCGTTCTTCCCGCAGGAAGACTACCAGTGCGGCCCCGCGGCCCTGGCCACGGTACTGGGCGCACGCGGGATCGATGCCTCGCTGGAAGAGTTGATCGACGAGGTCTATATCCCGGCCCGCGAGGGCAGCCTGCAGGCGGAGATGCGCGCGGCGGCTCGTGCCCGCGACCTGGTGGCCTACCGTGTGGAGCCGCAACTGGAGGCGATCTTGCGCGAGGTGGCGCAGGGCAACCCGGTGGTGGTGTTCCAGAACCTCGGGGTCGCGATGTTCCCCGAGTGGCACTTTGCCGTGGTGATGGGCTACGACCTGGACGAGCGCGAGGTGTATCTGCGCAGCGGACCGATCGAGCGCCACGTGAACTCTTTTTCCCGCTTCGAGCGCACCTGGGCACGCGGCGATCGCTGGGCCTTCCTGGTGACCGAACCAGACCAGCTGCCGGCCACGGCCGAGCCCTTGCGCTGGCTGCGGGCAGTGAACGAGCTGGAGCAGGTGGGGCGCCCAACCCCGGCAGCGACAGGATACCGGGCCGCTATGGAACGCTGGCCGGAGCATCCGATCAGCTATGTCGGGCTGGCGAATGTGGCCTTTGCCCAGGGCGATCTGGACACGGCGGAGGATGCATTGCGCCAGCTGATCGAGCGTGACCCCCAGCGGCACGAGGGCTGGAACAACCTGGCCCATGTGCTGATTGCCCGCCAGTGCGGCGAGCAGGCCCGCGAGGCCGCCAGTTGCGCGAGCGAACTGGCGGGGCCCGGGAACTATGCACCCACCTTGGGGGCGGCGGCCGAGGCGCCAGACGACGGTGATCAGTGCCGCGCCCTGCCACCCTGTCCCTCAGCCCTGGAGGCGCGGGCCCCGTAGGTCACCGCGCCGCTCAGGGCGCGGCTGTATCAGCCCTTGCGTTTCTCCAGGGTCTGTTCCGCGTGCTTTAGTACCAGGCCGAGGTTCTGTTTTTCCACGTCGGTCACCTGCGGGTCTTCCTTGACGGCGTGGCGCAGATGGTCGATCAGCTGCGCGAGTTCCTCGCGCGAGATCTGATGGAAGTTGAACCCGCCCCCGTAGCGGGCTTCGAGCTGGTCCCAGTAGTCCGCCAGCGGCGGACGGTAGTCATCATCGGTCATTGGTAGCCCTTGGCGGTGGACGAGACGGGGCAGTGTAAAGCCTGCCCGAGCGTTTTCCGAACACGCCCGATGGAGGGGGTTTGGTGTGCCTCCATTCCTTGCGGTCTAATACGGGCTTGTTCCCTGCTGGCTGTTGGCATGCCCCACATCACCGCGATTTATCCCGGAACCTTCGATCCGATTACCCATGGGCACACCGATATCGTGCGTCGGGCCGCGCGCCTCTTCGATCGTGTGGTGATCGCGGTGGCCGCCAACCCGGACAAAGGGCCCGCCTTCCCCCTGGAGACCCGTGTCGCCCTGGCCGAGGAGGCGGTGAAGGGGATCGAGGGCGTCGAGGTCCGGGGCTTTGATGTGCTGCTGGCCCGGTTTGTCCATGCCCAGGGGGCGAATGTGATCCTGCGCGGGTTGCGCGCGGTCTCCGACTTCGAGCATGAATTCCAGCTGGCGGCAATGAACCGCCAGCTGGCCCCCGAGGTCGAAACGCTGTTCCTGACTCCGGCGGAGGAATACAGCTTCGTGTCCTCCAGTCTGGTACGGGAAATCGCCCGTTTGGGCGGCGACGTCTCAAAATTCGTAAGCCCCGGCGTGGCGCGCATCCTGGCCGAACAAAACGGCCTGGGACACTAGCCGGACCCCGCGACTGTATACGAGGACAACCCCATGGCCCTGATGATCACCGACGAATGCATCAACTGCGATGTCTGCGAGCCCGAGTGCCCGAACGAGGCGATCTATCCCGGCGACGAGATCTACGAGATCGACCCGGAGCGCTGTACCGAATGCGTCGGGCATTACGACGAGCCGCAGTGCCAGGATGTCTGCCCGGTCGACTGCATCCCGCTGGACCCCGATCACAAGGAGACGCGCGAACAGTTGCAGGCGAAATACGAGAAGCTGATGGGCGCGTAACCATGCTGGCGCGCCTGCTCCCCGCGGCCCTCGCCGCCACCTTGTGGGTGGCCGCGCCCGTTCAGGCCGCGGGGCCCGGCCAGGG
>NZ_ARQK01000054.1 GCF_000385215.1 Thioalkalivibrio thiocyanoxidans ARh2
GACGAGGGCAATGGTGGCGGTATGCCCCCGCAGCTGACCCAGGCGGGTGAAGCTGGTGCGCCTCCGGCCGAAGAAGATGACGACGACGAAGGCAATGGCGGTATGCCCCCGCAGATGGTCCAGGCCGGTGATGCTGCGGGCCCTGCGGACGAAGATGACGACGACGAGGGCAATGGCGGCATGCCTCCGCAAATGGCCCAGGCTGGCGGTGAAGCCCCGGCTGGCGATGATAACGACGATGACGATGACGACGACAGCCCCGACTGGTAAGGGGCTAACGGGCAAGCCGGGCAGTATCCGTCTGCCCGGCCCCCATTCCTGAGGCAGGAGCCTCAGGAATTTTTTTAACCCAGAGGAAGAGGTAGAGAAGATGAGCTTTCGCAAGACCGCACTCGCATTTGCTTTGACTTCCATGTTCGCGATCGGTGGCGTGGCGACCGCGCAGACCGGCGACATGGGTGGTGCACAGGGTGGCGCCGAAGGGGCCCCGCCGCAGGGTGGTGCCGAAGGTGGTGCCCCGCCGCAGGGTGGCCAGCCGCCGGAAGGTGGTGCCCAGGGTGGTCAGCCGCCTGAAGGTGGTGCTCCGCCGGAAGGTGGTGCCGCCGGTGCCCCGCCCGCTCAGGAAGCCCCTGAAGTGGACCTGAGCGAAGAAGATATCGACACGTTCGTGGGCGCCTTTGTGGCCGTCCAGGAAGTGCGCGAAGACTTCGCCAACCGCCTGCAGGAAGCCGAGGATGAAACCGAGGCCCAGTCCATGCAGCAGGAGGCCCAGGACGAAATGGTCAGCGCTGTTGAAGACGCCGGCATGACCGTCGAGGAGTACAACGAGGTGGCCATGGCCCTGCAGAACGATCCCGAATTGATGCAGGAAGTCCAGGAGCGCGCCGAAGCGGAGATGTAATCCGTCTGCGCTTCGGACCCCGGGCCTCGCGCCCGGGTCCAGAAAGGGCCGGCCTTCGTGCCGGCCTTTTTATTGGCTTCTTTCGGGGCGGCTGTTTCCCGGCCGGGAAACGCGCAAGATCCCGAAGGGGCATTCTCTGGCAGGGTATCGATGGGCGTGGGCAATAATCCCCCCGCGTCTCTTGAACCGGGCGGCAGGAAGCGCTATTCTTGCGCGCTTTCTGAATCGCCCCGACATCGGAGCATCAAGACATGAGCACCATCAGCGCCAAGCCGGCTGAAGTCGAACGCGACTGGTTCCTGGTCGACGCCGCGGACAAGACCCTCGGCCGCCTCGCCACGGAAATCGCGCGTCGCCTGCGCGGGAAGCACAAGCCCGTCTATACGCCGCACGTGGACACTGGCGATTACATCGTCGTGATCAACGCGGAAAAGATTCGCGTGTCCGGCAACAAGGCCAGCGACAAAAAGTACTTCCGCCATACCGGCTACCCGGGTGGTATCAAGGAAGCCAATTTCAACCAGATGATTGACCGTCATCCGGAGAAGGTGCTCGAGCTCGCAGTGAAGGGCATGCTGCCGCGCAACCCGCTGGGCCGCGCCATGTTCAAGAAGCTCAAGGTGTACTCCGGTACCGAGCATCGCCACACCGCGCAGCAGCCGCAGCCGCTCGACATCTGACGGCTAAACAGCAAGGGAAATCGATCCGTATGGCTACCAATCAATACTACGGCACCGGCCGTCGCAAGACCTCCTCGGCCCGCGTGTTCCTGCGCCCGGGCACGGGCAACATCACGGTCAACGACAAGCCGCTGGACGAGTTCTTCGGCCGCCAGACCTCGCGCATGGTCGTGCGTCAGCCGCTGGAGGCCACCGAGTCCACCGAGAACTTCGACGTGATCGCGACTGTGGAAGGCGGCGGCGGCAACGGCCAGGCCGGTGCCATTCGTCTGGGCATTGCCCGCGCGCTGGTGCAATACAACGAAGAGATGCGTTCGCCGCTGCGTCGCGGTGGTCATCTGACCCGTGACGCCCGCGAGGTGGAGCGCAAGAAGGTCGGCCTGCGCAAGGCCCGCCGCGCGACCCAGTACTCGAAGCGCTAAACCGCGCTCGAGTGCCGGAGCGTACGGCACCCGGTTTACTGGGGGATCGTCTAGCGGTAGGACTACGGACTCTGACTCCGTCAACCCAGGTTCGAATCCTGGTCCCCCAGCCATCCATAGAAAAGGGCCCCCTCGTGGGGCCCTTTTCTATGGATATTTGAGCGAGTCCAGGGTTCGAACCTGGAAGGTTCGGCGGAGCGCAGCGAAGCACTGCACGCGCAGCGCGCGTGCAGCCCCGCAGGGGTGAGGCGGCGTAGCCGCCGAATCATCCTGGTCCCCCCCAGCCATGGCTGTGTGCCCCTCGAAGGGGCTCACGGCCATTTGCTTTGGATTGGTCACGACTTTAGAGAAGGGCCCCCTCGTGGGGCCCTTTTCCATGGATATTTGAGCGAGCCCAGGGTTCGAACCTGGAAGGTTCGGCGAGGCGCAGCGAAGCACTGCACGCGCAGCGCGCGTGCAGCCCCGCAGGGGTGAGGCGGCGTAGCCGCCGAATCGTCCTGGTCCCCCCAGCCATTCCCCGTAAGAGCCTTCGATGGGCCGTCGCGGGGCGAGCCTGGCGATGCGGCCATCAATGCCGCTGCTTTCCCTCCCTACTTCCCAAACTCGCTACACTCCGCCTGTCGACGCACCGCCACCCGCATCCAGCGGGAATTCTTGTGGTCCCTCTGCGTCGAAGCCTTCAGGAATGGCGCGAACGTCGACTCGATACGCGCCAGACAAGATCAAAAAACAGGAGAGGAGAGAGTCCATGTCGGTACCTGAAAACCCCTACGAGCCGGTCAGCGTCGATACCACTGCCCACGAGGTCGAGGGCGCGGATACCTGGTACATGATCGGGATATCCGGAATCCCGGACCCGGACAACGAGGGGCATACCTCGAACGCGGGTTTCGTGGTGACGGACGAGGGTGTGGTGGTCTACGACGCCCTGGGGACGCCGCCGCTCGGGTTCGAGATGATTAGGCGGATCAAGGAGGTCACCGACCAGCCGATCAAGTACGTGATCGCGGGGCATTATCACGCAGATCATATCTATGGCCTGCAGGCCTTCGCCGACCATACCGACGCGAAGATTATCGGGCAGTCGCGCGCGAAGGACTATCTCGACAGCCCCGGGGCCGCCGCACGGCTCGAGCAGCGCCGAGGCGTGCTGACACCCTGGGTCGACGAGGACACCCAGATCATCCCGCCGGACGAGTTCTTTGATGACGAGTACGTGATCGAGCTGGGCGGCAAGACGTTTCGTTGCGTACACGCCGGCCCGGCCCATTCACCGGATGACATCATCATGGTGGTGGAGGAGACCGGGGTGGTCTTTGCCGGCGACATCGTGTTCGACGGCCGCATCCCGTTCATGGGGGATGACGCACTGGACTCGGAAAACTGGGTCAATCGTCTGGAAGAACTGATGGACATGGACCTGAAGTTCCTGGTCCCGGGGCATGGCGACGCAACCGACGAGGCAGCACGCGCGGTGAAGTTCACCCGTGACTATATCGCCTATCTGCGTGAACACATGGGCGCGGCAGTCGAGAATATGGATTCCTTCGACGAGGCCTATGCGGCGATGGACTGGTCGGACTACGAGGACCTGCCGGCCTTCGAGGAGACCAACCGGAGTAACGCCAACGCTGTTTACCTGGAGATGGAAGAAAAACTCTTCTGATCTCGATCACTCGCGGTATGCCGGGCCGTCGAGCCCGGCAAAGGAGCATCCGCATGACGCTGCATATTGATCCCGGCCTGTTGACGGCCATCCTCTCGCTGGGTGCCGGCATCCTGATTCTGATCTGGCCCCGGCTGCTGAACTACATCGTGGCGATCTACCTGATCGTGATCGGTGCGGTGGGCTTGCTGGCCTACCTGTAACGCCGGGTAGCCAGAAGCCGGGCACCGATCGGCGCGGGGATCGGCGAATACTTTGGCGCCCAAAAGCATGGACGAAGAGTGCGACTTCGTGCGCCTCCCGCACGGAGCCGTTACTCTTTGCGCTCATTCTGATCGGGGGGCCAAGCCTCAATGACCGCCGAACGCGTTCGAGAAATACCCTATAACTACACTTCATTCTCCGACCGCGAAATTGTCATCCGCTTCCTGGGTTCCGATACCTGGGACCTCCTCAACGAACTGCGTGGGGAACGCCAGACGGGTGTCTCTGCGCGCATGCTGTTCGAGGTGCTCGGCGACATGTGGGTGGTCGCCCGCAACCCGTATATCCAGGACGACCTGCTGGACGACAAGAAGCGCCGCAAGTCGCTGATCGATGCGATGCAGCATCGCCTGGACCAGATTCGCAAGCGTGCCGACGGCAACGAGAAGGCGCTGACGCTGGCGCGCCGCGCCCAGGCCGCGGTCACCGCATTTGCCGACGAGTTCCAGCAGACGCTGGAGCTGCGCGAGCGCGTGCGCAAGCGCATGAAAGGCTTGACCCACAAGGACAACATCCAGTTCGGCGGCCTGGCCCGCGTCTCGCATGTCACCGACGCCACCGACTGGCGCGTGGAACTGCCGTTCGTCGTGCTGACCCCGGACTCCGAAGAAGAGATGGGGCCGCTGGTCGCCGCCTGTATCGAACTCGGCCTGACCGTGATCCCGCGCGGTGGTGGGACCGGCTATACCGGGAGTGCTGTGCCGCTGTCCAAGCGTTCCGCTGTAATCAATACCGAGAAGCTTGAAGGCATCGGCGCGGTCGAGCGTCGTCCGCTCCCGGGTGTCGATCAGGACGTGGCCGTCGTGCGCGTGGAGGCCGGCGTGGTTACCAAGCGGGTCTCCGAGCTGGCCGCCGAGAATGGACTCGTGTTCGCGGTGGACCCGACCTCGCAGGATGCGTCCACCATCGGCGGCAACGTGGCGATGAACGCCGGGGGCAAGAAGGCCGTGCTCTGGGGGACCGCGCTGGACAACCTCGCGTCCTGGACCATGGTCACGCCCGAGGCGAACTGGATGTACATCGAACGTCTGGATCACAACCTCGGCAAGATCCACGACGCCGAGACTGTACGTTTCCGCATCACCCGCTACGGGCCCGACGGCCGTACGCCGAATGGCGAACCGGAGGTGCTGGAGATGCCCGGTGCGCGCTTTCGCAAGGTCGGCCTGGGCAAGGACGTGACCGACAAGGCCCTGATGGGCGTACCGGGCATCCAGAAGGAGGGCTGCGACGGCCTGATCACCTCGGCCGAGTTCATCCTGCACCGGATGCCGGACAACATCCGCACCGTCTGCCTGGAGTTCTACGGGACCGATCTGCATCAGGCCGTGCCGGCGATCGTCGAGATCAAGGACGCGGTGGACGCCGAGGACGAGGTCCTGCTGGCGGGGCTGGAGCACCTGGACGAGCGCTACGTGCGCGCGGTCAAGTACACCCCGAAGGGTGCGCGTGGCGAGCAGCCGAAAATGGTGCTGATCGCCGATATCGTCTCCGACAACGAGGATGCCCTGGGGCAGCTTGCCGCCAGGATGGTGCGCGCGGCCAACGCCCGCAACGGCGAGGGCTTTGTCGCCGTAAGCCCGGAGGCGCGCAAGCGCTTCTGGGCGGATCGCGCGCGCACCGCCGCGATCGCGCACCACACCAATGCGTTCAAGATCAACGAGGACGTGGTGATCCCGCTGGAGCGGCTCGCCGAGTACACCGAGGGGATCGAGACCCTGAACGTGCGCGAGTCGCTGAAGAACAAGCTGGCGATGATCGACGAGGTGCTGGAGTGCATGCGCGGCGACCATCCGGAACTGCGTGAACTGCTGGAGGATACCGGCGGCGAAGGGCAGCAGTGGTTCGAGGCCAAGCGCGAACGCGCGGTGGAAAAGCTCGAGGCGGTGCAAAAGCGCTGGAAGGCGATCGCGGACAACTTCTTTACGCTGGCCTCCGAGTGCGACGAGCTGCTGGACGAACCCGCCCGCGCCGATCGCCGTGACCACGACAAGCTGATCAACCTGCTGCTGCGCCGCAGTCTGCGCGTCTCCTATCGCGCGGAGGTGGAGCGGCCGCTGTTCGAGATCTTTGACGGTCACCAGATGGAGTCGGTGCGCAAGCGCCTGGCCGCGATCCACGACCGCGTGCTGACCAGCCGGTTGTTCATCGCCCTGCACATGCATGCCGGGGATGGCAACGTGCACACCAATATCCCGGTCAACTCCAACGACTATCAGATGATGCACCAGGCCGAACGCCTGGTGGACGACGTGATGCGCCTGGCGCGCGAGCTGAACGGTGTGATCTCCGGCGAGCACGGGATCGGGCTGACCAAGATGCAGTATCTCGAGCCCGAGCGCATCGAGTCGTTCGCGAAGTACAAGAAGCAGGTCGACCCGAACGGTGTGTTCAACGCCGGCAAGCTGCTCGAGGGCTCCGGGCTGTCCAATGCCTACACGCCGTCCCTGCGCCTGGTGAAGCAGGAGGCGCTGATCCTGGAACAGAGCGAGCTGGGCGACCTGAACGACGAGATCAAGGACTGCCTGCGATGCGGCAAGTGCAAGCCGGAGTGCAACACGCATGTCCCGCGCGCCAACCTGCTCTACTCGCCGCGCAACAAGATCCTGGCCACCGGCCTGATCGTCGAGGCCTTCCTCTACGAGGAGCAGACCCGGCGCGGGCTGTCGCTGCACCACTTCGACGAGATGAACGATGTGGCCGACCACTGCACGATCTGCCATAAGTGCCTGAACCCGTGCCCGGTCGACATCGACTTCGGCGACGTGACCATGCATATGCGCTCGATCCTGAAAAAGAAGGGCAAGCGCAAGGCGACCCCGGCCACGATGATGTCCATGGCCTTTCTGAACACCAAGGACCCGGCCAAGATCAAGGGCATCCGCAAGGGGGCGATCCAGATGGGCTATGCCGCCCAGCGCCTCGGCCACTATGCATTCAAGAAGCTCAACCTGACCGGCGAGGGCAAGCGCCCGCGCTCCACGACCGGCAAGGCCCCGATGCACGAGCAGGTCGTGCACTTCGTGAAAAAGCCGATGCCGGCCGGACTGCCGAGCCAGACCACGCGGCAGATGCTGGGCCTGGAGGATTCGCGCTATGTGCCGATCCTGCGCGACCCGGTGAAGACCGACCTCGACTCGGATGCGGTGTTCTACTTCCCCGGCTGTGGCTCCGAACGCCTGTTCAGTCAGGTCGGGCTGGCAACACTGGCCATGCTCTATGACGTCGGTGCGCAGACCGTGCTGCCGCCGGGCTACCTGTGCTGCGGCTATCCGCAGAACTCCAATGGCGACTTCGACAAGGGCTCGCAGATCACCACCGAGAACCGGGTGCTGTTCCACCGCGTGGCGACCACGCTGAACTACCTGGACATCAAGACCGTGGTGGTCTCCTGCGGGACCTGCATGGATCAGCTGCTCAAGTACGAGTTCGAGCGCATCTTCCCGGGCTGCCGCCTGCTCGACATCCACGAGTACCTGATGGAGAAGGGCGTGAAGCTGGAGGGGCTCAAGGGGGTGCAGTACATGTACCACGACCCCTGCCACTCGCCGATGAAGTCGCACAAGCCGACCGACGTGGCCGGCAAGCTGCTGGGCCAGGAGGTGCTGCAGTCCGATCGGTGCTGTGGGGAGGCCGGTACGTTCGCGGTCAGCCGGCCGGATATCGCGACCCAGGTGCGCTTCCGCAAACAGGAGGAGCTGCACAAGGGTATCCGCCAGCTCACCGGCGAGGAAAAGGCCGAGAACGGCAACGTGAAGCTCCTGACCTCCTGCCCGGCCTGCCAGCAGGGGCTGTCCCGCTACCGCGAGGACACGGGCCTGGATACCGACTACATCGTGGTCGAGATGGCCAACCGCCTGATGGGCGAGGGATGGCAGAAGGACTTTATCGACCGCGCGCGCGAGGGCGGCATCGAGAAGGTTCTTCTGTAGATGGAGCGCTGCGGCACCAGGGCGGGCGGCTCGGCCCGCGCCTGGAAAGCCGCCTGTGGTTGGCTACAATCGGGGCAACCGGGTACCCTGCCAGGGCGTGCATCGCGGGATGTGCGTTCCGGGTCGGGACCCGGAGGGCTAAAGGGGCGATTCGTGGGCCGCGGTTCGCGGACGCCCATCGTCAACCAAGGGAGTTCGCATGACCGTTCGTTTCGCTCGCCCCCGGGTGGCCCTGGTGGCCTTGTGCCTGAGTCTGGCCGGTGCGCCCATCGTGGTTTCGGCCCAGCAACCCTTTGTGGAATTCCCCGGTCGTCCGCTTTACGAACGCTTCGGCGTCGAGGCCGTGGACCTGTTCGACCTGCGCGGGCAGCTGTCGGGCTCCACCGTGGTCGACGTTCGCCCCAGGCTGGAATACGACATCCTGCATATCGAGGACGCCCATCACGTCGACATCGACAGCGAAGATTTCGATCGGCAGATCCGCGCACTGGAAGAGGAACACGGCAGCCCGCTGGTGTTCTACTGCAACGGTCGCCAGAGCTACGCCGGCTATCGCGCCGCAGCACGGGCCGACGAACTTGGCGTGGCCTCCGCCCAGGCCTATGACGCCGGGATGCAGGACTGGGTCGAGCGTTACCCGGGGCTGGCCCGTTTCCGCGGCGAACCGGCCAACGAGGTCGAAGACGAGTTGATTAGCGACGAAGACTTCGAGGCGCGCCTGCTGGCGGCCGACGAGTTTTCCCGCCAGGCCCGCCACGGCGACGACGACGTTGTCGTCGTGGATATCCGCAGCGGCGGCGAGCGCGACGAGATCTCGCTGTTCGGGGGGCGCGAGGTTGGGGCGCCCCTGTCGGATATCTCCGCCCTGGATCGCATCGTGGAAGAGGCGCGGGACAACGAGCAGACCCTGTTGATCTTCGACCAGTACGGCCAGCAGGTCCGCTGGTTGCAGTACCACCTGGAAGAGCTCGGGATGGACAACTACTACTTCCTCGAAGGTGGCCTGCAGCGCTTCTATGACGAGGTCATGGCGCGCTAGCGATCGATGCACGGACCCTTGTCGGGGGTGTTGGCAGAACGAAAAAGGCCGGGAACCCCCCGGCCTTTTTGTTACGTCGCTAGCGCCGAAATATCGCGACAATAACCGAGATCACCACACTGATAATGATCATCGTGGTGATCGGGAAGTAGAAGCGCGCGCTCTCGCGTTCGATCACGATGTCGCCCGGCAGCCGGCCCCAGGGGATCTTGCCCAGCCAGGGCCAGAGCAGGCCGATCAGTACGATCAGCCCGCCGATGACGATCAGCCACTTGCCGGTCTCGTTCATGGCGGCGAGCGCTGGCTTCTAGCCGGCAGTCATCTCCTCGACGCCGGAGGACGAGCCGACCAGCATCACATCCGCGGGACGACGTGCGAACAGGCCGTTGGTCACCACGCCGGCAATGTGGTCCAGTTCCGACTCCAGCTCGACCGGATTCATGATGCGCAGATTGTGCACGTCGAGGATGACGTTGCCGTTGTCGGTCCTCAAGCCGTCGCGCAGTTCCGGATTGCCGCCCAGATTCGAAAGCGCGCGGGCCACGTGGCTGCGCGCCATCGGGATCACCTCGACCGGCAGCGGATAGGCCCCGAGATAGTCCACGACCTTGGTCTCGTCGACGACGCAGACGAAGGTCTTCGAGGCCGCGGCGACGATCTTTTCGCGGGTCAGCGCGCCGCCCCCGCCCTTGGTCAGGTGCAGGTGGCGGGTGGCCTCGTCGGCGCCGTCGACATAGATCGGCAGTGGGCCGGCCGAGTTCAGATCCAGGACCTCGATCCCGTGGCCGCGCAGGCGCTCCGCACTGGCCTCGCTGGAGGCCACCGCGCCGTCGATCTTGCTCTTGATCCCGGCCAGGGCATCAATAAAGTAGTTCGCGGTCGAGCCGGTACCGACCCCCACGATCCAGCCACTTTCGATGCGCTCGAGCGCGGCCTCGGCGACCGCCTTCTTCATTTCGTCCTGAGTCATTACGCTGTCTCGCCTGTGATTTGCATAACCCGCCGAGGATACCGACTGGCGCGCAATCGAGACAAGCATGATTCGCGCCGTGCTATCGTTCCGGCCATGACAGTCCCCTACCTCGAGAAGATCCTCACGGCGCGTGTCTATGATGTCGCGCGCGAGACGCCGCTGGAGCCGATGCCGACGCTGTCGCAGCGCCTGGGGTCCAGCATCTGGCTCAAGCGCGAGGACCTGCAGCCGGTGTTCTCGTTCAAGCTGCGCGGGGCCTACAACAAGATCGCGCAGCTCACGCCCGAGCAGCGCAAGAAAGGCGTGATTGCCGCCTCCGCCGGGAACCATGCCCAGGGCGTGGCCCTGGGAGCGAGCCACCTGGGCATCAAGGCGGTGATCGTAATGCCGGTAACCACGCCGTCGATCAAGATCGACGCCGTGCGCCGGTTCGGCGGAAAGGCGGTGCTGCACGGCGATTCCTTTGACGAGGCCGCGGCGCACGCGCGAGCGTTGCAGGAGAAACACGGCTATACCTTCATTCACCCGTTCGACGATCCGGACGTGATCGCCGGGCAGGGCACCGTGGCCATGGAGCTGCTGCGCCAGCACTCCGCGCCGCTGGATGCGGTCTTTGTCTGCATCGGCGGGGGCGGCCTGGCCGCAGGCATGGCGGCCTACATCAAGCGGCTGCGTTCGGAGATCAAGGTGATCGGGGTCGAGCCGGACGACGCCCCGTCCATGTACAAGGCGTTGCAGCAGAATCGTCGCGTCACGCTGAAACAGGTCGGGATCTTTGCCGACGGTGCTGCCGTGCGCCAGGTGGGCAAGGAGACCTTCCGCCTGGTGCGCGAGCTGGTCGACGAGGTCCTGCTGGTGGATACCGACTCGATCTGCGCCGCGATCAAGGATGTGTTCGACGACACCCGCGTACTGGCGGAGCCGGCGGGCGCGCTGGCGGTGGCCGGGATGAAGCAGTACATCGCGCGCGAGGGAATCACGGGGGGCGACTTCGCCGCCGTTCTGAGCGGTGCCAACATCAACTTTGACCGCCTGCGCCACGTGGCCGAGCGCGCCGAGATCGGCGAGCACCGCGAGGCCCTGTTCGCGGTGACCATCCCCGAGCGCCCGGGGAGCTTTCGCCAGTTCTGCCAGGCCATCGGCAAGCGGGGCATTACGGAGTTCAACTACCGCTACGCGGACGACGAGCGTGCGCACGTGTTTGCTGGCATCAAGCTGGAAGGCGGCGACAGCGAGCGCCAGGCGATCCGCGAGACGCTGGAGGCGCAGGGATACGAGGTCATGGACATGACCGAGAACGAGGTGGCCAAGCTGCACCTGCGGCACATGGTCGGCGGTCATGGCGGCGAGGTCCGCAACGAACGCCTGTACCGCTTCGAGTTTCCCGAGCGCCCCGGAGCGTTGCTGAACTTCCTGACCCACATGGGCCAGACCTGGAATATCAGCCTGTTCCACTACCGCAACCACGGGGCCGCCTACGGGCGCGTGCTGGTGGGGATGCAGATCCCGTCCGAGGATCGCGCGCGCTTTCGCGCTTTCCTCAAGGAGGTCGGCTACCCCTGGCACGAGGAGACGGCCAACCCGGCCTACTCGCTGTTCTTGCGCTGACCGCGTTACTGGCCGGGGCGGTTAGGCGGCACGCCCCGGTGTCGCCTGTAGCGGCTAAAGCCCGAAGATCTCGGACTTCAGGTTCCACTTGGAGGCGAGGGTCTCGGTTGCGTTGAGGAACTCCTCGGCGCGGGCCGGGTGGTTCCACTGGCCGCGGGCGAGCCAGGCCAGCGCGGTATCGCGGTCGGGGGCCAGTGAAAGGATGTGGATCAGCTCGCCCGCGTCGCTGCCGATCACCTCGCCACCCAGCAGGGCGCCGGTGTCCATGTCGCCGATCAGGCGCACGAAGCCCTCCGGCTCGTCCTGGCCCAGCGCGCGCGGGGAGGTCTCGAAGGCGGCGAAGCCGACCGCCGGTTCCAGCTCCTCGTCCTCGGCTTCGTCCTCGTCGAGCCCCAGGCGCGCCATCTCCACCGCGGAGTAGATCGCGATCGGCACGAAGCGCTCGTCCTGCTCGCGGGTGTTGCCATTCTGGATGTTTTCCACCGCGATGGTGGCGTCCGCCAGGGCGTGGTTGGCGGTCTGCCACTCGCTCGCGACATCGCCGATGGCGTAGATGTTGTCGACATCGGTCTGCAGGGTGGGGCGGCGCTGCACGAAGCCGCGGGCATCGGTCTTCACCCCGATCGCGTCGAGGTTCAGGCCCTCGGTATGCGGGGTGCGCCCGGTGCCGAGCAGGACCCAGTCGACCTCGAAGGTGTTGCCGTCGGCGTCGGTGATGATCACGCCGTTATCGGAGGTCTCGACCTGGTCATATCCCTTGACCCGCACCGGCTCGATGCCGTCCGCGGCCAGCTGCTCCTTCAGCGTGCCCAGCGCCTGCGGGCTGAACTTCTGCGTGGACAGCGGCTTGGAGCGCGACAGCCAGGTCACCTTCTTGCCGAGGTGATGGAAGATCCAGGCGAACTCGGTGGCGACCACGCCGGAGCCGATGATCGCGACGCGCTCGCCCGCCGGCGGCTTGGCGTCGAACAGCATGTCGGTGGTCAGGACGCGCCCGGGCTCGACCGCGAACGGGGCCGGCACGGTGGCGATGGCCCCGGTGGCAATGATGGTGTGGCGGGCCTGGACGGCCTCGCTGCCATCCTCGGTCACGACCTCCAGGGTCTCGGCGTCGCGGAAGCGGGCAGTGCCGTGGCGGTACTGGATCTTGAGGTGCTTCATGTAGCCGAGGTAGGAGTCGCGCACGGTGGTCACGACCTCCCTCTGGTGGTCCCAGGCGCGGTCCATGTCGGCCTTGAGGCTGCCACTGATGCCGCGACCCTCGAAGTGGCGCTGCGCGGCGACGGTGCGTGCGGTGTGGTACCAGTCCTTTTTCGGCACGCAGCCGCGGTTGAGGCAGCAGCCGCCCCAGTCGCCCTTTTCGACGATGACGACGTTGAGCCCGCGCAGGGCGCCCAGAACGGCGGCACGATAGCCCCCGGGGCCACTTCCGATGATGGCCAGGTCAAAGGTCTCGCTCATGGTGTCTACTCGGTCAGGTCAATGATCGGGTCGTGCCATTCCAGCCGGGTCAGCTTCAGCTCGAACACGCGGCCGTCGGCCTCGTAGTCGAAACGTACCGGCAGATGGCTGAGGTCCGGGGCGAACCAGGCGGAGAGTTCGATGTCGCTGTCGTCACTCTTGCGTACCACGCGTACGGTCTCGATGCGGCCCATCGGGGATTCGATCGTCTCCGTGTCGGCGTACTCGAAGCGGTACTGGCGCAGTCGGTCGCGTTCCAGGGTCTGCACTGTTTCGCCATCGCCGGGGCCAGCCAGGTCGCCCGCCTCCAGGCGCTGCATCATGAAATACAGCGAGCCGAGAAAGTCGAGGGTATGCGGGGGTACTTCGAGTTCGAAGCGTTCGTTGTCCACGTGCCCGATCGCGCGGTCTTCTTCCCAGTCGAAGCGTGTTTCGACCTTGCGCTCGCGCCGGGGCGTGACCTCGCGACTGCGCGAGGTGACCAGCTGCAGCCCGACGTCGTTGGCGTTCATCAGGGCCTCGCGGCTCAGCTCGAAGCGCCCGAGGATCCGCAGGAAGCCGGACACATGCGCATCCATGGCCATGCGCGTTTGTACGTCTTCGTGGTTCAGTGTGATCCTGGCATTCAGGGTGTTGCCCATGGCCTGGGCCTCGTAGCTGGCCGTGAACGGCGGCAGACGGGGGCCCTCCTGGGGGTCGTCGGCTGTGGCGGGCAACAGCAGGGCCTGCCCCAGCAAGAACAGGGCAGCCAGCAGGCTAGTCCGCGTTGCGCGGCACAGGGCTCCGTTCATCGGGAGCTTCAACATCGGGTACTACCTCATTGGTTTCGAGCTGTAGCGGGACCGTCAGCGGGGTGTTGTCCCCGGTAACGATGCGGTCGCGCCACTGAATTTCCCCTGAACACAGGCGCCGCACGACCTCGGGATACAGGCGGTGTTCGGCGCGCTGGACGCGGGTGGCGAGGCTCTCGGGCGTGTCATCGGGCAGGACCGGCACGCGGGCCTGCATGATCACCGGGCCGCCATCCAGTTCAGGGGTGACAAAATGCACGCTGGCGCCGTGTTCTTCCTCCCTGTCGGCCAGCGCGCGGGCATGTGTGTCCAGCCCACGGTACTTCGGCAACAGGGAGGGGTGAATGTTCAACAGCCGTCCCGTGAAACGCTCGACGAATCCGGGTGTCAGGATGCGCATGAAGCCGGCCAGGATCACGAGATCGGGCTGAAACGCCTCGATCGCCTCGGCCAGGTCTGCATCGAAGGCCTCGCGCGAGGGGTAGTCGCGGTGGTTCAGGACGCGTGCGGGGATCGCGTGCTGTTCGGCATAGGCCAGCCCGCCTGCATCGGGGCGGTTGCTGATGACGCCGACGATCCGGGCCGGGATGTGGCCATTGTTGCAGGCCTCGATCAGGGCGCCCAGATTGCTGCCGCGCCCGGAGATCAGGACGACCAGGCGCGGCAGGGAATCCGGGTTTGCGGGTCCGGCGTTGCTGCTCATCGTGCGGCGTAGACCACCCCGGGGGCCGTGTCTTCGCAGTCCTCGATTACGCCGATTGGCCAGCTCGGGATGCCCGCTCGGGCCAGTGCGGAGCTGGCGGCCTCGACGCGGTCTTCGGGCAGGATCACGGTCATGCCGATCCCGCAGTTGAACGTGCGCAGCATCTCCTCGAGCGCAATGTCGCCGGCCTGCTGCAGCCAGTCGAACACGGGCGGCCACTGCCAGGCCTGCGGGTCGAGGCGGGCGCACAGCCGGTCCGGCAGCACCCGCGGGAGGTTCTCGGTCAGGCCGCCGCCGGTGATGTGGGCGGCCGCGTGCACCGGAAACTGTTGCATCAGATCCAGCAGCGGGCGCACGTAGATCGTGGTCGGGGCCATCAGGGCATCGCCCAGTGTGGTGCCGTCGGCCCCCGGCAGCGGGGCATCCAGGGCCGCGCCGGAGTGTTCCAGCACGCGCCGGATCAGGGAGTAGCCATTGGAGTGCGGGCCGCTGGCGGCCAGTCCGAGTACGACGTCGCCCGCGCTGACCCGGGTGCCGTCGATCAGGGCCTCCTTTTCGGCGATGCCGACCGCGAAGCCCGCGACGTCGTAGTCCTCGCCCTGGTACATGCCCGGCATCTCGGCCGTTTCGCCCCCGATCAGGGCGCAGCCGGCCTGTTCGCAGCCGGTGGCGATACCGGTCACGACATCCGCGGCGATATCGACGTCCAGGTGCCCGGTGGCGTAGTAGTCGAGGAAGAACAGCGGCTCGGCCCCCTGCACCACGATGTCGTTCACGCACATCGCGACCAGGTCGACGCCGATGCTGTCGTGCCGCCCGGTCTCCTGGGCCAGACGCAGCTTCGTGCCGACCCCGTCGGTGCCGGAGACCAGCACGGGCTGCCTGTAGCGGTCCATCGGCAGTTCGAACAGGGCGCCAAATCCGCCCAGCCCGGCCATGACGCCGGGGCGCTGCGTGCGGGCGGCGTGCGGTTTGATGCGTTCGACCAGCTCGGCGCCGGCCTCGATGTCGACACCGGCCTCGCGGTAGGTCAGGCCTGAACGGGTTTCGGACATGGGTACCCTGGATGTTGATGGCCGCATCCGGTATCCGGCGGCGCTCGCGGAATCCGGCATGGTAGCGAGGCGCCGGGGGGCGTGCAAAAAATCGGGCAGTGGAGGTTAGGGAAACACTGATTAATGTACACGCTCGCGTTGGCACCCCAGGTTTTCCGAGACAAGGCGCGGTGCGCAGCCGGTAGTGGTTCTACCGGCCCGTTTTTGACGGATTCGGGCCGCAACGCAGGATCGGGGAACCTGAGGTGCCAACCCCGAAGGGGCTCGGCCGCCCGTTGTTATCAAAAACGGGCGTGGGAACTGCGTTGCGGCTCCCTTGTGCAGAATGACTGCACGGCAGTCACCGCGCCTTGTTCGGACGTAAAAGCGACGAAGCAGCGAGCGTGTACATTAATCAGTGTTTCCCTGGGGGGCTGTGGTATTTTGGGCGCCTGTCGAAAATGCCGTCCAACCCTATGCTGCGCCTCTTGCGTCCCTCCCGTGCCCTGGCCGTGTCCCTTCTCCTGTATCTGCTGCTGGCGCCCTCGCCCCTGCTGGCGGATGACGCCGTGGTGGTGAATGTCCATGCGGAGGATGAAACGGCCGCGCTGGCGCAGGGCCTGGAACAGGCGCTGGTGCGCGTGGCCGGGCAGCGTTCGTCGGAGTTGCGCGAGCTGGCGCAGGTCCTGTTGCTGGAGCTGGATGACGAGGGGCTGATCGATGCCCTGCGTCGGCGCCAGGAGGTCGACGACGGCGAGTTCCGCCTGGAGTTCGATCGCGATCGCCTGCGCAGCGCCCTGCGTGCGGCCGACGTGCCCGTAGTGCTGGGCGCGCGCCCGCAGCTGCTCGTCTGGGCGGTGTACGAGGAGGGCGGGCGCCGCAACCTGCTGGGCTCCACCCAGGACGCGGCCGGCGTGCTGGCCGGGATCGATGCGTTGGGGCGTGACCGCGGGATGCCTTTTGTACTGCCGCTGGGCGATCTGGAAGACCGCCGGGCCGCGCAGGCGGGGGATGTGGTCGGTGGCGTGACCGAGCCGTTGCAGGAAGCAGCCGGGCGCTACGGGCCGACGGGTATCGTGGCGCTGCATGTACGCCTGGTCGGGGGTGGTGCCGAGGCGCGCGCCATCACCGTCCATGGCGGGCGCGAGTATCGCAGCGAGGCGCGTGGCGAGTCCCCGGCCGCCGCCGCTCGGGCGGCGGTCGAGGATGGCCTCGACCAGGTCGTGGCGCCCCTGGCGCGTGTGGCCGCCGAGCCGGAGTGGGTGAAGCTGGGCTTCGTCGGGGTCGAGGGTTTTGCCGCCTTTGAATCACTTCGACGCGAGCTGGCGCAGATCGAGGCCATCGAGAGTGCGCGCCTGGACTCGCTGGGGGGCAATGCGGTGACCCTCGAGGTGCGCACCGGGCTGGAGTCGGAAGACCTGGTGGACCTGCTGCACGCCAGTGGCTATCGCGCGGCGGAGGATCCGCATGGCGATTCCGAGGCGAAGGCGTGGCTGCGCCGCGAGTGATCCCGATGGCACCGTTCTCCGCCGCCACGCTGGCGGCCCTGGTCGGGCTGGTGGTCCTGGGCGTGGCGCTCTATCTGCTGGCGCCGATCCTCACCCCGTTTCTGATCGCGCTGCTGATCGGCTACCTGTTCAACCCCCTGGTGACACGTCTGGCGATGCGCACGGGCGGCTCGCGTACCCTGGCCACGCTGGTGATCTTCGTGCTGGTGATGCTGGGGCTGGCGGGGCTGGTGCTGGTCCTGATCCCGCTGGCCATGGCCCAGTTCGAGCGGTTGATGCTGCTGTTGCCCGAGGTGATCGCGTGGTTCGACGAACAGGTCCGTCCCTGGATCGAGCAGCAGGCGGGCGATCGCCTGCCGGCCCTGGAGCCGGCGGCACTGCAGGAGCTGCTGGCCGAGCACTGGCGCGAGGCCGGTGGATTGGCGGGCGGATTGCTGCACTGGCTGGGCAGCTCGACCGGCGCCCTGGTGCTCGGCGTGCTCAATCTGGTGCTGATCCCGGTGGTCAGCTTCTATCTGCTGCGGGACTGGCCGCGGCTGGTCGCGGGGCTGCATGACCTGCTGCCGCGCGCCTGGCGCGACCCGGTCAGCCGTTTCGCGGTGGAATCGGACCATACCCTGGGGGCATTCCTGCGCGGCCAGCTGCTGGTGATGCTGGCGCTGGGGCTGTTCTACGCGATCACGCTCAGCGTGGCGGGCGTGCAGATGGGCCTGGCCATTGGCCTGATCGCGGGTCTGGTCAGCTTCATCCCCTATGTCGGCGTGATCGTGGGCATCGTGCTGGCCACGGCGGCCGTGCTGTTCCAGGGCGATGGCTGGACGCTGTTGCTGGTGGTGCTGGTGATCTTCGCGGTGGCCCAGGTGCTGGAGTCGGTGGTGCTGACCCCGTGGCTGGTGGGGGACCGGACCGGGCTGCATCCGGTCGCGGTCATCTTTGCCGTACTCGCCGGTGGCCAGCTGTTCGGGTTCTTCGGGGTCCTGCTTGCGCTGCCGGTGGCGGCCGTGCTGGCGGTGGCGGTGCGTCAGGCAATGGCGCGCTATCGGGACATGAACGCAGCCGAGGCCGATGTCCCGTGAGACCCGAAGGCAGCAGCCCGCTGGAGCGCCAGATGCCGCTGGACCTGCGCCTGCGCGACGCCTCGCGTTTTTCCGGTTTTTGCGCGACGGGCAACGCCCTGGCGCGGGATGCCGTGCAGGCCCTGAGCGCCGGGACGGGGGTCCAGGAACCGCAGATCCTGCTGCACGGGCCGCCCGGCTCCGGCAAGACGCACCTGTTGCAGGCCGCCTGCCACGCGGGCCACGAGCGCGGGGAGCCGGTCAGCTATCTGCCGCTTGGCGAAGTGGCCGACGCAACGCCGATGGCCGTACTCGATGGCCTGGAGCGCTCGTGTCTGGTGGCGCTGGACGACCTTGAGGCCGTGGTGGGGCGCGAGGACTGGGACGAGGCCCTGTTCGGGCTGATCAACCGGCTGCGCGATGCCGGCAGCCGCGTGCTGCTGGCGGCTGCGGCACCGCCCGAGGGGCTCCCGGTCCAGTTGCCGGATCTGGCCTCGCGCCTGACCTGGGGCCCGGTGTTCCGCATGCAGCGGCCGGACGATGCGGCCTGCAAGGAGATCCTGGCGCAGCGTGCCGCCCTGCGCGGGCTGGAGCTGCCGGAAACGGTGGCGGACTACCTGCTGCGTCGCTGCTCGCGTGACCTGTCCACCTTGCTGGCGCTGCTGGATCGCCTGGATCTGGCAGCGCTGGCCCAGCAGCGGCGACTGACCATCCCGTTCGTACGCGAGCAGCTGGCCCGCATGGGCTGAACCGGGTTTGCGGCTAATCGGCCGGGTGCGCGGCGCGGACCCGTCGGGCGTCCAGTTTGACGAACAGCAGGCAGCCGGCGAACCAGGCGAGGCTGGCCCCGGTCATCAGGAGGCCGTAGAGCCGGTCTTCGGCGGCCGCGCCGATGGTAATCCCGAGCGTGATGTAGGCGAGCGCCAGCAGGCTGGACCAGGCGTGGGTATAGCGCCTTCCGTGCAGCATCCCGCGTAGCGGAAACAGCAGCGGCATGACCAGTACGATCAGCGCCAGCCATACCGGGACGACCTCCGGCGGGGCAATCCAGGTGGTCCAGACCAGGATCAGCAGCAGCAATCCCAGAAAGCCGGCCAGGGCCAGGGCGCGGGACAGCGCGATCATGCCGGCGCGCCAGAAGCCTGGAGGCGCAGGGCGATGCGCGCGACGCGTTCCCCAAGGGCTGCCGCGATGCGCTGTTCGTCGCGCGTGACCGCCTGTTCACCCTGGGTGCCGGCCACGTGGCTGGCGCCGTAGGGCGTCCCGCCGCTGGTGGTGCTGTTCAGCTCCGGCACGGTGTAGGGCACGCCGACCCACAGCATGCCCTGATGGATCAGCGGCAGGGCCATGCTGAGCAGGGTGGTCTCCTGCCCGCCATGCTGGGTGGCAGTGCTGGTGAAGACGCCGAAGGGCCGGTCCACCAGCCCGCCGCTGGCCCACAGCCCGCTGGTGCCGTCGAGGAAATACTTCAGCGGCGCGGCCATGTTGCCGAAGCGGGTCGGCGAACCCATGACCAGCCCCGTGCATTCCTCGAGATCGCGCAGTTCGGCATAGGGTGGCCCGTCCTCGGGCACCGCCGGACGGTCCTCGCCGATATTCGTGGAGACCGGGGCCACGGTGCGCACTCGGGCGGTCGCGCCGGCCTTCTCGACGCCGGTCGCGACCTGGCGGGCCAGCTCGGCGGTCGCCCCGTAGCGGCTGTAGTACAGCACCAGGATCTCCGTTGTCGTGCTCACGGCAGGATCTCCAGCACCTGTTCCGGTGGGCGCCCGATGCGGGCCTCGCCCCCGGCAACCAGGATCGGGCGTTCGATCAGTTTCGGGTGCTGGACCATGGTCTGGATCAGCGCGTCGTCATCCATGTCGGCGTCCTTCAGGCCCAGCTCGCGGTACTCCGCCTCGCCGGTGCGCAGCAGGTCGCGGGGGCGGATGCCCAGCTTCTCGATCACGCCCTTCAGTGTCGCGGCATCCGGTGGCGTCTTCAGATACTCCACGATCTCGGGCTCCACGCCCTGCTCCCGGAGCAGGGCAAGGGTCGCGCGCGACTTGCTGCAGCGCGGGTTGTGATACAGCGTAGGGGCATCGGACATGAATCGACTCCGGAGGTCATCGATGGCAAAGGCCCATGATACCCATGCGCGCTGCTGGCATGTCAGGGGGCGCGTGCAGGGCGTGTTCTTCCGCGCCTCGACCCGGGAACAGGCGCAGGCGCTGGGGCTGAAGGGATACGCGCGCAATCTGCCGGACGGCCGGGTGGAGGTCCTGGCGGTCGGCACCCCGGATGCCCTGGATCGGCTGGAGGCATGGCTTGGCGAGGGCCCGCGCATGGCCCGCGTGGAGGGGCTGGAGGCGCAGGCGGTCAGCCCGCCCGATCCGCTGCCCGGAAGCTTCGAGACACGGTGAATCGGCGGGCCCTGCAATGCTTCCGTTAAAACTGTAAGGGGGTCTATAAACGCCATCGCGACGGATGCATACTGCGGGGTCATGGAATCACGCCTGGTTGATATGCAGAGTCAGTCGGAGGAGACCCGGGTGGAGGTCAGCCTGCGTCCCAGGCGGCTGGACGACTACACCGGGCAGCCCCGGGTGGTCGAGCAACTGGGCCTGTTCATCGAGGCGGCGCGCGGACGCGGGGAGGCCCTGGACCATACGCTGGTGGCCGGCCCCCCGGGGCTGGGCAAGACGACCCTGGCCCATATCGTGGCGAACGAGCTCGGGGTCGGGCTGCGCCAGACCTCGGGTCCGGTGCTGGAACGCGCCGGCGACCTGGCCGCGATCCTGACCGCGCTGGAGCCCCAGGACGTCCTGTTCGTTGACGAGATTCATCGCCTGCCGACCGTGGTCGAGGAGATCCTCTATCCGGCGCTGGAGGACGGGCAGCTCGACATCGTCATAGGCGAGGGGCCGGCGGCGCGTTCGATTAAGGTGGACTTGCCCCCGTTCACACTCGTGGGCGCGACCACCCGTGCCGGCCTGCTTTCGGCGCCGTTGCGTGACCGGTTCGGCATCGTTCAGCGCCTCGATCATTACACTGTCACGGACCTCGCCCATATTGTCGGTCGCGCTGCCGGCTTGCTGGGCGTGGGGATCGAGCCTGACGGGGCGGCGGAGATTGCGCGTCGCGGGCGAGGCACGCCGCGTCTGGCCAATCGCCTGTTGCGGCGGGTTCGCGACTATGCCCAGGTCCGTGCCTCCGGGGTGATTACGTCCGAGGTCGCGGCCCAGGCGCTGGACTTGCTGGCGATCGATGCCTCGGGCCTGGATGCCCAGGACCGCCGGTTGCTGGAGGTGCTGGTCGAGAAATTCGACGGCGGGCCGGTCGGGGTGGAGAGCCTGGCCACGGCGCTGAACGAGGATCGCGGCACACTGGAGGATGTGGTCGAGCCGTTTCTGATTCAGCAGGGTTATCTCCAGCGCACGCCGCGCGGGCGTCAGGCCACACGGCGGACGCTGGCGATGTTCGGCCTGGCGGCGATGGAACCGGATCTCCTTGCGCCGGTCGACAGCCAGGGCGGAGGCCGCCTGTGACGGGTGGTGAGGCCCCGTTCGAGTGGGCTGTGCGGGTGTACTACGAAGATACCGACGCCGGTGGCGTGGTCTATCACGCGAATTACCTGAAATTCATGGAGCGTGCACGCACCGAGTGGCTGCGTGCACTGGGGTTCGAGCAGGATGCGTTGCGCGAGGAATACGGGATCGTATTCGCGGTGCGGCGCTGCTGTCTGGACATGCGGCGCCCGGCACGATTCAACGAGGCCCTGACGGTCACCTGCCGGCTGCACTCGCTGCGCCGGGCGAGCCTGGAGTTCCACCAGGACGTGGAGCGCGACGGCGAAACCCTGGCCAGTGGCGAGGTGGGGATTGCCTGTGTCGAGGTGGCGCGTCAGGCGCCCGCCGCGATCCCCGGTCCGGTGCTGGAGGCCCTGCGCCAACACCATGATCATGGACCGGCTGCCCACGCGGCCGGAGCCAAGTAACGCTGTAACGGGAGACGGACAAGTGGCAGTCGACTTTTCGATGTACCAGCTGGTGATGGAGGCGACCCTGGTGGTCCAGCTGGTGATGGTAATTCTGGTGCTCGCCTCGGTATTCTCCTGGTTGGCCATTGTCGTCAAGGCCAGGTCCCTGAATGCGGCGCATCGCGCCTGTGACGACTTCGAGGAGCGCTTCTGGTCGGGCGCCGATCTCTCCCACCTCTATGAGGGCGTGCGACGCAAACAGGAGATGTCCGGGATGGAGCATGTGTTCTCCTCCGGCTTCAAGGAGTTCCTGCGTGCCCGGCAACACGGGCTGCCGGCGGGCGAGCCCGCGCAGCGCGCCATGCGCGTGGCGATCGCGCGCGAGATCGATGATATGGAGCGCTACCTGCAGTTTCTCGCGACCGTGGGCTCGACCAGCCCATACATCGGTCTGTTCGGTACGGTATGGGGGATCATGCACGCCTTCCTTGGTCTTTCCGGCGTGCAGCAGGCAACACTCGCGATGGTTGCGCCCGGTATTGCCGAGGCATTGATCGCGACCGCCCTGGGTCTGTTTGCCGCGATTCCGGCCGTAATCGCCTACAACCGCTTTGCGGGGGATGTCGATCGCGTGGCTGTACGGCTGGAGAACTTCAACGACGAGTTCGTGGCCTTGCTCAACCGGCAAACCCATGCCAGGGGTGCGGAGGCGGCCCCCGAGGCCACGGCCTGAACCATGTCCGAGTCGCGCCGCAACAGCCGCCGCCTGCGGCGGCCCATGTCCCAGATCAACGTCGTGCCGTTTATCGACGTGATGCTGGTGCTTTTGATCATCTTCATGATCACCGCGCCCATGCTGCAGCAGGGGGTGGAGGTCGACCTGCCGGAGGCGGATGCCGAGGCCCTGGACCGGGACGAACAGGCGGCCGAGCCGCTGGTGGTGACCGTGGACGCGAGGGGGGCCATGAGCCTGAACCAGGGGCCGGTCATTGACGAGCCGCTGGCGCCGCAGGAGATGACCGAGATCGTTCGCGAGTTCCTGGCGGAGCATCCGGGGACCCAGACGTTCGTGCGTGGCGACCGTAATGTGGACTACGGGCGCGTGATCGACGCCATGATCGCCCTGCAGCGTGCCGGCGGCGGGCGTGTCGGCCTGATCACCGAGCCACCACGCGAAAACAGCGACTGATTTCCACACCGTGTTTGAGCTTGCCCGCCGCCATCCTGTCAGCCTGCTTATCGTGCTCCTGTTGCACGGGGCGCTGTTTGCCGCGTTGTTGGTCAATTTCAGCCTGACGTCCCCCGCCTCCTCGCAGTCTGCGGTCGAGATCGCGGTGCAGGAGGACATCGAAGTGATCGATGCCGTCGCGGTGGACGCCGAAGCATTCGATCAGGTCGAGCACGAGCGCGAGGTTGCGCGCCAGGAAGAAGTGGCCGAGCAACTGCGTGAGGAAGAGGAGCAGCGACGCGCCGAGGAGGAAGCCCGGCGCGAAGAGGAACGCCGCCAGGCCGAGGAGCAGCGCCGCCGCGAGGAGGAAGAGCGTGCGCGGCAGCAGGCGATCGAGGAGGCCGAGCAGGCGCGGCGCGAAGCCGAAGAAGAGCGCCAGCGCGCGCAGGAAGAGGCCGAGGCCGAGCGTGAACGGATCCGCGCCGAGCGCGAGGCGGCGGAAGAGGCCCGGCGCGAGGCGGAAGAACGCCGCGAACGCGAGGAAGCGGAACAGCGCGAGCGCGAAGAGGCCGAACGCCAGGCCCGTGAGGAGCAGGAACGTCGCGAGCAGGAAGAGGCCGAGCGTCGCGAACGCGAGGAGGCCGAGCGGCGAGCCGAGCAGGAGCGCGAGCTTGAGGAGCAGCGCCGGCGCGAGGCGATGGAGCGCGAGCAGGAGCGCCTGGCGGAGGCGCGCGAACGACGCGAGGCCGCCGAGCGCCAGGCGCAGATGGATCGCGAAGTGGATGAGTGGCGTGCCCAGGTGCAGTCGGTGGTTCAGCGGCGCTGGCGTCAGCCGTCGGGCCTTGACTCCTCGGATCGTGCCATTGTTCTCGTGCGTGTGAACGAGACCGGGCGTATCATCGACTTCGATATCGAAAGCTGTTCCGGCGACAGCCGGTTCTGCGACTCCGTGCGCCAGACCATGGACCGTCTGAGCTCGCTGCCACGCCCGCCGGATGCGAGTGCGGTGCGCGGCGGGGTGCGGATCCGGTTCGAACCGGACTGATTCGCGGGCCAGGCCCGCCTGACGAGGAGCTCATGCGACGACTGATTCACTGGATGCTGCCGACGATGCTGTTGCTGTGGGCGGCGCAGGCCCAGGCCGTACTGGAGGTCACGGTCACCGAGGGGGTGACCGGGGCGATACCGGTGGCCGTCGCACCGTTTGCCTACGAGGGGGAAGACGCGCTCGACGAGGACATCTCGGAGATCGTGGCCGCCAACCTCGCCCGTAGTGGATTGTTCAACGTCGAGCAGGACGGTCTGCCTTCGGCCCCGTCCGGACCGGCCGACTTTCTCGCCGAGCCCTGGGCCGATGTCGGTGTGGAGTACCTGGTCGTGGGCAATCAGCGGCGGGAGGGTGACGACCTGCTGGTGGAGTTTCACGTGTTCGACGTGCTGTCCGAGGAGCGTCTGGGCGGGTGGCGGATCCCGGTCCCCATGGATATGCTCCGGCGGGGCGCGCATCGGATCTCCGATATCGTCTACGAGCAGATCACCGGCGACCCGGGCGCATTCAGTGCGCGCATCGCGTTTGTCAGCGTCGAACGCAACGGAGACGATCGTCGCTTTGCCCTTGAGGTCGCGGATTCCGATGGTGCCAACCCGAGCACCCTGTTTCGCTCGTCGAAGCCGATCATGTCGCCGAACTGGTCGCCGGACGGGCGCGAACTGGTGTACGTCTCGTTCGAGAATCGCCGTTCCGAGGTCTATCGCCAGAATGTCGAAACCGGCAGCCGCGAGCGGGTGGCAAGCTTCACCGGCATCAACAGTGCACCGGCATGGTCACCGGATGGCCGCTACCTTGCGTTGAGCCTGTCGCGCGATGGTGCGCCGAATATCTACTTGATGGAGCTGGAAACGGGCGAGATGCAGCAGATGACGCAGTCCAGCTCGATCGAGACGGAGCCGGTCTGGTCGCCGGATGGCGAGACCCTGTACTTCACCTCCGACCGTGCGGGGGCTCCACAGATCTATGCACTGCCGCGCGAGGGTGGAAGTCCTCGGCGTCTGACCTTCGAGAGTGGCTATGCGGCTGCCGCGACCGTCTCGCCGGACGGGCGCTATATCGTGTATGTGCACGGTGGCGATGGCGGATTTCAGCTGGCACGTCTCGATTTGAACGACCGTCGTGTGACCCGTATCACGGATGGGCGGGATGCGGAATCGCCGAGCTTTGCGCCGAATGGCAGCATGATTATCTATGCCATGACAGATGGCGGGCGCGGCGTACTCGGCTCGGTGAGCCAGGATGGACAGGTCCATCAGCGTCTTGCCGCCAGGGAGGGCGAGGTTCGCGAACCCGCCTGGTCACCCCTGAACTGACCTTTATCGACAACTTCAGCATTTCGAGGAAAATGACGTGATGAGCACGATCTTTCGTTGGGTTTTTGTGGCCATGGTCATTGGGGCGCTTTCGGCGTGTGCGACACCGACACGTGATGCCGAGGACGCCGAGCGCGAGGCCGAACGGGCCGCGGCCGAGGAGGCGGAACGTGAACGCGCCGAGCGCGAGGCCCGCGAGGCCGAGGCCCGCGCGCTGGGGCGTGACCGGCAGTTCGATGCCGACGCGCTGGACGATCCGGACAGCCCGCTGGCCGAGCGCCTGGTCTATTTTGAATTCGACCGGGACGAGGTGCAGTCGCAGTACGTGGACATGCTCGAGGCACATGCGGCCTATCTGGCGCAGAACTCCGGCGCCAGCCTGCGGCTGGAAGGGCATACCGACGAGCGCGGTACCCGCGAGTACAACCTGGGCCTGGGCGAACGCCGGGCGCAGTCGGTGCGTCGTATCCTGACCCTGAACGGTGCCTCGGATGACCAGGTCGAGGTCATCAGTTATGGTGAAGAGATGCCGGTCGCCTTTGAGCAGAACGAGGAGGCCTGGGCCAAGAATCGCCGGGTCGAACTGGTCTACGAATCCCGGCGCTAGTTACGACGGGAGGCCGCCATGCGGCGTTTGACAGGCAGCAGTAGCCGAAATGCCCCCTCGGGGGCATTTCATTTTCAAGCCCGGGGCGCGGCGGTCGGCGCATCGCACGCTCGGGCCGCCCCTCTGAGGGGGGCTCTGTTTCCGCGGGTAGGCGTGGCGGTTGCCGCCGGCGTGCTCGTCCTGACGTCGTGGGGGCCGCTCGCCAGCACCGCAGTTGCCCAGGACGAGGTGTACGCAACCCAGTCGCAGATCCGCGAACTTTCCCAGCGTCTGGATCGCATCGAGCGAATGCTGGACTCCAGTGCCATGCAGGAGCTCCTGCGGGGCGCTGAATCCATGAACCGGGAGATCCGCGAGCTGCGCGGCGAGGCGGAGACGCTGCGACACGAGGTGGAACGTCTTGGCGCCCGCCAGCGCGACCAGTTCCGCAATCTGGACGAGCGTGTTGCCGCGTTCGAGACCGGCGAGGCCTTGCCCGCGGATACCGCCGCCCCGACCGAAGAGGTGATCGAATTCGACCTCCCGGAAGCGGACGAGCAGGCGGCCTACCAAGAGGCCTTCGACCAGTTGATGGCGGGTGACTACAGCGCCGCAATGAGCAGCCTCGAGCGATTTATCGAGGACTACCCCGACAGCGACTATTCGGCCAATGCGTGGTACTGGCTGGCCGAGGCCAAGTACGCCAGTGGCGATTTCGAGGCGGCTCTGGAGGACTTCGAGCGCCTGCGCGAAGACTATCCGGACAGCGACAAGTCCGGGGACGCGTTGCTCAAGATTGGCTATGCCCACTACGAGCTGGGCAATGAAGACGAAGCGCGCGAGGCCCTTGAGGCGGTGCGCGCCGACTACGGCGGCACGACGCTGGACCGTCTGGCACGCGAGCGTCTGCGCCGGCTCGACGGGCAATGACCGAGATCCCCGTGCGCGCGGCGCGCACGCCGACCGCGGGCGATTCGGTCAGCCCGGCCCGGGTCCGTATCACCGAGATGTTCGTCTCGCTGCAGGGCGAGGCGGTGGATGCCGGCTGGCCGACCGCTTTCGTGCGGCTGACCGGGTGTCCGCTACGTTGCCGCTGGTGCGACAGCGCCTACGCATTCGAGGGGGGCGAGGCGCGCACCCTGGACTCGATTCTCGCGTGGGTGGCCCGGGCGGGCGTGCGCCATGTCTGTGTCACGGGCGGGGAGCCGCTGGCCCAGCCCGGTTGTCGCGACCTGCTGGTGCGGCTTTGCGACGCAGGCTATCGGGTGTCGCTGGAAACCAGCGGTGCACTCGACATTGGCGGGCTCGATTCGCGTGTCTCGGTCGTGATGGACTGGAAGGCCCCGGGGTCCGACGAGCAGCACCGCAACCTCGAGGCCAATATCTCTCACCTCGCGGCCGGCGATCAGTTGAAGTTCGTACTCGCCAACCGGGCGGATTTCGACTGGGCCCGCGCCGAACTCGACCGCCTGGACCTTGCACCCGGGGTCGAGGTCCTGTTCTCGCCGGTCTTCGGGGAGCTCGCCCCGCGCGAGCTGGCCGACTGGATCGTGGCCGATCGGCTGCCCGTGCGCTTTCAGCTTCAGCTCCACAAGCTCCTGTGGGGCGATCAGCCCGGACGCTAGTCGATGACGCAACCGGAACAGGCGGTGGTCCTGCTCTCGGGCGGGCTGGATTCGGCGACCTGCCTGGCGATGGCGCGCGCGGATGGGCTCGATTGCCACGCCCTGTCCATCGACTATGGCCAGCGCCATCGCACCGAGCTCGAGGCCGCTCGCCGCGTGGCCGCCTCCCAGGGCGTGCAGGACCACCGCGTGGTCCGGGTCGATCTGACCGCGATCGGCGGCTCTGCGCTGACCGATGACGCCATTGCCGTGCCGACCGAGGAGAGCGAGGGCATCCCGGTCACCTATGTGCCTGCCCGCAACACGGTGTTTCTGTCGCTGGCGCTGGGGTTTGCCGAGACCCTCGGCGCGCGCCTGCTCTATGTCGGCGCGAATGCCGTCGACTATTCCGGGTACCCGGACTGTCGCCCGGCCTTTATCGACGCTTTCCGGAGTCTTGCTCAGGTCGCTACCCGTGCCGGGATCGAAGGCGTACGCTGGGAAGTGCGTGCACCCTTGATGCACATGAGCAAGGCCGAGATCATCCGCGCCGGGACGGCACTCGACGTCGATTACGCCCAGACCGTGAGTTGCTATCAGGCGGATATCGAGGGGCGGGCCTGTGGGCACTGTGACAGCTGCCGTATCCGTCGCGAGGGCTTTGCGGCGGCCGGGGTCCCCGACCCGACCCCGTATGTGAACGGTTGACGCCCCGGGTATTGCGGCCCTCATGTGGCCCTGACGCTGGAATGAATGAGGGCTCGATCTCGTCTAGCGTCCGATGTATGCTGCGCACCCCATGGGTGCAGGCGTGCCCGAAAACCGATCAGTGAGAGGATACGTTGATGGAATTCTCCAGCTTTTCAACCGCCGCCATGATGTTCCTGGGCGGGACGTTCGTCCTCGCCTTCATCATGGGTGCGGTCGCGAACAAGACCAACTTCTGCACCATGGGCGCCGTCTCCGACTGGGTGAACATGGGCGATACCGGGCGCATGCGCTCCTGGCTGCTGGCGATTGCCGTGGCCATGCTGGGTGTGGCGGTGCTCGAATTCTTCGGAGTGCTGAGCGCCGAGGGCTCCTTCCCTCCCTACCGTGCTGAAGGCTTCAACTGGCTGGGACATGTCCTGGGTGGTTTCCTCTTCGGGATCGGCATGACCTATGCGTCCGGTTGCGGTAACAAGACGCTGGTGCGCGTCGGTGGCGGCAACATCAAGTCGGTGATGGTGATGATCATCATCGGTGTGATCGCCTTCTGGCTGACCAGCCGCGCCACCGTGTTCGGCACCGGCCAGACCCTGTTCCAGTTGCTGTTCGGCTGGATGGACGCGGTGGCGATCCAGATGGAAGGTGGTCAGGATCTCGGCTCCATCATCGCTGGCGAGAATGCCATGGGCGCACGCCTGGTGATGGGCCTTGTGATCGGCGTGCTGCTGCTGGCGCTGATCTTCAAGGCCGCCGACTTCCGCAAGAGCTTCGACAACATCCTGGGTGGCCTCGTGGTCGGCCTGGTGGTGATCGGTGCCTGGTGGCTGACCAGCAACATCCAGATCGACGATGGCATGGGTGGCGTGTACACCGCCCAGGAATACATCCAGGAATGGGACTTCGTCGCGGATGCCGATGACGGTGAGCGTCCGGCCCTGTCCGGCCCCTGGGCCAACCAGTCGTTCACCTTCATCAACCCGATGGGCCAGAGCGTGGGCTACGTGTCCGGTGGCTTTGACCGTACTCTGCTGTTCTTCGGCGTGATGGCGCTGGCCGGCGTGATCCTGGGTTCGTTCTTCTGGGCCCTGGTCTCGCGCAGCTTCCGCATCGAGTGGTTCTCGTCCTTCCGTGACTTCTTCAACCACTTCATCGGCGGCATTCTGATGGGTGTCGGCGGCATCCTGGCACTGGGTTGCACCATCGGTCAGGCGGTCACGGGCGTTTCCACGCTGGCGCTGGGTGGCTTCTTCACCTTCGCCTTCATCGTGTTCGGTTCCGCGCTGACCATGAAGATCCAGTACTACAAGATGGTCTACGAGGACGAGGCGACCTTCGGCAAGGCCCTGGTCACCTCGCTGGTGGACATGAAGCTGCTGCCGGGTGGCCTGCGCAGGCTCGAAGCCATCTGATCGTCGACCGCCGGGGAGCCTTGCGTTTTCCCCGGCGGGCCGTAAACTACGCGGCGCGGTGATCGAGGAGCGACTTCGGTCACCACACGACACCAGGCCAGTGGGCCCCTGCGGGGGTGTCATGCGGGCCGCAGATACGGGTCGTTAGCTCAGTTGGTAGAGCAGTTGGCTTTTAACCAATTGGTCGTAGGTTCGAATCCTACACGACCCACCATTACTCCCGGGCGCGCTAGCGCGGCCGGCACAAGGGCCCGCCTTCGCGGGCTTTTTGTGTTTATGGGGCGCGAACAGGCTAGAATGCGCGCCTTTATTGAGACACGCGAAAGTGGCGGAACTGGTAGACGCGCTGGGTTTAGGTCCCAGTGGGGTAAAACCCGTGAGAGTTCGAGTCTCTCCTTTCGCACCATTGTCCCGTGAACGCCCAGGCAGGCAGCCGGTGAGTGCTGCGGTCGGCAGGGATGACCGATTTTTGAACCATTGCGAGGCCCTTCATGCAAGTTTCCGTTGAAGCCACCGGCAACCTGGAACGCAAGATGACCATCCAGGTCCCCCCCGAGCGCGTCGAATCCGAAGTCGACAACCGTCTGAAATCGCTGGCCAAGCGCGTCCGGCTCGACGGCTTTCGTCCGGGCAAGGTCCCGCTGAAGGTCGTGCGCCAGCGCTACGGCGCCGGGGTCTACCAGGAGGTGCTGAGCGAGGTCCTGCAGGAGAGCTACCGCGAGGCCGTGCAGCAGGAGGGTCTGGAGCCGGCCGGCAACCCGAGTATCGAGCCGCGGAGCGTCGAAAGCGGCCAGCCGATTGAATTCACCGCGAGCTTCCAGGTGTTCCCCGAGGTGGAGGTGGCCGACTTCTCCGATGCCGAGATCGAGCGTCCGGTCGCCGAGATCGGCGACGAGGACATCGATCGCGTGATCGACTCCCTGCGCGAGCAGAACAAGGAGTGGGCCGAGGTCAAGCGCAAGGCCAAGAAAGGCGACCGCGTCACGCTGGACTTCGTGGGCAGCATTGACGGCGAGGAATTCGAGGGCGGCAAGGCCGAGGACTTCCAGGTTGAAGTGGGCGCCGGCCGTCTGATCGAGGACTTCGAGAAGCAGCTCAAGGGCGTGAAGGCCGGCGAGGAGCCGACCATCGATGTCACCTTCCCCGATGACTATCCGGCCGAGAACCTGAAAGGTCAGACCGCGCAGTTCGCGCTGACCATCAAGAAGGTCGAGGGGCCCAAGCTGCCCGAGGTGGACGAGGAATTTGCGAAGAAATTCGGCATCGAAGACGGCTCGGTGGAGAAACTTCGCGCCGACGTGCGGTCCAATATGGAGCGCGAGCTGAACCAGGCACTGAAGGGCAAGGTCAAGAATCAGGTCATGGAGCTGATTATCGAGCGCCACGGCTTCGACCTGCCGGATGCCCTGGTGAAGTCCGAGATCAATCGCCTGCGCGAGGAAGCCGAGAAGCGGTTCGGTGGCGCCCAGCAGACCCAGCCGCTCCCCGACAGCCTGTTCGAGGAAGAGGCCAAGCGTCGCGTGCGCCTGGGTCTGGCCCTGCGGGCCATCATCGACCAGAAGGGCTTCGAGGTGGACGCGGACCGGGTCGAGCGTGACCTGGAAGAGATGGCCGCGACCTACGAGGATCCGGAAGAGGTCAAGCAGTACTACCGTTCCAACCCGCAGGCGAAGAGCAATCTGGAGTCGCTGGTGCTCGAGGACCAGGTGGTCGACTGGATCGTCGATCAGGCCAAGGTCACCGAGAAGAAGACCAGCTTCCAGGACGTAATGAATCCGAACAAGGAGTCGACCGAATGAGCCACGACATGGCCGGTCAGGGGGCGCAGCATGCCCAGGGGCTGAATCTGGTCCCGATGGTGGTCGAGCAGACCGCCCGCGGCGAGCGCGCCTATGACATCTACTCCCGGTTGCTGAAGGACCGGGTCATCTTCTGTGTGGGCCCGGTCGAGGACTACATGGCCAACGTGATCGTGGCCCAGTTGCTGTTCCTCGAATCGGAAAACCCGGACAAGGAGATCAGCCTGTACATCAATTCCCCGGGTGGGGCCGTGACCGCGGGTATGGCGATCTACGACACCATGCAGTTCATCAAGCCCCAGGTGAGCACCCTGTGTGTCGGCCAGGCCGCGAGCATGGGCGCGGTGCTGCTGGCCGGTGGTGCACCGGGCAAGCGTTACTCCCTGCCGCACTCGCGGGTCATGATCCATCAGCCGCTGGGGGGCTTCCAGGGGCAGGCGTCGGATATCGACATCCATGCGCGCGAGATCCTGAAGATCCGCGAGGAGCTCAACCGCGTGCTGGCCCATCACACCGGGCAGACCGTGGAACAGGTGGAGCAGGACACCGATCGAGACCGCTTCATGACCGCCGCCGAGGCCCAGGAGTACGGTCTGGTGGATAATGTCCTTTCCAGCCGCAGTGCGCCCGCCGCTGGTGGCGAACCGGACACCCGCAAGAAGGACAAGGCCTGATCGCAGCGAGACTGGATGGCGGGCTGGATATACCGGACTCGTGCCCGGTCCGTTTGCAACGTGCCGGCAAACGGGGCATGTTCTGAGAAACCCTGACAGCGCAACCGAGGCATACGGATGAGCGACGAAAAGACCCCCTCCGCCGACGGCAAGCTTCTGTACTGCTCTTTCTGCGGAAAGAGCCAGCACGAGGTGCGCAAGCTGATCGCGGGTCCCTCCGTGTTCATCTGCGACGAGTGTGTCGAGCTTTGCAACGACATCATTCGCGAGGAGATGCAGGAGGCGGGGCACGCCGAACGCGATTCGCTGCCCAAGCCGCGCGAGATCCGCGAGATCCTGGACGACTACGTGATCGGACAGAACTCGGCGAAGAAGATCCTCTCGGTTGCGGTGTACAACCACTACAAGCGCCTCGAGGCCAAGGCCGGCAAGGACGACGTCGAGCTGTCCAAGTCCAACATCATGCTGATTGGCCCGACGGGCTCCGGCAAGACGCTGCTGGCCGAGACGCTGGCGCGGGTGCTGAATGTCCCGTTCACCATCGCGGACGCGACCACGCTGACCGAGGCCGGTTACGTGGGCGAGGATGTCGAGAACATTATCCAGAAGCTGTTGCAGAAGTGCGACTACGATGTGGAGAAGGCCGAGAACGGCATCGTCTACATCGACGAGATCGACAAGGTCTCGCGCAAGTCGGACAACCCCTCGATCACCCGCGATGTCTCCGGCGAGGGCGTGCAACAGGCGCTGCTGAAGCTGATCGAAGGCACCACGGCCTCCGTGCCGCCGCAGGGCGGGCGCAAGCATCCGCAGCAGGAATTCCTGCAGGTGGACACCCGCAACATCCTGTTCATCTGTGGTGGTGCCTTCTCCGGTCTGGAGAAGATCATCCAGCAGCGCGCGGAGAAGGGCGGCATCGGCTTCTCCGCCGAGGTCAGTTCCAAGGACGAGAGCAAGAGCGGCGGCCAGTGGCTGAAGCAGCTGGAGTCCGACGACCTGGTCCGCTACGGCCTCATACCCGAATTCGTCGGCCGTCTGCCGGTCCAGGCGACACTGGACGAGCTGGACGAGGATGCGCTGGTGACGATTCTCACCCAGCCAAAGAACGCCTTGGTCAAGCAGTACGCGCGCCTGTTCGACATGGAAGGCGTGGAGCTCGAGTTCCGGGACGACGCCCTCTCCGCGATCGCCCACAAGGCAATGGAACGCAAGACCGGCGCCCGGGGCCTGCGCACGATCATGGAGAACATCCTGCTCGACACCATGTACGAGCTACCCTCGATGGAGGGGGTCAGCAAGGTGGTGATCGACGAGGCCGTGATCCGCGGGGACGCCGAGCCGTACCTGATCTACGAGAACGCTTCGTTCTCCAAGCAGGCCGCCGCGGATTCCTGAGGCCGCGCGGTCTTTCGCAGGGGGGCGGCAAGGGGCTGGCCCCGTCTTGAAAAACGGTCAGGGCACCCCCACCTCTCCCTTACATTCGTCTAGCCCTGAGGGGGCCACATGACCGATCAACATTCCTCCCAGAACGAGGTGGACTCCCCCGTCAAGCGCGTCGCGGTCCTGCCGCTGCGTGACGTCGTGGTATATCCGCACATGGTCATCCCGCTGTTTGTGGGTCGCGAGAAGTCGATCCGCGCGCTGGACTCGGCCATGGCCCAGAACAAGCAGGTCCTGCTGGTCGCGCAAAAGAGCGCCGAGGTGGACGAGCCCGAGGCCGCCGACCTGCACGAGATCGGCACCCTTGGCAATATCCTGCAGCTGCTGCGCCTGCCCGACGGCACCATCAAGGTGCTGGTCGAGGGCGCCCAGCGCGCGCGCGTGATGGACGTCTCCACCGCCGGCGATGCGGAGAAGGAAGAGGACTACTTCACCGCCGATATCCGCATGATCGAGGAGGAGTACGACACCGAGGAGAAGGAACTCGAGGTCCTCGGTCGCTCCGCGCTCAATCAGTTCGAGCAGTACATCAAGCTGAACAAGAAGGTCCCGCCGGAGATCCTGACCTCGCTGGCCGGGATCGACGACACCTCGCGTCTGGCCGATACCATTGCTGCGCACATGTCGCTGAAGCTCGAGGAGAAGCAGCAGGTCCTCGAGATCGCCAATGTGCGCGCGCGCCTGGAGCACCTGGTCGCCAAGATCGAGGGCGAGATGGACGTGCTGCAGATCGAGAAGAAGATCCGCGGTCGCGTGAAGCAGCAGATGGAGAAATCCCAGCGCGAGTACTACCTGAATGAGCAGATGAAGGCCATTCAGAAGGAGCTGGGGGATCTCGAGGATGCCCCGAACGAACAGGAAGACCTGGCCGAGAAGATCGAGCAGGCCGGCATGCCGGCGGAGGCCAAGAAGAAGGCCACCGCCGAGCTGAACAAGCTGAAGATGATGTCGCCGATGTCGGCCGAGGCCACCGTCGTGCGCAGCTACATCGACTGGCTGGTCAGTGTCCCGTGGAAGAAGAAGACGCGGGTCAGCAAGGATCTTGCGCGTGCCGAGAAGATCCTCAACGAGGATCACTACGGCCTCGAGGAGGTCAAGGAGCGCATCCTTGAATACCTCGCCGTGCAGTCGCGCGTGCGCAAGCTCAAGGGCCCGATCCTGTGCCTGGTCGGCCCTCCGGGGGTCGGCAAGACCTCGCTGGGAGAATCCATCGCGCGTGCGACCAATCGCAAGTTCTCGCGCATGGCGCTGGGCGGTGTGCGTGACGAGGCGGAGATCCGCGGCCACCGACGGACCTATATCGGCTCGCTGCCGGGCAAGATCGTGCAGAACCTGGCCAAGGTCGGCGTGCGCAACCCGCTGTTTCTGCTCGACGAGATCGACAAGATGGCGATGGACTTCCGCGGCGACCCGGCCTCGGCGATGCTCGAGGTGCTGGATCCGGAACAGAACCACACCTTCAGCGACCACTACCTGGAGGTCGACTACGACCTGTCCGACGTGATGTTCGTGGCCACGGCCAACTCGATGAACATCCCCGGACCGCTGCTGGATCGCATGGAAGTCATCCGTCTGTCCGGCTACACCGAGGACGAGAAGGTCAACATCGCGCACACCTACCTGGTGCCGAAGCAGATCAAGACCAACGGCCTGAAGCCTGACGAGATCAATATCTCCGACGCCGCGGTGCGTGACATCGTGCGCTACTACACCCGCGAGGCGGGTGTGCGTGCCCTGGAGCGCGAGATTGCCAAGATTTGCCGCAAGGTGGTCAAGCAGCGCCTGCTGGCCAAGGGCAAGGAGCGTGACCGCACCACGTCGGTCACCCCGAAGACGCTGGACAAGTACCTGGGCGTGCGGCGTTTCCGCTTCGGTCTGGCCGAGGAAAACGACCAGATCGGCCAGGTAACCGGTCTGGCCTGGACCGAGGTCGGCGGCGAGCTCCTGACCATCGAGTCGACGGTTGTCCCCGGCAAGGGCAAGACCCAGCAGACTGGCAAGCTCGGTGACGTGATGCAGGAGTCGATTCACGCGGCGCTGACCGTGGTTCGTTCGCGCTCCGACTCCCTGGGACTGGAGGAGAATTTCCACGAGAACAAGGACCTCCATATCCACGTGCCCGAAGGCGCCACGCCCAAGGATGGCCCCTCCGCCGGTATTGCGATGTGCACGGCCATCGTGTCCGCACTGACCGGCATCCCGGTGCGGGCCGACGTGGCCATGACCGGCGAGATCACCCTTCGCGGCCAGGTTCTGCCGATCGGCGGGCTGAAGGAGAAGCTGCTGGCGGCCCACCGGGGGGGTATCCGCACGGTGCTGATCCCCGAGGAGAACGAAAAGGACCTGGTGGATATCCCGAAGAACATCAAGAACAAGCTGGATATCCGTCCGGTGCGCTGGATCGACGAGGTGCTCGAGGTCGCGCTTGCCCATCTGCCGGAGGCCAAGGGCGGCGATGCACCGACCAAGGTCGAGGAGACCGTGAAACCGTCCAAGGAATCGAGTCGCCGTCGAGTGCGGCACCACTAAGCACCGGATTTACAATCACAACCGCGGCCGCTGGCCGCGGTTTTTTTGCGTCTCCGCGCACAGCGAGCCGTGGGTGGGTGTGTAACGCTTGTTTGACACTTTTTCGAGCCCCTTGATATAACCCCAATCGCACTATTTGATTCCCGGCTGGGCGAGCCCGCGACAGGATGGAGAACCCTCCCCGCGCTGGTGTAAGCTTGGCCTTCATCGGGCCGCAAGGCTGAGTCACCACTGAGATAAGGAAGCGCTTCATGAATAAATCCGAACTGATCGACGCGATCGCCGCAGAAGCCGATGTCCCGAAGGCCCAGGCCGGCCGCATGCTGGACGCCATGGTGACTGTGGTGGGCGATACGCTGGCCAAGGGTGACCAGGTCTCCCTGGTGGGCTTTGGCACCTTCCTCGTCCGCGAGCGCGAGGCCCGCACCGGCCGCAATCCGCGTACCGGCCAGTCCATCCAGATTGCCGCCTCCAAAACGCCTTCGTTCAAGGCTGGTAAAGCGCTCAAGGATCGCGTAAACTAGCGCGCTTTATCGGGTGCTTAGCTCAGCTGGTAGAGCGTCGCCCTTACAAGGCGAATGTCGGCGGTTCGAACCCGTCAGCACCCACCATGCAGCGCAAGCTGGCTGCATGAACAAAATCTGGAGCGGTAGTTCAGTTGGTTAGAATACCGGCCTGTCACGCCGGGGGTCGCGGGTTCGAGTCCCGTCCGCTCCGCCATCTCTGAGAAAGGCGCCTTCGGGCGCCTTTTTCTTTGCCTGTTCCCAGCCAAGCCCACGCCTCAGCCCCGTCCAGTGTCCCGGCGCGGGGCGGATTCGTGGTGTGAGGGACAGAGGGCTTCTCGGGGGGGCGTGGCGCGGTTTGAGTCCGGTGCGCGGACGGAGCGTCGTCGCTATGGGCAGCACAGGACAGGGCGAGAGTGGGGCGAACGCCGTGACGGCGGCTCTGACAGCGCTCAGGTGTCGCTAGATTCGGTACCGTCGATGGGCTGAGGGTAGTCCCCGTTCTGGCTCTCGCTGTCCGGGAGGGCGCCGGAGTCCGGCGCGTAGGCCTCGCCCTCGAGGCTCTGGCGCATGGCCTCCTCGGCCTCCTGGTTGAGGACGATGATCGAGATGCGCCGGTTGATGGCCGCCTCCGGGTCGTCGCGGTCGAACGGCACGCTGTCGGCCAGCCCGACGACCCGCGCGACCTGTTCCGCCTCGGCGCCCCCCGCGATCAGGGCGCGGCGTGCGGCATTGGCACGGTCGGCCGAGAGCTCCCAGTTGGAATAGTCCGGGCGCAGCAGGGGGCGGGCGTCGGTGTGGCCGGTGATCGAGATGCGATTCGGGACCTTGTTGATCAGGCTCGCCAGCTCGCGCAGGATCGCGTCGGCGTGCTCCTGCGGGGTGGAGCTGGCCGTGTCGAACATCGGCCGGTTTTCGCGATCGATGATCTGGATGCGCAGCCCCTCCGGGGTGATATCCAGGAGCAACTGGTCCTTGTAGGGCTCAAGCGCCTGACTCTGTTCAAGGGCCTCCTCCAGCGCCTCCTGGAGCGCCTCCAGGGCCTCCCGGTCCCGCGCCTCGGCCAGCTCGTCCAGGGTTTCTTCATCCACCCCCATCGGTGCCTCCATGGCCTCGGGGTCCTGGATCAGTTCGGGCAAGCCCTCGAAGTCGATCAGCGAGGGATCCACTCCGGTTCCGTCGCCGGGGGCCTGTCCGGGTGCAGCAGCGTCGCCGGCGAATACGGAGGGGTTCTGGAAGTATTCAGAGATGCCGGCGCGCTGCTCGTCGTCGAGGGCGACGAGCAGCCACATCACCAGGAAGAACCCCATCATCGCGAGGGTAAAATCAGCGAACGCGATCTTCCACGCACCAGTATGGTGGCCGCCCTTGACCACCTTCTTCTTGACGATGATCGGCTGGGTCTTGTCCTCGACGCCCATCGGGGTGATCAGGGGGCGGTCAGGCCCCCTTCACGTGCTCCTCAAGCTCGGTAAAGCTCGGACGCATGGCCCCTTCCATCGTCTTGCGGCCAAACTCGACCGCGACCTGCGGGCTGTAGCCCTGGACATTGGCCAGGATGCAGGCCTTGATGCACTGCAGGAATTTGGCTTCCTCCTGTGCACGGGCCTCGAGCGCCGTCGAGGTGGGGCCGGCAAAGCCGTAGGCCAGCAGAATCCCGAGGAATGAGCCGACCAGCGCGGCCGCAACGCTCGAGCCGATCTCCTCGATGGAGCCGTCGAGCCTTCCCATGGTCATCACGATCCCCAGCACCGCGGCGACGATCCCGAAGCCGGGCAGGGCCTCCGCGACGCGGTGTACGGCGTTGGCCGGCTTGTGCGACTCCTCGTGGTGGGTCTCGAGGTCCAGATCCATCAGGGCATCAAGCTCGTGAGGGTTCATGCTGCCGGAGATGATCAGGCGCATGTAGTCGGTAATGAACTCCATCGCGTGGTGGTCGGCCAGCACGCGAGGGTGGGCCTGGAAGAGCTCGCTGTTCTCCGGCTCCTCGATGTCGTTCTCCACCCCCATCAGCCCTTCCTTGCGGGCCTTGGTGAAGAGCTTGTACATCAGGGCCAGCAGGTCGAGATAGTCGTCGGACTTGTACTTGCTGCCCTTCATCAGGCTGGGGATGGACTTGAAGACCGTGATGACGACCCGAGGCGGGTTGGCGATCAGGAATGCCCCCAGCGCTGCACCCCCGATGATCCAGTATTCGTATGGCTGCCACATGACCCGAAGGTCGCCGCCATGAAAGTAGTATCCCCCGAAGACCGACGAGAATACGACGACGATGCCAAGAAAATACTTCACGAAACGGGAACCCCGAGATTGTCGATGGCGCGAAGGTGATGCGGGTCACGCTTTCGCAATTGATATAGTGACGGGCATAACGATAACGACTCCCCCGCGCGAGGTACAGCATGTCCCAGGATGAGGACGCGCCCTACAGCGGCCAGGCACGCCGCCTGGCTGGACTCGACTGGCCGATTCTGGAGGCCAGTGACGCAGCCTTCTCGCAACCCGATGCCCTGGTGCAGCGCCCTTTGCGGGAACTGGGTCAGTGGGCAGAGCGGGACCCCGGTCTCGCATTGCGACTCGTCCTGATCGCGAACGGCTCGCGTCGTGGCCTGCGTCAGGAGGTGCACTCGGTTCCCGATGCCATCGCCATGCTGGGCCTGCAGAAAGTCTGCGAGGAAGTCCGCACGGCTCCCCCGGTTGGCGAGGTGGTGAGCGAACCGCAGCGCTATCGGCAGGCGGCGGCCCAGTCACGGCTGGCCGCGATGATCGCGGCGGACGTTGCACAGCGTCGGCGCGACGCCGAGCCGGCAGAGGTGGGGCTGGCAGCCTTGCTGAACCAGCTCGGTTTGCTCGGCCTGCTGCTGGCGGGCGAGCCACGCCTGGGCCGGCTGCTCGCCATGCTGGAACTCAATGCGCTCCCGGACGAGGCCAGCTATACCGCGCTGGGCTATGCGACCGACGACCTGTCGCGTGCAATGACCGAGGCGATGGCGCTGCCCGAACTGGTTGTGGGAACGCAGCGCGCGGTCAACGCCGCGCATCCGCGCGCCTTCGAGGTCATGGTCGCCAGCGCGGTGGCCTGGCAGATCATGCGCGGCATGGACACGGTACGGGGCGATCGCGATCTGCGTCTGCTGGCGGGCCTGACCGGGGTCAACGAAAAGGTCGTCGCTGACCGGCTGTCGGAGATCATCGAGCGCTTCAATGAAGACGCCGACGTGTATCACATCGAGCGCCTGGACCCCGCGATACCCGGGTCGGTCTGGCTGCGGCCCCGGCACCGTACGCCGCTGGCGCTTTGCCCGCGCGCCGATGTGCTGGAGGAGGGGGTGGCTCGTCTGGGGCAGGACGCCAACCGTGTGTCGCGGCTGCGGCGCATGCTGCGGGTGATGCAGTTCGGCCTTGGCCTGAATCGAGTGGTCTTCGCGGTGCTGGCGCGCGACGGCGAATCGCTACGGGCCGAACACATGGTGGGCACGCTGCACGAACCCGAATTCAGTCACTTCGTGATTCAGCGCTCCGCCCTGGGTCCGCTGGAGGCCGTGCTGGAGGATGACGCGCCCACCTGGTGGGGGCGCCACTATGCGGGCGTGGCGCTGCCGGAGGCGATCCAGACCCTGACCGGAGGGGTCGATGCCTTCTATGCGCCGGTGCGGGATCAGGGGCAGGTGATCGGGATGGTGTATGCCGATCGCCGCAGTCGCCAGAATGCACTCGATGACCGCGCGTTCCAGGGTTTCTGCCGAGTCGTGCAGGCCGTCTCGATCGCCGGCTAGCCTTTCCAGCGGAGGCGCGCTGGTCCAGGTGTTTCGCGGCTTCATGGCCGTACCTCCCGGTGCCTCAAGCCTCGTCGGTCGTGGCCGTTACATCGGATGTAGCGTATGTGTTCGCGCGCGAAATGGCGCGGCGACCTGTCCGCCACATCCGCTCCATCCCGACACCGGAAAAAAGGACAACGTCCGTTATGCGCAAGAACCTTCCCGTTACTCAGACCGAGTATTCCCTGGAGGCCCACGGAGACCTGATCTCGGCCACCGACGAGAAGGGCCGGATCCGCTATGCCAACGATGACTTCGTGACGGTCAGTGGTTTCGACTGTGAGGAGCTGGAAGGATCGGCCCACAACATCGTGCGCCACCCGGACATGCCGGAGGCCGCCTACGCGAATATGTGGGAGACCCTGAAGGCGGACCAGCCCTGGATGGGTATCGTCAAGAATCGGCGCAAGAACGGTGACCACTACTGGGTGGACGCTTTTGTAACGCCCGCCTACGAGCATGGCCACAAGACCGGTTACGAGTCGGTGCGGGCCATCCCGGAACGCGAGCATGTCGCCCGCGCGGAGAAGGTCTATGCCGCGATCAACCGGGGGCGGACCTTTGCGCGGCGCTGGTACCACGGCCTCACCTGTCGTCTCGCGGGGACGTGGATTATCGGCTTCCTGCTGGCTCTGGCTGCCGTATTCCTCGCCCCTTCGCCGCAAGTCCTGGCCGGCCTGCTGGTGCTGATCTTTGTCGCCGGCGGCGTGGCGTCGCTGGTCTTCACCTCTGGTATTCGGCAGGCGGTCCATCGCGCCCGCGAGCAGTTCGACAACCCGGTGATGGAGGCGATCTATACCGGGCGGCGAGACGACAGTGCCTCCCTGGAGCTGATCCAGCACTTCAACGAGGCGAAACTGCGCACGGTACTGGGGCGGATCGAGGACAAGGCCGATGCCGTGGCCGGTGACGCCCAGGCGATGGCCAGCAGCGTCGACCAGACCGCCTCGGGTGTGGAACGTCAGCAAAACGAGATCGATCAGGTCGCCACCGCGATGAACGAGATGAGCTCGACCATCCAGGAGATGGCGGGCAATTCCGCGCGCGCGGCCGAGGCGGCCACTCACGCCGAGAAGGAGACCGGGGCCGGGCAGGAGGTCGTAAACGACACGGTCGCCGTGATCAACCGCATGGCGGCCGAGGTCGAATCCACCGCGGAGAAGCTGGGCAAGCTGGAGGCCAGCACCGAGGAGATCGACAAGATCCTGAGCGTGATCCGCGAGATTGCCGAGCAGACCAACCTGCTGGCGCTGAATGCCGCGATCGAGGCCGCCCGTGCGGGCGAGCACGGGCGGGGGTTCGCGGTGGTAGCCGACGAGGTGCGCTCGCTGTCGCAGCGCACCGACGAGTCCACGGTGACCATCCGCAACATGATCGAGAGCCTGCAGGCTGGCGCGCGCGAGGCGATGTCGGCGATGCGCGCCAGTCAGGAGCGGGCGGCCGACGGGGTGGAAAAGGCCCAGGCGGCCGGCGACTCGCTGACCACCATCCGCGAGGCCGTCGCCCAGATCACCGAGATGAATACCCAGATCGCCACGGCGGTCGAGGAACAAAGCGCGGTCTCCGAGGAGATCAACCGCAATGTGACCTCCATCCGCGATGTCGCCAGCGAAACCGGCTCGGTCTCGGTGCACGCACGCGACGCCAGCGCGCGCATGCAGACCGAGGCCGCCGAATTAAAAGCCCTGATCCAGCGTTTTGAACAAAAGGCCGTGTAGAAATTTTATTTACGGGGTTGCGAAGGTGAATGTACGCCACTACAATCGCCCCCATCTTGAGTAGCAGAGGTCTGTCAATGGACTGTTGTCGATGGATGCATGAGCGTCGGGCCGGTGGCCGGTACGAGCGTGCATATCGTTGCCAGCGGGGTCCCGCCACCCGGTAATGCGGTGGTGTCCCCCGGTGTCAGCGATATGCGTGACTCCGGGGGGTGACAGAACGCCTTCCCCCTAGCGTCCCTCGCGGGCGTTTCCCCAGCCCCCAAGCCCGTGCTGCGCCCGCCCTTGCGCGTGGCGCGCTGCCCCATGCCGTTCGATGATGTTCCGCCTCTGCCCTTAGGGAGACGTGTGATTAAATCAGCGTCTCCCTAGCCAGGGCCGATGCGTGTATTTCTGTGCGCGTAACGGAAGAAGCCTGAACCAGCAACCAGCAGGAGGTCGCCATGCCAGCGCCTGAAGACGACGACCCCGGGTCTAGATCCGGAATATCACTGCGGGGCAGTGAGAAAAGGAAAAGTGTGTTCGTCTCGCTGATGGGGGTTTTGTAAAAGACCGCCACCAGCGGTCACGGGATTCTTTTGTCTTTTGTAATGCCCCGCGTGCGTTTTTTATTTTTTTAAGCACAAGGAGCATTGCAATGAACGACAAGATTCTGGAAATGATTCATGCCGGTGACGTGGGTGCTGCCCGCGACGAGGTGATCCATCCGGTCCCGGCCATCACCGCCAACCGCCTGTCGGAACTGGACCCGCGTTCCCGCTTGGTAATCCTCGAGGGTGTGGACACCAATGAGCGTCGCGCCATCTTCCTGGCGATGGACGACGAAGAACAGGCGATCCTGTTCGAGCATATGCCCGAGCCGGAGGCCCGCGAGCTGGTGCAGGCCCTGCCGGCCTACACCCTGGCGCGGTCTCTGACGCTGGTTGGCAAGTCCCTGGCGGACGATCTCCTGGATGCCCTCCCCGGAGCGAAGCGCGACAAGGTGCGCGCCCTGTGGCGTCAGGACGAAGACACCGTGGCCCGTGTGATGCGTCGCCCGGTGTTCTGGGTGACCCCGGAAGAGACCGTCGGCGAGGTCACTGCCCGCCTGCGCGACGATCGCAATATGCCGGACGATATCGGGGCGGCGCTGCTGATTACCGATCGCGACCACCACTACCAGGGGCTGGTGCGCCTGGGCCGGATGTTCCGCGCGGAGTCCGGCCAGACGGTTGGGGATCTGATCGAATTGGAGGACTTCTACACCACGCCCGACGGCGACAAGGTCGAGGCCGCCCGCCTGCTGCAGCGCACGGATCTGCCGTATCTGCCGGTGGTGGATGCCGACGGCGTGCTGGTGGGGGTGCTGCGCATCGACGACGCGATGGACGTGCTCGAGGAAGACACCTCGGAGGACTTCTACAAGAAGGCCGGGATCGGCGACCTGCTGCACCAGAAGGATGTCGTGCGCTCGGAGAAGCTGACCTCCGGCGGGATCGGCTATGCGGTCAAGGTACGCATGGCCTTCCTGATGGTGACGCTGGCCGGCGGTCTGGCCGTGGGCGGGGTGATCGACTTCTTCGAGGACACGCTGGCGGCGGTGGTCGCGCTGGCCATCTTCATCCCTCTGGTGATGGATATGGGCGGCAACGTGGGTACGCAGTCGACCACGATCTTCGCCCGCGGGCTTGCCCTGGGGCATATCAATCTGGGGCGTTTCTTTCGCCACCACCTGGTGCGCGAGGGGGGCGTGGGCCTGGCGATGGGGGTGATCATGGCCGTGCTCGCCGGGACCATCGCCTACTTTTGGCAGGGTGCGCCGAATGATATCCCGCAGCTGGGATTCGTGGTCGGCACGGCGCTGTTTTTCTCGGTGTTCACCGCCTCGATCCTGGGCTTCCTGCTGCCCTGGGTACTGCTGAAGATCGGAGTGGACCATGCACCGGGCGCGGATCCGTTCATCACCACTATCAAGGATTTTACCGGTCTGGCTGTGTACTTCGGCATGGCTGCCTGGCTGCTGAGTGCGCACATGCCGGCCTGAATGCCGGGGAACCCGAGTCATGTTGCCGGAGACAGAATCCGGCAACACGCCTGCAAAGAACGATTGAGCAAAGAGGAATCGACATGAACCATCGCAACTTCCATCGCGGCGTGCTGGCCGCCACCGTGGCCGGAGTCTTCGCCTTCGGTGTGCCGGCCACTCAAGCCACCGAGGCCGAATTCAACATCGGCGTGTTCACCGACTACATCGACGACGGTGCCTCCAAATCCGACAACGACCCGGTGGTGCAGGGGGGCTTCGAGCTGGGCTTCCCCACCGGCGTGTTCACCGGTGTGCAGGCCTCCAGCCTTGGCAGTGGCCGTGGCACCGAGATCGTCCCGTTCGTCGGCTATGGCTTCGATGCCGGGCCGATCGGCATCGAGTTCGGCTACGAGTACTCCCACCACTCCAGTCTGAAGGACGAAGACGAGGGCGAGCTGTTCCTGGGCGCCGACTGGGGGCCGCTGTTCGCCGAGGTGGCGTATGTCGCGCACGCTGATGACCGTGACGCCGAGGGCAGCCGCGTGTGGTTCGCCGGCGCCGGGCACGAGGTCGCTCCACGCACCGAGCTCTTCGGCGGGGTGGGCTATGACGATCCGGCTGACGACAACGGTGCGAAGTTCTGGGAGCTGGGCGCGGCGCACGCGACCGACTTCGGCACTTTCTCGCTGACCTACGCCTCTCGCGACGAGAGCGGTGCGCAGCACCTGCTGGTGGGCGGTTACAGCGTTCACTTCTGATGCCCTGACGTGCGTTGCGTCTGCAGGGCCAGCCCGGACGCCGCCGCGCAGCGGTGATCCGGGATCTGTGGTCTAGGTTAAACGCCGGGGATCCCGGCCCTTCGCTTCGCTGCGGCCGGGATGAGGCCGTACGGGTGCCGCGTCAGGCGGTCTGGCCGTAGCGGCGTTCGATATAGGCCTCGACGCGGGCCTGGAATTCCTCGGCGATGCGTTCGCCCTTGAGCGTCACGGTCTTCTCGCCGTCCTCGTAGACCGGGGCCACCGGCTGCTCGCCGGTGCCGGGCAGGGAGATGCCGATGTTGGCGTGCTTGCTCTCGCCGGGGCCGTTGACCACGCAGCCCATCACCGCGACGGTCATCTCTTCCACACCCGGGTACTGCTGCTTCCAGCTGGGCATCTGCTGGCGGATGTAGGACTGGATGTCCTGCGCCAGGTGCTGGAAGTACTCGCTGGAGGTACGCCCGCAGCCGGGGCAGGCGACCACCGACGGCAGAAAGCTGCGCAGCCCCATGCTCTGCAGGATCTCCTGGGCCACCAGGACCTCCTGGGTACGGTCGCCGCCGGGTTCCGGGGTCAGCGAGATACGGATGGTGTCGCCGATCCCCTGCTGCAGCAGCACGGCCAGCGCGGCGGTGGAGGCGACGATGCCCTTCGCGCCCATGCCGGCCTCGGTCAGCCCGAGGTGCAGCGGGTAGTCGCAGCGCGCGGCCAGGTCCTGGTAGACGCTGATCAGCGGCTGCACGCCGCTGACCTTGGCCGAGAGGATGATGCGGTCATGCGGCAGGCCGATGCGCTCGGCCGCGGCCGCGCTCTCCAGTGCCGAGGCGATCAGCGCCTCCTGCATCACGGCCTCGGGTGCGGCCGGCTCGGCGCGCTGGCTGTTCTCGTCCATCATCCGCGCGAGCAGGGCCTGGTCCAGGCTGCCCCAGTTCACGCCGATGCGCACCGGCTTGTCGTAGCGGATCGCGGTCTCGATCATCGCGGCGTACTGGGCGTCCCGCTTGGAGCCGCGGCCGACATTGCCGGGATTGATGCGCAGCTTGGCCAGTGCCTCGGCGCACTCCGGGTACTTGGTCAGCAGCTTGTGCCCATTGAAGTGGAAGTCCCCGACCAGCGGCACGTCCAGCCCCATGGCCTCCAGCCGCTCGCGGATCTCCGGCACCGCCTTCGCCGCGTCCTCGGAATTCACCGTGATGCGCACGACCTCGGAGCCGGCGCGCGCCAGCTCCGCCACCTGCACGGCGGTGCGCAGGGCATCGGCGGTGTCGGTGTTGGTCATCGACTGCACCATCACCGGGGAATCGCCACCGACGGTGACGTGGCCGATGCGAACGGGGACGGTCTTGCGGCGGGCGGGGGTCGTGTTCATGTCGAGGGTGCGGGCGCGTCAATTCGGTGCGCGGAGTGTAACGCAGGCCCCGCCCGCTGCCGAGACGCCGCAGGCGCGACGGGGTTGCCGGGGGTGCAACGGGTGCCCGGGTTCACGGATTCAGGGCCGCCTTCCACGGCTGGAAGGTCTTGTCGATCGATTCGCGGCTGGCCGCGTGGCGTGCCTCGACATGCTCGGCGATGGACTGCTGCCAGGTTAGGCGGGTCTCGGTGTGCAGGGCGTGCAGGGCCTCGTGCAGGGCGGCCTCGAGATCCTCGCGGTGGCGCGCCTCGTCGATGCGTAGCAGCACCCAGTCGGTCCCGACCCAGGCCGCGCCGGCGGCCGCGATCCCGCAGCCGAGCGAGACCGGGCCGCTCCAGGCACAGACCCCCGCGCCCAGGGCCCCCGCGCGCCCGGCCCGGGTCAGTGCCGCGGCGCCACTGCGCGCGGCCTGGGCCGCCAGCCGGGCCTGCACCGCACGGGCGATCAGCGGGGTGGCCAGCCCGGTCCCGGCGGCGGCCGTGGCCGCCAGGCCCGCGCGCTGTTCCAGTCGGGCGAGATCCGCATCCATAGCGCGGGCCAGTTGCTGGGCCCGTTCGATGCGCGCGTGCTGTTCGATCGGGGACTGCAGGGCGGCCGGCGTGGCGGGTACGCGGGCGTCGGCCATCTCGCGCGTCAGGGCGATGCGCCAGGCATCCCGGACCTTGCGCTGATCCTCGTCCAGGCCCCATTGCGCCCGTTCGGCCAGCGCCTGCAGGGGGCCGTCCCAGAGGTCTTCCGGCAGGAGCCGGTCGCGCAGGGCCCGTGTGGCCGCGTCGTCTTCGGCCGTGCCCAGCCACTGGGCACCGCGGAGCAACAGGCGCTGATATTCCGCGCCCAGCGAGAAGTACCAGTCCGCGACCTCGGGCACGCGGTCGTGCAGGGTCTGGAAGTGCCGGTCCAGTTGGTGATCGATTCGGGTCTGCCACTGGCTTCGGACCTGCTCGTCTCCGGCCTCCAGCCACTCCAGCGAGAAGCGCTCCAGGCGGCTCAGTCGGTCGCGGTCGAGCCGATAGCGCTCGCCCTCGAACTCTAGTTCGACATGCGCCTGGTCATCCCACTGGCGTGCTTCGTGGAGATCGACCTGGGCCAGGAATGCGGCCGCCGCGAGGGCGGTCAGCGCGAACCAGACCAGAGTCCGCAGGAGCCTACGGTTGCGCGGGCTCATCGCCGGGATCGCGGGGCGGGAACAGACCATTGGCCAGCAGCAGGAAACCGACCGCCAGGAATGCCTGTTCGATCAGCAGAAGCGACCAGGCCACCAGCACCGGCAGTGGCTGGGCGCCGGGCGGCAGCCACTGCTGGCCGAGCCACAGGCGCAGCCCGTCCTGGGCCGCGGCCAGCTGCAGCCCCACTTCCAGTACGGCGCTGCGGGCCCCCTCGTGTTCCACCATGAACCAGATCACCTGTTCCAGTGAGGTGCCGGACAGATCCGGATACCAGCCACGCAGGGCCAGCACCAGCAAAGCCAGCGTCATCCCGACGCCGGTGATCCACAAGGCGCCGCGCCGGGCCAGCTCCGGGGCCAGCCGCGGATGCGCATGACCGGCGACCAGACGGGCCAAGGCGGCCTCCAGTACGACCAGTGCCAGCGCGCCCGCGACCAGGACCGCCCACACCGCCGGGGTCTGGATGCGGGCCAGCGCCAGCACCAGAAGCCCGCCCAGCAGGGCACCCACAAGCAGGTGACGCAGCGCCATCAACGGGCCCCCGCGCAGGCGTTCGCTCCACGGGCTGCCCGCATCCAGGTAGCCGCGCAGAAAGGCGGCTCGGCGCAGCCGGTGGCGGCGAAAGCCGCCGTAGCCGATCAGCAGGGTCGCCCCGATCCACAGGGCCAGGATCACCGCCTCGGGCGCCACGCGCAGGTTCAGGTGCAAAAGCCACAGGCCGATCAGCAGGAGCACCAGCGTGAACAGCTGGCGGGCGGCGGTGGCCGGCGCCCGGGTGGGCGCCGTGGCGGTGGGGACAGTGGCGGACATGCGGGGCTCCGCAAAGAATGTCTCCCGATGGTAGCAAGCGTCGGCATCGCGTGATGCAGGAAGAAGCCGTTCTGGTGCGATTCAGGCGGTCAGGGTATAACCGGGGCATGCCACACATCGCCGTCATCATTGTGCTTTGTCTGCTCGCCGCGCCGGTCGCGGCGGAGGACTGGCAGCTGCATGCCGTGTTCGGCAATCAGGTCGTGCTGTCGATCGACGGCGAGCGCGCCCTGGTCGGCGAGGGGGAGATCGGGCCGGGCGGGGTGCGGGTGCTGCGCATCTCCGGCAGTGGGGCGGTGGTCGAGCGCGACGGCGATCGCCGCGAACTGCAGGTAGAACGGCGCCCCCGCGGCGCCGGTGCCCCCCAGTCCGATCGGCGTGGCGCCGGGGTCACCGTACATCGGGATTCGGCGGGCGAGCACGCGGTTACCGGCGGGGTCAATGGCCAGGCGGTGACGTTCGTGATCGATCCCGAGGGCGAGTCGGTACTGCTGCGCGAGCGCGATGCCCGGCGCTCGGGCCTGGATCCCGACCGTGGGGAGTCGGTCCGGGTCGAACGCGCACGCGGGATAGTGACGGGGTACTCATTGCGCGTTGATCGCCTGCAGCTGGGGCATCTGGCCCGCGATGACGTGCCGGTGATCGTCCTTGCGGACGACGACCTGCCGCGGTCGCGGCTGGGCCAGGCGTTCCTGGACGCCTTCGAGGTCGAGTTCGACGGCGGGGCCTACACCATCCGGCCGTAAGCTCAAAAACTGTCGAATGGATTCGCGTTAGGATGCGCCAAACCATGACCTCTGGTCCCCTATGCCGCTGATCCGGCGTCACCCCGTCGATGCCCCCGCCCCGCGCCGCGAGATCTTCGGCTGGGCGATGTTCGACTTCGCCAACCAGGCCTACACGCTGCTGATCATCACCGTGATCTTCGGCGATCTGTTTACTCGCATTATCGTCGGCGACGGGCCCGACTACCGCCTGGGCAATTTCCTGTGGAGTTTTGCACTGGCGACCAGCTACGCGATGGTGGTGATCGCCGCACCGTTTGCCGGTGCGGTGATGGACGCCACAGCCTCGCGCAAGCGCTTCCTGATGGCCTCCTGGATGCTGACCGTGGTGACCACTGGCCTGCTGTACTTCGTCGAGCCGGGGCTGGTGATCTTCGGTATGGCGCTGATCATCGCCTCCAACTTCGGCTACGCGATCGGCGAGTCCTTTATCGCCAGCTTCCTGCCCAGCCTCGGGCCGCCGGAGAAGCTTGGCTGGATCTCGGGGCTTGGCTGGGGCATGGGGTATCTCGGCGGGCTGGTCGCCACCGCCTTCGCCCTGGGGCTCCTGGGCGAGGTCAGCGAGGGGAACTTCGAGCGCATCCGCTGGGTGGGGCCGTTCGCCGCGGCCTTCTTCCTGCTCTCGGCGATCCCGACCTTCCTGTTCCTGAAGGAGCGCGGCACACGCCGGCGCATGCGCCGACGGCTGCAGCTGGGGCTTGGCTGGCGCCGGGTGCGCGAGTCGCTGGTTACGCTGGGTCAGCGCCGCGAGCTGCGCGCGCTGTATGTGTCCATCTTCTTCATGATGGCCGGGATCTTCATCATCATTTCCTTCACGTTCATTTACGGCGCGCAGGTGATCGAGTGGGACGAGCCCGTGCGCATCGCGATGTTCGTGATCACTCAGATCACGGCGATCATCGGTGCGATCGGTTTTGGCTTCCTGATGGACCGGGTTGGCCCGGTGCGTATCTACCGCATCACCCTGGCGCTGTGGGCGCTGGCGGTGCTGGCAATCTTCGGTACCACGACCATCGCGCAGTGGTTGAGCGCGCTGCTTGGCCATCCGGTGGAGGCGCAGATGGTGTTTCTCGGGGTCGGCATCCTTGCCGGTCTTTGTCTGGGGTCCGCGCAGTCGGCCGGGCGCGCGCTGGTGGGCATGATGGTCCCGGTGCGCGAGGCCGGGCGCTGGTTCGGGTTCTGGGCCCTGTCGGCGCGCGCGGCCGCGATCTTTGGCCTCGCCGGGATCGGCCTGCTGCAGGCCTGGCTGGGCCTGGCCAACGCAATCCTGTTCTGTCTGTTCCTGTTCGTGGCCGCGCTGCTGGCCTCGATCCCGGTGCGTCTCCCGCAGCGCGCTCGGGCAACCCGGACGGCTTGAGTGGGCCGGTACGAGTGGCCGACTAGTCTTGGTCACGCGCCGGGATGCGCGGGTCCTCCACCTCGGTTTCGTCCAGCAACTCGGTGTCCAGCATGAAGCCGATCGCGGCATCGCTGATGCCGTTGATCACGAACTGCACGGCCAGTACTGCGAGGATCAGGCCGAAGACCTTGGTCAGGATGTCCTTCCCGGTGTCGCCCAGGTACTGGACGATGTAGCGCGAATAGATCATCGCGTAGTAGCAGGCGACCATGCAGGCCAGCACGCCGAGGAACACGAGCCCCGTGTGGTAGACCGTCGGGGCCTCGCTGGTCAGGATCATTACCGTGGCGATCGCGCCCGGGCCGCTCATGAACGGGATCGCCAGCGGGATCACCGAGATGTCCTCGGTCACCTGCCCCTTGTCGGCCTTGACCTCCTCGGCGGTCTCCTTTTCGGTCGCCCCCTTCTGCCGGATCATGCCGATCGCGATGCCGAACAGGATGATGCCGCCCGCGATGCGAAACGCGGCCAGGGTGATGCCGAACAGCTGGAAGATCACCCCGCCCAGCAGGGCAAACGCGAACAGCAAGGAGGTGGCTACCTTCACCGAGCGCATCGCGATCGCCCGGCGCTTCTCCTCCGAGGCGCGTGGCAGCATTGCCGTGAAGATGAATGCCGTCGTCAGCGGGTTCACGATCACGAACACCGCCAGGAAGGTGACGACCAGGTATTCCAGCAATACGAGCATGACTGGATCTTAGGCCGGAAGCCGGGAGGTTGCGAGACGGGCTTGCGCAGGTGGCCTGGTCACACCGATCGCCACGGCACTGCGCGCCTCGCGATGACAGTATTCTTTTCCGACGTCATTGCGAGGCCCGGAGGGGTCGCGACACAAAAGCGCGAAGCGCGTTGAACGACCGCAGGCCGAGCGCGGCGAGTAATCTCAGGGCGCAACTCCGGCGTTCACCCGGACTCACGCCGGAGTCCGCGTGGAGATCGCCACGTCGCTCCGCTCCTCGCGATGACGGTGCCCTCTTGGTGTCATTGCGAGGAGCCAAGCGACGAAGCAATCGCCTGAAGCTTGCGGGGCGCCCGAAATTCGGTTCCGGTGGTTCCGGACGGAAGTTGCCGGGCCCCCCGGCGGGGTCTCGCGAGGACGATGCCCCCTTCGCGTCATTGCGAGGAGCAACGCGACGAAGCAATCGCCATGGGAAGCCCCGGCACCGGACCGTCGCATGCGTGGGCAGGGACGGGGCCCGGTCGTTATACTCTGCGCGCATGAAGAAACGTCTGCACCCGGAATCCTTCCCGACCCTCGAGCACTTTGTCGGCAACACGCCGCTGGTGCGCCTGCAGCGCATGGCGGCGGACCTGCCGTCCACGGTGCTGGTGAAGCTCGAGGGCAACAATCCCGCCGGTTCGGTCAAGGACCGGCCCGCGCTGAACATGATCCAGGCGGCCGAGCGCCGTGGGGACATCCAGCCCGGCGACACCCTGATCGAGGCGACCAGCGGCAATACCGGTATCGCGCTGGCGATGGTCGCGGCGATGAAGGGCTATCGCATGATCCTGGTGATGCCGGACAACATGTCCGCCGAGCGCCGCGCCTCGATGAAGGCCTTTGGCGCCGAGCTGGTGCTGGTCTCGCGCGAGGAGAGCATGGAAGGCGCGCGCGATCTGGCCGACCGCATGGAGGCCGAGGGCAAGGGCCGGGTGCTGAACCAGTTCGGCAACCCGGACAACCCGGACGCCCACTACATCGGCACCGGCCCGGAGATCTGGCGCGACACCGAGGGCACGGTAACCCACTTCGTCTCGGCCATGGGGACCACCGGCACCATCATGGGCGTGTCGCGCTATCTGAAGGAGCGCGACCCCAGTGTGCAGATCGTCGGCGTGCAGCCCACCGAGGGATCGTCCATCCCCGGCATCCGGCGCTGGCCGGAGGCGTACCTGCCGACCATCTTCGAGGCCTCGCGGGTCGATCAGACCGTGGACGTGACCCAGACGGAGGCCGAGGACACCATGCGCCGGCTGGCCGCCGAGGAGGGCATCTTCGCCGGGGTGTCGTCCGGTGGTTCCGTGGCCGCGGCCCTGAAGCTGGCGGCTGCGACCGAGGGCGGCACCTTCGTCGCGATCATCTGTGACCGCGGCGACCGCTACATTTCCACCGGCGTGTTTCCCGCATGAGTGCCCCGCTCCTGATCTTCGATCTCGAGACCGTCCCCGACATCGACGGCGCCCGGCGCCTGCACGACTTCGACGGCCTGAGCGATCACGAGGTGGCCGAGGCGCTGTTCGCCCTGCGCCGCGCGCAGGCCGGCACGGAATTCCTGAAGCACCCGCTGCACCGCATCGTCTCCATCGGCGTGCTCTACCAGGGGGGCGACGCGCTGAAACTCTCCGCCTTCGGGCGCGAGGGCGAGGACGGCCAGGCGCCGACCGAGGCCGAGCTGCTGCGCCAGTTCTTCGACGTGATCGACAAGCGCACGCCGCAGCTGGTCAGCTGGAACGGCGGCGGCTTCGACCTGCCGGTGCTGCACTACCGCGCACTGGTCAACGGCGTACAGGCCCCGCGCTACTGGGAGCAGGGCGACGACGACCGCGAGTTTCGCTACAACAACTACCTGTCGCGCTTCCACTGGCGCCATGTGGACCTGATGGACGTGCTGGCCGGGTTCCAGGGGCGCGCGGTCACCAGCCTCGACATGATGGCGAGCCTGCTCGGCTTCCCCGGCAAGCTGGGCATGGACGGCTCGCAGGTCTGGCCGGCCTGGCGTGATGGCCGGCAGGCCGAGATCCACGACTATGTGGAGCACGACGTGCTGAACACCTATCTGGTCTGGCTGCGCTTCGAGTACATGCGCGGCAACCTGACCGACACAGCCCTGGCCAGCCGCCAGCAGCAGCTGGCCGAATACCTGGAGGCCAGCGGTGCCGCCCACCACCGGGAATTCCTCGACGCCTGGCAGTCGGCCGGCCGCACGGACTGATGGCACGCATTGACAAGACCCCGTTCGAGGCCACCATCGAGGAGGTCACGCTGGATGGCCAGGGCGTGATCCGCCGCGATGGCAAGGCCTGCTTCATCCATGGGGCGCTGAAGGGCGAGCGGGTAATGGCCGTGCAGACCGGGCGCAAGCGGCGCTTCGACAGTGCCGAGGTGGTCGAGGTGCTGGAGGCCGCGCCGGGTCGGGTGGAGCCGCCCTGCGAGTTCTTCGGCCTGTGTGGCGGCTGCAAGCTACAGCACGCGTCGATCGAGACCCAGCGCGCGATCAAGGAGCAGGCCCTGTTCGATGCCCTCGAGCGCATCGGCCACGTGACCCCCGAGGCCCGTTTCGAGCCGCTGACCGACACCACCCTCGGCTACCGGCGCACCGCGCGGCTGGGGGCGAAGTACGTGCCCAAGAAGGGCGGGGTACTGGTCGGCTTTCGCGAGCGCGGCAGCCCGTATCTGGCCGAGATGACCCACTGCGAGGTGCTGCACCCGGCCGTGGGGCAGCGCATCCGGGACCTGCGCGAGCTGATCGGTGGCCTCGAGGCGCGCGACCGCCTGCCGCAGATCGAGGTGGCGGTGGATGATGACGAGCGTGTGGCGCTGATCTTCCGCAACCTGGATCCGCTGTCGGAGGCGGACAGCGCCCGGCTGTCCGACTGGGCGGAGGCCGAGGGCATTCAGGTGTATCTGCAGCCTGGCGGCCCGGAGACGGTGGAACCGCTGGCCGGGCCGATCGAGCCGCTGGTCTATCGCCATCCGGACTACGGCGTGTCGGTCCCGTTCATGCCCACGGACTTCATCCAGGTGCATGCCGGGATCAACCGCAAGATGGTCCCGCAGGCGCTGGCCGCGCTGGACCTGCAGCCCGGCCAGCGGGTGCTGGATCTGTTCTGCGGGCTGGGCAATTTCACCCTGCCGCTGGCACGCAGCGTGACGAACGGCGAGGTGGCCGGCGAAGTGGTGGGCGTTGAGGTGGACGACGCGATGCTGGCACGGGCGCGCGCCAATGCCCGCGACCAGGGCATTGCCAACACCCGCTACGAACGCGCCGACCTGGACGACGTGGACGCGCTTAAAGATGCCGGCTGGCTGGGCGAGCGCCATGACCGCGTGCTGCTGGACCCGCCGCGCACCGGCGCGGCCGCGGTGATCGAGGCGCTGGCGCCGCAGCGCATCGAGCGCATGGTCTATGTTTCCTGCAACCCGGCCACGCTCGCCCGTGACGCCGAGCGCCTGGTGCATCATCATGGCTATCGCCTGGAGCGGGCCGGGATCATGGACATGTTCCCGCATACCGCCCATGTGGAATCCATGGCCGTGTTCCGGCGCGACTGACGCGCCGGCCCGACGAGCCAAGAGGGAGAGACCGAATGCTGGAGATCGTACAGGCGGGCGGCTGGCTGATGCTGCCGATCCTGCTGTGTTCCGTACTCGCAGTGGCCATTGTGCTGGAACGCCTGTGGACGCTGCGGCGCTCGCGCGTGGTCCCGCCGCGCCTGCTCGGCACGATCTGGGAGCAGATGCGCATGCAGGGGCTGACTCTGGAGGACATCCAGCGCATCCGGGGGGGCTCGCCTCTGGGCGCCGTGCTGGCTGCCGGCCTGGCGACCCATGACCGCGCGCGCCAGATCACCCAGGAGAGCATCGAGGAGGCCGGCCGCCGGGTGGCGCACGAACTCGAGCGCTACATGAATACACTGGGCACCATCGCGATGATCACTCCGCTGCTGGGCCTGCTGGGGACCGTGGTCGGGATGATCGAGGTCTTCACCGTAATCACCGAGATCGGTGTCGGCAGCCCGCGCGATCTGGCCGGGGGCATTTCCCAGGCCCTGATCACCACCGCCACCGGCATCGGCGTGGCGATCCCGGCGCTGGCCTTCCACCGCTATTTCCGGGGCCGTATCGACGAACTGGTGCTGGAGATGGAGCAGGAAGCGACCAAGCTGGTCGAGGTGATCCACGGCGAGCGCGGAACGGGCAGCACCGAAATCGAGGCCACGGCGTGAACTTCCGCAGGAAGACCCGCCAGGAAGAGCCCGGCGTCAATCTGACGCCGCTGATCGATGTCGTCTTCCTGCTGCTGATCTTCTTCATGGTCTCGACCACCTTCGATCAGCACGCGGACATCGAACTGACCCTGCCCTCGGCCGACCGTGAGGCGGAGGCGGTCGAGCGGGCCTGGCTGGATATCGTGGTGGATGCCGACGGCAACTACTTCGTCAACGGCCAGGAGCTGGTCAACCGTCGCGCCGAGACCCTGGAGCGCGTGCTGTCCGAGGCGCGCGAGGGCCGCGAGGACGACCCCGTGCTGATCCGTGCCGACGCCAATGCGTCGCATCAGTCGGTGGTGCGCGCGCTGGACGTGGTCGGGCGCCTGGGCATTACCTCGGTCTCGATCGCGACCCTGGGCGAGCGCGGCGACGATGACTGAGGGCCCGCGCGAACATGCCGCCTCCGGGGCTGCGCATGGGGGATGAGGCAGCGGGCTACGGTGATCGCCCGCTGCCGGTCTGGCGTGCCGTCTGGCGCGACTATCGCCAGGGCAACGGTGCACGGGCCCGGGCGCGCCGCGGCTTTCTGAGCGCGCCCGCCGAGCGCGGGCGCCTGGTCTGGATCAAGGCCGGTGGCACCCCCGAGGATGTGCGTCTGGGTATCGAGCTTCTGGGCGCGGTGCGCGACAAGCGCCACGACGTGCGCATCGTGCTGACCTTCGAGCAGGACTATCCCGAGCTGTTCGAGCGCCACATGCAGCCGTTCAGGAAGGTCGGGGTGGGCTACGGCCCGTGCGATCGCCCGCGCGTGGTGCGCCGTGTCCTGGATCGCTTCCAGCCCCACGGTATCCTCCTGGCCGGAGGCCATGCCCCGCGCAGCCTGCTGGCACAGGCCCGGTGCCCGGTGATCGCAGTTAATACGCGCCCCCCGCAGTGGCAACCCGCGCGGCCAGTGGAGCAGTGCTGGCCCCTGGACGCACCGACGAGCTGGGGCGAGGGTGCGGCGACCGATGTCCTGGCGGCTGCCGACCCTCAGGCCCGTTTTGTCGAGGCCCAGGCGGACGTGGTCCTGCGCGCCCTGGTCGGCGGGGAGGTGCAGCGGCTGTGGTGGTGGCATGGACGTGACGACCAGTGGACCGCATGGCGCGCGGCCTGGGAGGCATCCGGCATGGGGGCGACCGATATCCTGCTGGCCAGTCGCCGGGGCGGGGCGGCGGCGACCGCGCGCGATCTCCCGGGGGCCGGGCTGCGGGTCTCGGACTGGGATCGATCGGCACTGGCGCCGGGGACCGTCCTGCATCTGGATGACCGGCGCTGGTTTGCGGCCGCGGCCAGCGCCGCGCATGCGGTACACCTGGCCGCGCCCGACCGTCAGGCCCTCTGGCAGGGGCTTGCGGGGGGCGCGGCCGTGAGTCTGGGAGAGGTGCCGGCCGCCGAGGTGCCATGCCCGGTGCTGGAGGGTGCGTCCGCCGTGCTGGAGGCCTGGGCGCGTCTGCGTGACGACCCCGCCTCCCGGCGCCAGCAGGGCGATGCGGCCCGACGGCGCTTCTGGGAGGAGCGCCGTCAGGTGGATACTAATTTCGATGCCGTGCTGCGGCGGGTCTGGGACTGGTAGCCATGGGCCGGTTCAAGGCGTGGCTGGGTGCCCGAATCTGGGATCAGTGGTGCCAGCGCGGGCCGTTCGCGGCGGCGATGTATCCGCTGTCGCTGGCCTATGCCGGGCTTGTCGAGTGGAATCGCCACCGGCTGGAGCAGGCAAGGCGGGGCATCACGATCCCGGCCAAGGCCGTGATCGTGGTCGGTAACCTGACTGTCGGTGGCAGTGGCAAGACCCCGATGACGATATGGCTGGCGAAGCGGCTGGCGGATGCCGGGTATCGGCCGGGGATCGTCAGCCGGGGCTACGGCGGGCGCGGGGATGTCTCGGGGATTCGGGTGACACCGCTTTCCGACCCCGTGGTGGTCGGAGACGAACCCCTGCTGATCGCACAGCGCACCGGGGTCCCGGTACAGGTCGACCGCGATCGGGTGCGTGGGGCGCGGGCGCTGACCGACCAGGGTGTGGACGTGGTCATCGCCGACGACGGGATGCAGCATCACCGGCTGCCGCGTGACATCACCATCCTGATGATCGACGGCAAGCGCCGGCTGGGCAACGGTCTGTGCCTGCCCTCCGGGCCGTTGCGCGAGCCCCGGTCGGCGCGCGAGCGGGCGGATTTCGTGCTGGTGACCGGGGGCGAGCCCGGGCCTGGCGAGTTTTCGATGGAGCTGGTACCGGCCAGTCGCCTGCAGCGCGTGGATGGATATGGCGAGGGCTACAAGCCGCATCGCTTTGCCCGTCGCGATGCCCATGCGGTCGCCGGTATTGCCGACCCGGAGCGCTTCTTCCGCATGCTCGAGGCGGCCCAGATCGACATTATCCGGCACCCGTTTCCGGACCACCACCGCTTTCGTCCGCACCAGATTCGCTTCGATGACGGTCTGCCGGTTCTGATGACCGAGAAGGATGCCGTAAAATGCCGGACGTTCGCGCAGGAGAATCACTGGTACTGGCCGATTGCGGCCCGCGTGCCGTCTACCTTCGAGTCGGCTTTGCTGGCCCGTCTGGAAACGGTCGCCCGAATCAAGAAGGCGCTGATCTGACCGCGTCGCAACTACTATTGGGGTATTAAATGGACAAGCGTCTGCTCGATATTCTCGTCTGCCCGGTGACCAAGGGCCCGCTCAAGTACGACCGCGAGAACCAGGAGCTGATCTCGGTCTCCGCGGGTCTGGCCTACCCGATCCGCGACGACATTCCGGTGATGCTGGAGGACGAGGCCCGCGTGCTGTCGGACGAGGAGAAGGAGCGCTGGCGCGACGCCTGACTTTCCATGGCTGCCTTCCATGTCGTGATCCCGTCCCGGATGGCCTCCAGCCGGCTGCCGGGCAAGCCTCTGGCTGCGGTCGCCGGACGGCCCTTGATCGCGCATGCGATCGCCCGGGCCAAGGAGAGCCGGGCCACACGGGTAGTCGTGGCAGCGGACGACCAGCGCATCCTTGATGTCGCGCGCCAGTGCGGGGTCGAGGCGTTTGCCACCGATGCCGGTCTGCCCTCCGGTACCGACCGCATCGCGGCGGTGGCGGCCGCCGAGGGCTGGGGCGACGAATCCATCGTGGTCAATCTGCAGGGCGACGAACCGCTGACCCCGGGGCCGCTGCTGGATGATCTGGCCCGCCTGCTGGCCGACACGCCGGAAGCAGACATGGCGACCTTCGGCGTACCGATCCGGCGCCCCGAGGACCTGGCGGACCCGAACCAGGTCAAGCTGGTCACCGATGCGTCGGGGCGCGCCCTGTATTTCTCGCGCGCCCCGATCCCCTGGGATCGCGAGGCCCATCGGGAAGGCCGCGCCCCGGCGCTGGATCAGGCGACCCGGCATCTGGGCGTCTATGCCTATCGCGCCGGTTTCCTGCGCCGCATGAGTGCCGAGCCACCCGCCAGCCTGGAACGGCTCGAACAGCTGGAACAGCTGCGGGCCCTGGCCATGGGCGCCTGGATCCAGGTCGGGCGCCGCCACGAGGCCCACCCCCCGGGGGTCGATACGCCGGAGGACCTCGACCGGGTGGATGCACTGCTCTCTGGGCGGACTCGCGTTTAGCGCTGACCTCGCCCTCGCTACCCCGATTTCTCTGGGTTGACGGAGACTTGGGGCGCTGCTCCTGCTACCATCAACTGTTGATTTTGAAACCCCCGGGCACCGAGCGCCGGGGCGACCCCGGAGCACGCAGAGACCACCATGCTGCAAGCAATTCGCGACCGGGCGAGCGGTTGGCTCGCCTATGTGATCATTGGCCTGATTACCATTCCCTTCGCCGTCTGGGGGCTTGGGGAATACTTCGGTGGTGCGGCGCCGCGGGTGGCGGCCGAGGTGAACGGCAGCGAGATCCAGGTGCGCGACGTGCACAGCGAGGCGCGTGCCCAGCGGGACCAGATGGCCCGCATGTTCGGGGGTCAGATTCCGGATGATCTGCTTGACGAGGAAGGCATTCGCATGCAGGCGCTGGAGACCCTGATCCGCCAGGAGCTGTTGCGCCAGGCGGCTGACTCGGCGGGCTTCAAGGCCGCCCCAGACAGCATCATGCGCGAGATTCGCGGCATGCAGGTATTTCAGGAAGCGGGGCAATTCAGTCGCGAGCGCTATGTCCAGCTGCTCAGCGCCCAGCGCATGAGCCCGTCGGACTTCGAACGGGACATTGGCCAGTCCATCATTCTGTCGCAGCTTCAGGGTGGCATTCAGGCGACCGGCTTCGCGGCGGACGCGATGGTGGACGACTATGGTCGGCTGCGCAATCAGACGCGGGTCGCCAGCTGGCGCATCGTCCCGGTCGATGACTTCGATCAGCCGGACGTGGTCGACGACGAGGCAATCGAGGCCTATTACGAGGCCAATCAGGACGAGTTCACGACCGAGGAACGGGTACGCATCAGCTATCTGCAGCTGGACCCCGAGGCGCTGGAAGACGCGGTGGATGTTTCCGAGGAAGACATCCGCCAGCATTACGAGGTGAACCGCAGTCGTTACGAAGAGCCGGAGCTGCGCGAAGTACGTCAGATCCGGATTCAGGACACTGGCGAGGAAGGCGAGGCGAAGATCAACGAACTGCGTGATCGTCTGGACGACGGGGAGGATTTTGCGGAGCTGGCGGAAGAGTACTCCGAGGACCGCCTCAGCGCCGACCGTGGCGGCAGCCTGGGAGAGATTGCCCGGGGGGATCTGGATCGCACGCTCGAAACCGTCATCTTCACGCTCCCCGAGGGTTTGATCAGCCGTCCGGTGCGCACTGATCGGGGCTGGTTCATCCTCGAGGTAACCTCGATTGAGGAGGCCCGCCCGCAACCGTTTGAGGACGTGCGGGACGAGGTCGAGCGCGACCTGCGCGACCGCAGCGCCGAACAGATGCAGATCGACGCCCTGGATGACCTGATGGGTCAGGCCGCCGAGTACCCGGACAGTCTGGAACCCGCGGCCGAGGCCACCCGCCTGGAGGTCCAGACCAGCGACTGGTTCACTCGCGGTTCCGGCGATGGCATCGCCCAGCACCGTTCGATCCGCAATGCTGCCTTCGATCCCCGTGTGCTGGAGGATGGCCAGAACAGCGAGGCGATCGATCTGCAGGATGGTTCGACCGTGGTGCTGCGGATCGACGAGCACGAGCCGTCCGATGTGCGGCCGCTGGCAGAGGTCGAGGACGAGATTCGCGAGCGCCTGCGGCGCGAGGCGGCCGCCGACGCCGCGCGCGAAGCGGGCGAGGAGCTCGTTGCCCGTCTTCGCGAGGCCGACGACTGGGCGGCCGCCATCGAGGACGAGGAGGCCTGGCAGATGGAGCGCGAGGTGCGAAGGGATTCGCCGGTGGATGGCGACAACGGCGTGCCCGGTGGGTTGCAGCAGCACCTGTTCCGTCTGCCAGCCCCAGTCGAGGATGCGGTCGAGATCAGCGGTACTCAACTGGGGAGTGGCGATTACGCCATCGCGATCCTGCACGAGGTTCGGCTCGACGATGAGGCGGACGAGACGATGCGTCAGCAGGCCCGCGAACTGATGCATAACGCCTATTCCAGCGCCGAGTTCCGCGCCTATCTCGCCTGGCTGGAATCCGAGGCGGATATCAAGCGTTATCCGGAGAACCTGGACTAGCTGCATCCGCTGGGCGGTTCCGGTGAACCGTCTAACGAAAAAAGGCCCGGTCCGCAAATGCGGGCCGGGCCTTTTTCATGCCTCTACTCTCCCCGTGAACGGGGAGGGCGTGAAGACCTAGCTGTCCTTGTCGAGTCCGATCTCGGCGGCGCCCAGGCCGACGGTATTGTAGCCCGAGTCGACGTACATCACCTCGCCGGTGATGCCGGCGGCCAGGTCGGAACAGAGGAAGGCGCCGGCATTGCCGACCTGTTCGGTGGTCACGTTGCGGCGCAGCGGCGCGTTGGCCTCGACATGGTCGAGGATGCGCTTGAACTCGCCGATGCCCGACGCGGCCAGCGTGCGGATTGGACCGGCGGAGATCGCATTCACGCGTGTGGTTTCCGGCCCCAGGGTGTAGGCGAGATAGCGGACGTTGGCTTCGAGGCTGGCCTTGGCCAGCCCCATCACGTTGTAGTTGGGCATCGATCGCTCGGCCCCGAGGTAGCTCAGGGTGAGGATCGACGCGTCGCGGTCCTTCATCATGCCGCGACCGGCCTTGGCCAGCGCCGCGAGGCTGTAGGAACTGACATCATGGGCAATACGGAAGCCGTCGCGGGTCATGTTGTCGAGGAAGTCGCCGTCCAGTTGCTCCTTCGGGGCAAAGGCGACCGAGTGCACCAGGATATCGACGCCGTCCCAGTAGTCGTCCAGACGCTCGAAGACCTGTTCGATCTCGCGGTCGTCCTCGACGTTGCAGGGCACGAGGATGTCGGAGTCGAAGTCGGCGACCAGTTTTTCCACGCGGTCGCGCAGCCGTTCGTTCTGATAGGTGAACGCGAGCTCGGCGCCTTCGCGATGCATCGCCGAGGCAATGCCGTAGGCGATGGAGCGGTTACTGGCCACGCCGACAATCAGCGCGCGCTTGCCCTTCAGAAAACCCATGTGAATCTCCTTGAATCTGGTTCGTGCCGGCGCCCTTGAAAAGGACCGCCCCGTGGCGGCCGGACCAGGCGGGAACCCGGTGCCGACGCGACTGTCTCGGGATCATACCGATGTGCCGCGGGTCGGGCCAGCAAGGGGAACACTGACCAATGTACACGCTCGCTGCTTCGTCGCTTTTGCGTGCGAACAAGGCGCGGTGACTGCCGTGCAGTCATTCTGCACAAGGGAGCCGCAACGCAGTTCCCACGCAAAAGCGTCCGAGCCCCTAGGGGTTGGCACCCCAGGTTCCCCGATCCTGCGTTGCGCCGCTTGCGGGTAGAACCACTACCCGTGGTCTCGGAAAACCTGGGGTGCCAACGCGAGTGTGTACATTGGTCAGTGTTCCCCTGGACCCGGTGAGACCGACTGGCGGGATTGCTATAGTGCACTGAGTGCGGTCCGCGCCGGCCATCCGCGAGGCGAATGCGGACGGCGGTGCCATGTGAGAGTGGAGGCCTTGTGAGTCGTCATTTTGGTTGGATCGTCACCCTGATCGTGCTGGGCATCCTGCTGTTGCTGGTCATGGTGCAGGTGGACCGCCAGTGGCAGCGCATGGCGACCATGCAGAGCATGATGAGCGAGCAGGCGCGCGACCTGCGCGCGCTCCGCCGCAGTCTGCAGAGTCTGGAATCGGATCTGGCCGAGGGGCGTTTTGCGACCGGCGAGGGCGAGCGCGCACCGCGGGTCACGGAAGTGCCCTCGGCGTTCGGGCGAGCGGCCGAGGCCGCGGGACGCGAGGACTACGCGGAGGGTGACTGGCTGGTACAGGCCTTTGGTACGGGTCTGTCGACGATCACGCCGTATGTCTCCGCCGACGCCTACGCCTCCGAGGTCCAGAACTACGTGCTGGAATCGCTGGTGCAGCGCGACCCGGAGACGCTGGAGTGGCAGGGCCTGCTGGCGGCCTCCTGGGACTTCGATGATTCCGGCCAGGAGCTGACCTTCCAGCTGCGCTCCGGCCTGCAGTTCTCCGATGGCGAACCGCTGACCGCAGAGGACGTGGAGTTCACCTTCAACTTCCTGATGACGGACGAGATCGCGGTGCCGCGCGCGCGGGCCTTCCTGGAGAAGGTCGAGAAGGTGGAGGCGGTGGACGAGCGCACCGTCGTGTTTACCTTCGAGGAGCCGTACTTCGATGCCCTGCGAGTCGCGGGCGGCCTGGATGTCCTGCCGAAGCATTTCTACGAGCGCTACCTCGACGAGCCCGAGACCTTCAACGAGTCGCGCGGGATCCTGCTGGGTTCCGGCCCCTACCGGCTCGAGGACCCGACCGGCTGGACGCCGGATGCCGGGCGGATCGAGCTGGAGCGCAATCCGCGCTACTGGGGGCCGGTGGAGCCCTCGTTCGACCGGCTGGTCTGGCGTGTGATCCAGAATGACTCGGCCCGCCTGACAACCTTTCGCAACCGCGATATCGATGTCTACGGGGCCCGGCCGCGCGAATATGCTCGGCTGCGCGATGACGAGGCCCTGCGCGAGCGGGCGGATACCCACGAGTACATGAGCCCCACCGCCGGCTATTCCTACATCGGGTGGAACCAGAAGCGCAATGGCGAGCCGACCCGTTTCGCCGATCCCCGCGTGCGCAAGGCAATGAGCTATCTGACGGATGTCGATCGCCTGATCGAGCAGGTCATGCTGGGCTATGCCGAGCGCGCGATCAGTCCGTTCAGCCCGCGCAGCGACCAGCACAACCCCGAGCTCGAACACATCCCCTTCGATGTCGAGCGGGCGCTGGAGCTGCTGGCCGAGGCTGGCTACTCCGAGAAGAACCGGGACGGGGTGCTGGTCAACGAGGAGGGCGAGCCCTTCTCGTTCGACCTGGTGTACTTCCAGGACAACGAGGATACCCGCCGCATCGCGCTGTTCCTGCGCGATCTGTACGCGCGTGCCGGAGTCCATATGCGGCCGCAGCCAACCGAGTGGTCGGTGATGCTGGAGAAGATCAGCCGCCAGGACTTCGATGCCATCACCCTGGGCTGGACCAGTGGCGTGGAGGTGGACATCTACCAGATGTTCCACTCCAGCCAGACGGTTTCCGGCGGTGACAACTTCATCAACTACGAAAACCCCGAGCTGGATGCCATGATCGAGGCCGCGCGCGGCGAGGTGGACGAGGACAAGCGCATGGAACACTGGCGCGAGGCCGAGCGGATCCTGGTCGAGGATCAGCCGTATACCTTCCTGATGCGGCGCCAGACCCTCGCCTTCATCGACCGGCGTATCCAGAACCTGGAGCAGACGGCACTGGGGCTGAACCTCGGGTTTGTGCCGGTGGAGATCTACGTCCCGTTCGACCAGCAGCGGTACGGGCAGTAGCCGGGAGGCCAACGTAGAGAACCCGCGCACGCCATGCTGACCTACATCCTGCGCCGCCTGATGCTGATGGTGCCGACGCTGTTCGGCATCACGATCGTGGTCTTTGCCGTGATGGCGGCCGCGCCCGGCGGCATCAGCGCGCTGACCCTGATCGAGGGGCAGGGGTTGGAGCCGCAGGCGCAAAAGGCGATGGAGGAGTACTACAACCGCCTCTATGGCCTGGACCAGCCGCCGCCGGTGCAGTACGGGCGCTGGCTGAACAATATCTCGCCGGTGGGCTTTGCCCAGGACGAGGATGGCTCGCTCACCGGCTGGCCAAAGCTGAAGGCCCCCAATCTCGGGACGAGTTTCCGTTTCGGCCGCCCGGTGGCGGATCTGATTGCTGAACGCCTGCCGATTACTCTGCTGTTGAATGTGCTGTCCATACCACTGATCTACATCGTGGCGGTGGCCGTCGGGGTGCGGGCGGCCACCCAGCAGGGACAGGCCTTCGATTCCCAGTCTGGCGTCGTATTGCTGGCCCTGTGGTCGGTCCCGACAATGCTGGCCGGGGTCCTGCTGATTGGCTTTTTTGCCTCCGACCAGTTCTGGCAATGGTTCCCGACTGGAGGGCTGAGCCAGCGCGCGGCGCTGGATATGACCTTCCTGCCTACGGTGGAGGTGGCCTGGGCCATACCGCTGCTGCTGGTGCTGCCGTTTCTGGGGGCGGCGCTGGGTCTTTACCTGGCACGCTATCTGCCCGCGCTGATCCGGGGTGGACTGGGTGCGGCGATCGGGGCCTTCTGCGGCTGGCTTATGTTCAGTGACCTGGCCCCGGCGGGCTGGATCAGCACAACGGTCGCCATGGGGATTGGCCTGGTGCTGGGCTGGCTGATGGCGCACAGCGACTGGGGCGTGCTGCGCGGTTTCTACCTGGGCACGGTGGGGCTGGGGGCGGGGCTTGCACTGGCGCTGGGCCTGGCGCCTGGCAGCATGGTCCCGGGTTTTCTGCTCGACCGCGCCTGGCACCTGGTGCTGCCGGTGCTGTGCCTGTCCTACGGTGGGCTCGCCTTCCTGGCCAAGCTCTCGCGTTCGTCCGTGCTGGAGAACCTGAACTCGGACTATGCGCGCACCGCGCGTGCCAAGGGTGTGCCCGACCACGAGGTGCTGTGGCGTCATGTGTTCCGCAACAGCCTGCTGCCGCTGATTACGGTCTCGGCGACGTTGTTGCCGTCGCTGCTGGCCGGTTCGGTGATCGTGGAGGCGATCTTCTCCATCGACGGGATGGGCAAGCTCGCGGTGGAGGCGGTGCAGACCCGCGATCGCGAGCTGGTGCTGTCGATCACCCTGATCTCCGGCGTGCTGACCCTGGTTGGCTATCTGCTGGCGGATCTGGCCTATGCCATTGTCGACCCGCGGGTGAGTTATGACTGAGTCGGTGCAGCAGGGCGAGGGCCGTCGCAGCCGTTCCTGGGCACGCCGCGTGGTCGGCGAAGTGCTGCTGCGCTGGGGGGCGCGGCTGGGGATTGGCTGGATCGCGCTGCTGACGCTGGTGGCGATCCTGGCGCCCGTGCTGGCCAGCTCGCATCCGCTGCTGGTGCAGACGGCGGACGGCTGGTCCATGCCGTTTCTGCGCTACCTGACCGCGGCGGATGTCACGCTGTTCGGGATGCTGGTGCTGGCCGGCGTGTTCTGGCCGCTGCCCGGCCGGCCCTGGCGGCGCTTTGTGCTCTGGGGGGTGCTGAGTGCGATCCTGGGCGCGGTGGCCTGGCAGACGGTCTCGCCCCCCTCGCTGGTGATCTACGAGCAGTACCGTGAGGCCGAGGTGCAGGGTGAGTACCAGACCGTGATCCGCGCGCCGATCCCGTATTCGCCGCGCGACTACCTGCGCGACTATGCGGATACCGGGCTCGAGGCCCCGCGCGAGGCCCCCGACCGCGTGCACTGGTTCGGCACCGACGACAACGGCGCGGATGCGCTCTCGCGCATGATCCATGCCTCGCGCATCGCCCTGTCCATCGGTTTCATTGCCACCGGGATCGCGCTCGGGATTGGCGTGATCCTGGGTGGGCTGATGGGCTATTTCTCGGGGATCATCGACATCATCGGCATGCGCCTGGTGGAGATCTTCGAGGCCATCCCGACCCTGTTCCTCCTGCTGACCTTTGTCGCTTTCTTCGGGCGATCGCTGTACCTGATGATGCTGATCATCGGCCTGACCTCGTGGTCCGGCTATGCGCGCTACGTACGGGCGGAGTTCCTGCGTCTGCGCCAGCAGGACTTCGTGCAGGGCGCGATCGCCTCCGGGCTGTCGCTGCCCTCGATCCTGTTCCGCCACATGCTGCCGAACGGGATTGCGCCGATCCTGGTGGCGGCCAGCTTTGGCGTGGCCTCCGCGATCCTCGCCGAGGCCACGCTCTCGTTCCTGGGCCTGGGGCTGGTGGACGAGCCCTCCTGGGGGCAGATGCTGAACCAGGCAGTGCAGAGCTCGACCTTCAACTGGTGGATGGCGGCCTTCCCGGGGGGCGCGATCTTCCTGACCGTGTTCGCCTACAACCTGATCGGCGAGGCCCTGCGCGATGCGGTGGACCCGCACTCGCGCTCGGCCGCCAAGGCCGCCAGCCATGCCGCGCCGACCCGCCCGGGCGGCGCCGGTGCGACCAGCGGGGCGGTGCGCTAGCCATGCTCGAGGTGCGCAACCTCCGCATTCGGCATCGCGACAGCGAGGCACCGCTGGTCGAGGACATCAGCTTCTCGATCCGCGCGGGCGAGATGTTCGCGCTGGTGGGCGAGTCGGGGTCCGGAAAGTCGATCACCGCGCTGGCGATCATGCGGCTGCTGGATGGGGGCTTCGAGCCTTCCACGGGGGAGGTCTGGCTGGCCGGCCACGGCACTCGTCAGGAACTGCTGGGCCTGCCGGACCGCGTGATGCAGCAGGTCCGCGGGGACCGGGTAGGCATGATCTTCCAGGAGCCGATGACCTCGCTGAACCCGGTGCTGACCGTGGGCGACCAGATCGACGAGGTCCTGCGCCTGCACCGTCCGCAGATGACCCCGGCCGAGCGCGAGGCGCGGGTGCTTGAAGTGCTGCGCGAGGTCCAGCTTCCGAACCCGGAACAGCGCCGCGACGAGTACCCGCACAAGCTTTCGGGGGGGCAGCGCCAGCGCGTGATGATCGCGATGGCGCTGGTGGCGGAGCCGGATCTACTGATCGCCGACGAGCCGACCACCGCCCTGGACGTGACCATCCAGGCCGAGATCCTGAGGCTGATCGATCATCTGCGCGAGAAGAACGGCATGGCCGTGCTCTTGATCACCCACGACTTCGGGGTGGTCGCCTCGGTGGCCGACCGTGTCGCGGTGATGCACAAGGGCCGGCTGGTGGAACAGGGCGAGTGCCACCCGCTGCTGCGCGACCCGCAGGATGCGTATACGCGCAAGCTGATCGGGGCGTTGCCGGAGAATCTGCCCGCATTGCCCGCTGTGCCCGGGGCCGGTCGCGAGACGCTGCTGGACGTGCGCGACCTGCAGGTGCACTTCCCCGTGCTCAAGGGCCTGATGCGCCGGCAGGTGGATGTTGTGCGTGCAGTGGACGGTGTGTCGTTTCAGCTCGAAAACGGCGAGGTGCTGGCGGTCGTGGGGGAGTCCGGTTGCGGCAAGACCACGCTGGGCCGTGCGATCCTGCGCCTGATCGAACCCACCGGCGGCGAGATCCGCTATCGCGACCAGCCACTGACCGGGATGCCGCGCAAGCCCTTGCGGCGCCTGCGGCGTCATTTGCAGGTGGTGTTCCAGGACCCGGCCTCGTCGCTGAACCCGCGCCTGAATGTGATGACCCTGCTGACCGAGCCCATGGCCGTCCACGGGATCGGCGAGGATCAGGAAGACCGCATCGAACGCGCCCGGGCGACCCTGGATCAGGTCGCGCTGCCGCCGGACACGCTGTGGCGCTATCCCCACGAATTCTCGGGCGGCCAGCGTCAGCGCATCGGCATCGCCCGCGCGCTGGTGCTGGATCCGGATGTGATCATCTGCGACGAGGTGACCAGTGCGCTGGATGTCTCGGTGCAGGCGGAGGTCCTGCAGATCCTCGGACGGCTGCGGGTCGACCGCCGCCTGGCGCTGATCTTCATCACCCACGACATGGGCGTGGTCGAGTATTTCTCCGACCGCATGCTGGTGATGCACGACGGCCGCATGGAGGAGATCGGCAACACCGCCGAGGTGCTGGCCAATCCGCGCGCCGACTACACCCGGCACCTGCTGGACGCGGTCCCCCGGGTCTCGCGCTATGTGCAGTAACCTCCCCCGGCTAGCTTGCCTCGTGGGTGCCGAAGGCGCGGGCGCGCAGGGTGTTGTCCAGTAGCATCGCCACGGTCATCGGCCCGACCCCGCCGGGCACCGGCGTAATCCAGTCGGCCTTTTCCGCGGCTGCATCGAACTCCACATCACCGCAAAGGGTGCCGTCCTCGCGGCGGTTGATGCCAATGTCGATCACCGTGGCCCCGGGCTTGACCCAGTCGCCCTTGACCAGGCCCGGCTTGCCGGCCGCCGCGATCAGGATGTCGGACTGGCGCGCGATACCCGCGGTATCCGGCGTGAAGCGGTGGCAGATGGTCGGGGTCGCGCCGGCCAGCAGGAGTTCCAGCGCCATCGGGCGGCCCACGATATTGGAGGCGCCGATCACGCAGGCGGTGCGGCCCTTGAACGGTTCGTCCAGGTGGCGCAGCAGCTGGATCACGCCCCAGGGGGTGCAGGGACGCAGGCGCGGGATCCGGGCGACGAGCCGGCCGACGTTGTAGGGGTGGAACCCGTCGACGTCCTTGGCGGGCGAGATGCGCTCGATCACCGTCTCCGGATCGATATGGCTGGGCAGGGGGAGCTGCACCAGGATGCCGTCGATGGTGCGGTCGGCATTGAGCTGGTCGATCAGGGCCAGCAGATCGGTCTGCGGGGTGCCCGAGGGCAGATCATAGGAGTGCGAGACCACGCCCACCTGCTCGCAGGCCTTGCGCTTGTTGCGCACATAGACCTGGGAGGCCGGATCGGACCCGACCAGCACCACGGCCAGACCCGGCGGACGCAGGTCGCGGGCGGTCATGGATTCGATCTCGGTGGCGATGCGGGCGCGATGGGTCTGGGCAATCGCGCGGCCGTCGATGAGCTGGGCGGTCATGGGAGGCTCTGTCTCGGAAACTGGCCGCGATCATCCCATGCGCGCGGGAGCGCCTCAAGCCGGGCGGGTTGCGTACCGCGTCGGAGCGGCCTCAGCCGACCGCCGTGAGACTCGAACGATCGTTGCCGGCTTCGCAGCGATTGCGGCCGCCGGCCTTGGCGCGATAGAGGGCGTCGTCCGCCCGCTGGATCAGGAAATCCGCATCGTCACGTGAGTCGGGTTCGAGGTCGAGACTGGCGACCCCGACCGAGACCGTCACGTAGAGTTCATCCGGGGCGCAGGGCGGTACATGCTCGTGGCCCTTGAGCCCAATCGGGGTCTGAGCGATCTCGCCGCGCAGCTTTTCGGCCAGCTGCAGCGCAGAGTCCAGATCGGTGTGCGGAGTGATGATCACGAATTCCTCGCCACCAAAGCGCGCGGCCAGGTCCACGCGGCGCAGGTTCTGCTGCAGGCGCAGGGCGATCGACTGGAGGATGTAGTCACCCGCCAGGTGCCCCAGGCGGTCGTTGATCCCCTTGAACTCGTCGATGTCCAGCATGACCACCGACAGCGGCTGGCCATAGCGCCGCGAGCGGGCGACTTCCTCGTCCAGGCGGCGGTCCATGTGGCGGCGGTTGAACAGACCGGTCAGGGGGTCGGTGATCGATTCGTGTTCCAGCCGGGTGATGCGGCGGATGCTCTCCACCGAGCTGTAGGTCAGGCGCACGACGGTGCAGACGAAACAGCCCCCCAGCAGGAAGATGATCGGTACCAGCAGGTCAGGGACCGAGTGGTACAGGCCCCAGTTCAGCGGGATGAAGCCGAGATAGCCCAGGATGAAGACCGGGATCAGCAGGAACATCAACAGCCACCCGGTGCGCACACGGCTTTCCGGGAGCTCGCGCAACAGACGGGCGAGGTTCCACTGGGCATAGACCAGGCCTGCTGCGCCCAGCACGATGGCCCCGTTGGCGACCCAGTTGAGCATGTCCCTGTCCGTGTCCCCCGCCCGCAATCCCCGCTTGCGTACCTGCAACGTAGCACGAAACATGCACAAAAGAATAACGTCTAGAACCCCTTGTACCTTGACCGCCGGCGGTGGCAGCGCTACCATCCTGCGCTCGCTGTGTAGGCCCTTTTGCGGGGACGGCTCGACGGGGTATAGCGCAGTCTGGTAGCGCGCCTGCTTTGGGAGCAGGATGTCGGGGGTTCGAATCCCTCTACCCCGACCACCCCTCCCGGCCAATGGTTTGCAGGCAGGCTCGAGATCAGGCGTGGCACCTCGACGTTCGGCGGTAACGCGCTCGTAGCTCAACCGGATAGAGCATCGGCCTTCTAAGCCGACGGTTGCAGGTTCGAGTCCTGCCGGGCGCGCCAGAGCCGCCCTGTGGCAGTTGCCTGGACAGTGACACGGTGGTGACCGTAGCTCAGTTGGTAGAGTCCCGGATTGTGACTCCGGTTGTCGTGGGTTCGAGTCCCATCGGTCACCCCATCCCCTTTTCCTGGGGGCCGTTAGCTCAATTGGTAGAGCAGTGGACTCTTAATCCATTGGTTGTAGGTTCGATTCCTACACGGCCCACCATCTCCTTGCATCACCTGTCGCGTGTGATCCGGCCTTTGCCTGCTGTCGGCGGTCACGCCTGTGCAGTCTGGCTGCGCTGGGCTGTGCCCATATCACGGGTGGGTGTGACGGGACTCGGTCAACCTTTCTCTCCTGACTTTGCAGCGATCTGCCGACAGCGTGATGGTGCCCTCAGTCGTTCGTCTGACAGCGTGATTTTCCCCCCAATTAGCCTCCGATCGAGGTGCTAGCCTTTCCCAACGTTCGTGGTGCCAGGCGAGCCAGCAGGTTCAGCGAGTGCACCGCGCCCGGTTGCTGATACATGGGAGGCCCTAAACGATGGCGGTACTGGATCGTAGTCTGGAGAACCTGCTGCGATTGCCGCGCGGCAAGAAGCAGGGATTGATGGTGCTGACGGATCTCGTGATGCTGCCGCTGGCATTGTGGCTGGCCTTTGTGATCCGTAGCGGGCAGCCGGTGCCACCCATGATGGTCGAGGCCTGGTGGCTGTTTGCCCTGGTCCCGGCGGTTGGCGTGCTGGTGTTCGTTCGCCTCGGCCTTTACCGAACCGTCGTACGCTTCATGGGGGCGCGGGCGATCCGCTCGGTGATTGTCGGGGTCTGTGCACTCGCGTTGATGATCTGGGCCTCCGCCGAGCTGACGCAGACGCCCGGTTTCTTCGGGGCGGTCGCGGTGAACTTCGCGCTGCTGGCATTTGCCCTGGTCGCGGCGGGCCGTTTTCTGGTACGCAGCTGGTACCAGGCCGTATCCGACGCGCGTTCCGGTAGCGAACGCGTGGTCGTCTTCGGTGCCGGCGAGGCGGGCGTCCAGCTGGCATCCGGCCTGCAGTCCAGCGGCCGCTTCCGGGTGATGGCCTTCATCGACGAGGACCCGGCGGTCCAGGGCCGCTCGATTGACGACATCCCGGTTTGTGGCCGGGAGGCCCTGGGTACGCTGGTGGAGCAGTGCGGCGTGCGCCGGGTATTGCTGGCGGTGCCGTCGGCGAGTCGGGCCGATCGCCGGCGCATCCTCGAATGGCTGGAGCCCTATCCGCTGCATGTGCAGTCGGTGCCCTCGCTGGAGGCGGTCGTCTCGGGCCAGGCCCCGCTGGATCAACTGGAGGATCTGGATGTCGCCGACCTGCTTGGCCGCGACCCGGTGCCGCCCAACGAGGCCCTGCTCGCGCGGAGCATCCGTGGACGCGTAGTGATGGTCACCGGTGCCGGCGGGTCCATCGGTTCGGAGCTGTGCCGCCGCATCCTCAGTCTGGAGCCGGCCGCCCTGGTGCTGTTCGAACGTAACGAGTTCGCGCTCTACCGGATCGAGCAGGAGATCATGCAGCGCCGGTCGTCCATGCAGGCGGGCGTCGAGGTCCACGCCGTGCTGGGATCGGTTGCCAACCAGGCGCGTGTGGAAGAGGTCCTGCAACAGTATGGGGTGCAGACGCTTTATCACGCGGCCGCCTACAAGCATGTGCCGCTGGTCGAGGGCAATCTGCTGGAGGGCCTGCGCAACAATACCCTGGGTACCGCCGTGGTGGCCGACGCGGCGATCGCGGCCGGCGTCGAGCGCTTTATCCTGGTGAGCACGGACAAGGCCGTGCGACCCACGAATGTGATGGGCGCAAGCAAGCGCCTGGCCGAGATGGTCCTGCAGGACCGTGCTCGCCACCAGAACTCAACCGTGTTCAGCATGGTGCGGTTCGGCAACGTCCTGGGTTCTTCCGGATCCGTCGTACCCCTGTTCCACCGCCAGATCCGCGAAGGCGGGCCAGTAACGGTGACCCACCCGGAGATTACCCGCTATTTCATGTCGATCCCGGAGGCGGCCGAGCTGGTGATCCAGGCCGGGGCGATGGCACAGGGGGGCGAGGTCTATGTGCTCGACATGGGCGAGCCCGTGCGCATCATCGACCTGGCGCGGCGGATGATCCGTCTGCACGGCCATCAGGTCCGCGAGGACGACTCCCCTGACGGAGAAGGAATTGCCATTACCTGTACCGGACTGCGCCCCGGCGAGAAGCTCTACGAGGAGCTGTTGATCGGGGATAACGTGGAAGAGACCCCGCACAGCAAGATCATGCGTGCGCGCGAAACCTGCGTTGAGCCGGAGGTTCTCGCTCAGGCGCTGCGTACACTGGAAAAGTCCGACCGCGAACGCAATGCCCAAACGGCGTTCGAGGTGTTGCGCAAGGTCGTTGATGGTTACGAGCCGGGTCGGAAGGAAGAGACCGAGCACAGCGCCCCGATACCGACCACTCGTCCACGTCCGGTTCCTGCCCCGACGGTACGCCCGGCCGCGGTCGCCTATGCACGGGTGACCGATTCGGTTCCACGCTACTAGGAAACGCGAAGTCCTCTGGAGGGGTGCCTGTGGTGATCCGGGTTTCCTCCGCGAAACCCGGATCAGTCGTGTCCGGCACGCAGGGCAATCGCCAGCAGGAGCAGGGGCAGGTAGCCGATCAGGATGCCGGCAGCCCCTGGCAACTGGTTGGTGACCACCAGGGTTGCGATCGGGAGTAGCCAGAGCAGGTTGATCGCGGCGACACCCAGTGCCACCGGGACATGCGACCCGAACCGATGGGCAGCGTGCTGGTAGGCATGGCTGCGATGGGCCTCGTAGACCCGCATGCCCCGGAAAAGGCGTACCGCCAGTGTCGTGGTGGCATCGACAATGAACACCCCCAGAAGGATCAGCCAGGCGGCCAGGAAGTTGGTGTCGATCCCCGCCGCGTGCAGCGACAGCAGCCCCAGCAACAACCCGAGCGTGCCGCTTCCGACATCACCCATGAAGATCCGTGCCCGTGGAAAATTCCAGACGAGGAATCCCGCACTTGCCGCCGCCAGCAGCGCTGGCAGCCACCAGGCGTGCGTGTCCCCCCACCCAAAGAGCAGGCCCGCCATGGCCAGGCAGGTTGTGACCGCCTGAATGCCGGCCAGACCGTCGATCCCGTCCATGAAGTTGTACAGGTTGAGTAGCCAGACGATGTAGAAAAGCGCAAGCAGATGGCCGATCCAGCCGGCGTCGATCTGGACGCCGACAATCGCCACCGGCGGCAGTCCGCCGAGCCAGGCCAGACCCCATCCGGCGGCGAGAAAGTGCACCAGCAGTCGCCAGCGCGCGGCCAGGTGACCGTGGTCATCCAGCCAGCCAACCCAGGCGACGGCACCGGCTGCTCCGGTCAGGGCGACCGCAGTGGGGAGGTCGACCCAGCCGATCCAGGCGGACAGCAGGGTGCCGAGCAGGAATACCAGCACGATCGCCAGGCCGGCACCGCGCGGTGTGGGGGTCTGGTGCGAGCTGCGTGCGCCCGGGATGTCGACCAGCTGCTGCGCCAGGGCGTAGCGGCGAATCCAGCCCGTGATCACCACCACCAGCGCGAAGGCGGCCAGCAATCCGATGGTCTCGATCACGAAAGGCGTCCCCCCATGGGTCCCGGGTAGCGGCCTGGGGAGGCATCTGGATCGATGTCTCCCCAGGGCCGGATGCCGCGCATTGTGGGGGAAGCAGGGGTGGGACTCCAGTGTCTGGCTAGTATCCGGCGACGGGGTCGACCGGTGTGACCGGGGCCTCGCCCCGCGCCATTGCGCGGGCATTGCGGATGAAGATCTCCAGCGCACGTTCCATGTAGTGTGGCGAGGTGCCCGAGACATGGGGCGTGACGAGGACGTTGTCCCGGTTCCACAGCGGCGATTCCGCGGGCAGAGGCTGCTGCTCGAAGACGTCCACCGCCGCACCGCGCAGTCGCCCGGCATCCAGTGCCCGGACCAGCGCCTGCTGATCCACAACGCCACCGCGCGAGATGTCGACCAGCACGGCACCCGGTTTGAGCAACTGGAACTGGTCTTCGCTGACCCGATGCCGGGTGTCCTGGGTGAGCGGCAGGCAGACGATCAGATCGTCCACCTCCGGCAGGCGGTCCTCCACGGCATCCAGGGCGATGACCTCGTCGGCGCAGTCATGGGCGCGCGGGTTGCGCTGGACCCCGATCACGCGCATGTCGAAGGCGCGCGCCCGGCGCGCCACCTGGGTCCCGATATGGCCCATTCCGAGCACCATGGCGGTGCGACCGGTCAGTTCCCCGAGCCAGCAGCGCTCCCAGCGCTTTTCACGGCCTTGCGCGTTGAAGCGGTCGAAGTGCTTGGCGAAATAGAGCATGGCGCCGATTGCATACTCGCTCATCGGGGCGCCATGGACGCCACTGCTCTTGGTCATCAGCAGGCCATCCTTGGAGAAGGGCATTTCCCAGATTTTCTCCACCCCGGCGGACAGAAAATGGACCCAGCCATAACGCGAAAGCCGGCCGAGAGCCTCGGGCAGCCAGGGCAGGGTGGGGGCGATCACCGCATCGACCGCGAGTCCCTCGGGGATGGCCTCGGGCTGACCGGCGAAGGTCAGTGTGGTGCCGGGCAACGCCTGCTGCAGTCGGGCCTCGATCGTGTCCTGCTGCTTCTCCAGGACTTCCGGTTTTTGCAGGAACAGGGTGTGGCTTACGCGCATGCACGGCTCCGGTTGTGCATGCGGGCCGCCAGCCGGAAGATGCGGCTGCGGACCTGATCGCGGTTCTCCAGTAGCGCTTCCGGGGGGGCTGCGCGAAACTGCTGTTCCGTGGCCTGCAGCCGCTCCAGCTCGCGGCGCAGGCGCGCCGTCCCGGTGGCCGGATCTTCCTGAGTGACCACCTCGCGGAAGGCGCGCGAGAGAATCACCCATTCGGAGCCAAGGCGCACATGTTCGCCCAGGATGGACTCCGCGGGGATCTCGCCCTTGCCCACCGCGCCGATGCCCCCGAACCCGAATGCAACGCCTGCCTCGCGACACAGGGCGGCCGGCGTCTCCAGCATGCCACCGGCCAGGGGCTCGAACAGGAAATCGAGTCCGGATGCCAGGCTGAGATCGTTCAAACCAATGTGAATCTGGTCCTGGGGTCCGAGCAGAGGCAGGTAGGACGGCAGCCGGGTCAGGGCCTGGGGCGTCTCGACCAGCAGGGTCACCGGAACGAGTTCGTCCACTGCGTCGAGGAAGTGCTGCACTTCGTCGAGGTGGGTAAACATGGGCAGCATCAAACGGTCGGCTCCGGCCTCGATCGCCTGGCGGGCTTCGGAGGGGGTTTGCGGCGCCGGCGGGTTGATACGCACCATCAGCTCCGCGGTCGTCAGCGCGCTGGCAATGCGTCGGACGTCGTCAAGCGTGTGCCGGGCCTTGTGGGTGTCCAGATGGCCCTGGCGTTCGGCTTTCCCTCGCGTCTCCATATCGACAAAGATGCGGGCGATTCCCGCTGCCTCGGCCTGACAGGCGACGTCGGCGGAGGCCGTGATGAACATGTGTTTCAGGGCCGAAGTCATTTCGTGTCCCCTTGCTGTCGGTTCCGCAACGAGTCGCGATAGGTACGCCAATTGATCCCGGCTTCGCCGTAGACCCCCTGGCCGGTGAGGACGACGTAAACGGTCTTCAGGATGAGCCCCAGGTCGTACAGCAGGTTGTGCTGCGCGGCATATTCGGTGTCGGCCTCGAGCTGCTGGATCCATCCCAGGGTGCGGCGCCCGCGGACCTGAGCCAGGCCGGTCAGGCCGGGACGCACGGAAAACCGGGAGGCGTAGGAGGGCGGTACGACCTCCACCTGTTCCGGCAGGATCGGGCGAGGGCCGACCACGCTCATGTCGCCCCGCAGGATGTTCCAGAGCTGCGGCAATTCGTCGAGGCTGGTAGCCCTCAGCCAGCGGCCTGCCCGGGTGATGCGCGGGTCGACGCCGGCACTGACGACCTGCTCCTGGTGCTGGTCGATCGAATCCGGGTCGCGATCCACCATGGTGCGGAACTTCAAGACCCGAAATGGCTGACCGTCCAGACCAATTCGTCGCTGACGGAAGAGGATCGGGCCGCGGCTGTCGAGGCGGATCGCAATGGCGATCAGCAGCAGCAACGGAGCCAGCACAAGCAGCGCCGCCGTGCTGGACAGGATGTCGAACAGGCGTTTGAGGGTGGCGTTCATGCGAGCTCCATCGATCGGAGAATGACGAGGTTCACCTGGCTCACTTCGTACTTCGCCTCCACCCGCTCGCGCGAGGACCTGGCCATGCGGGACAGCAGATCCGGATGGTCGACAAGGCGCTGCATGGCCTCTGCCAGGGGCGCGGAGGTGCGCGGCGGGACGAGAAAGCCGTTCTCGCCGTCGACGACGGTCTCGCGGCAGCCAGGGGCATCGGTGGTGATGATCGGCCGGCCCACGCTCATCGCCTCCAGTACAGAGCGTGGCGTGCCTTCCCGGTAGGAGGGCAGGACGAATACGGAGGCCTTCTGGAGCCAGGGGCGAACATCCGCGACGCCGCCAACGAATTCGACGATGCCTTCGCGCTTCCAGGCCTCGACCTGTTCCGCGGAGATCGTATGGGGCAGGTCCGGGTTATGGGGGCCGACCACCACGAAGCGGGCGTTGGGGTGTTGCGCGTGGACCTGGCGTGCGGCTTCCACAAATTCTAGGATGCCCTTCTCGGTGAGCAGGCGACCAACAAACAGAAAAAGGGGGTCGCCTTCGGGCAGAGGATGCTCGGCGAAGCGGTCCACGTCGACGCCGGAGCCGTTGATGCGCACGACCCGCTCGGTATCCGGCAGCACTCCGCGATCGAGGAAGTCCTGCAGGTCGTCCGGGTTCTGGAAGAACACGCGGTCACAGCGGGCCAGGGCCGTGCGATACAGGCTGGAGCTGATGGTGCGCAGGACACGCGTGCGCCACGATTCCGTGGTAAAGGCATGTCCGAGCCCTGTGATCATCGCGTAGACCCGCGGGACTCCGGCCCAGCGCGCCGCCAGGGAGCCGTACACCACCGGTTTGACGGTGTAGCTGAATACGGCCTCCGGCCGCAGGCGGCGCATCAGCTGCGTCAGGGCGAGGGTGGTGCGCAGGTCTTCGATCGGGTTGACACCGGTACGGCCCAGGTCGAAGGGGTAGATCGGGATACCCAGTTCCTCGACTTCGGGCAGGTAGTCCTTGCGCGGGACGGCGGCGGCCACCGATTGACCGCGGCGGCGTATCTCGCGGATCAGGTCCCCGCGGTTGGCGATCAGTGAGCGGGCGTTGGCAGCCACGATCAGCAGATCGACGCCGCCATGCTCCTGAGCCTCGGTTTCCCTGGCGGTTCGTGTCGTGCCCGGGGCGTCCCCGCGCAGGGTTGTTGCGGCCCTGCGATGCTCGGTCTTCTCCATGTCCATTGCTCCTGTCTCCGAGAGGCACCGGCTGGCTCCAGTCGCGGTGGAGAGGCCTCTGGAAAGCCCTTGTGTATGGGTACAAAAGGTAAACAGGACAAGGGGTTATGGCTATGTTTCGGGGTGCTCAAAGTGTGCGAGACACCCCGAAAAGGCGGGTCGGTCGAGGAGGGATAGCCCGTTTATAGACGCAAGTCACTCGCCTCTGGCGGGAGCACCGATTTTACGTCGAAGATCACTGCGCGCTCGCGTCCGTACTTTTGCAGGCCCTGGGCGCCGAGTTCGACGAACTCGAGGTGCGGGACGGCTAGGATGATCGCGTCGTAGCGCGCCGATTCCGGTGTTTCGGCCAGCAGGTCCAGCCCGTATTCGTGACGGGCCTCGGCGGCATCCACCCAGGGGTCCCAGATGTCGACCTCTGCGTTGTAGCCATGCAGGTCATGGATGATGTCCACCACGCGCGTGTTGCGCAGGTCCGGGCAGTTTTCCTTGAATGCGAGCCCCATCACCAGGATGCGCGAACCCACGACCGGGAATCCCTTGCGGATCATGGTCTTGATCGTGCGATCCGCGATGTATCCGCCCATGCCGTCGTTGGTGCGGCGCCCGGCAAGAATCATCTCCGGGTGGTAGTCCGCGGCCTGTGCCTTGTGGGTCAGGTAGTACGGGTCGACGCCAATGCAGTGCCCGCCCACCAGACCGGGTCGAAACGGCAGGAAGTTCCACTTGGTCCCGGCTGCGGCCAGCACGGCCTCGGTATCGAGGTCGAGACGTTCGAACAGCATTGCGAGTTCGTTGATCAGCGCGATGTTCACGTCGCGCTGGGTGTTCTCGATGACCTTGGCGGCCTCCGCCACGCGGATGCTGGGCGCGGGATGGGTGCCGGCACGGATGATGCGGGCGTACAGCGCGTTGACGAAGGTCGCGACCTCGGGGGTCGAACCCGAGGTGACCTTGACGATATCGGGGATGCGATGCTCCTTGTCGCCGGGGTTGACGCGTTCCGGGCTGTAGCCGAGGAAGAAATCGCGGTTCAGTTCCAGGCCGGATTCGCGGGCCAGCACCGGGGCGCAGTCTTCCTCGGTCGCGCCGGGGTAGACGGTGGACTCGTAGATCACCACGTCCCCTGGCTTCAGGACGCGTCCCACCGTCTGGCTGGCGGCCAGTAGCGGGCCCAGGTCCGGGCGCCGGTGGGCATCGATCGGTGTGGGTACCGTCACGATGAACACGTTGCAGTCCTGTAGTTTTTCCAGGTCCGCGGTCAGTGCCAGATGTTCGGCGGCGGCGAGTTCCTCGCGGGAGACTTCGCGTGTACGGTCATGCCCTCCGCGCAGTTCTTCGACCCGGCCCGTATCGATATCGAAGCCCAGCGTGGGCAGGACACGACCGAACTCGGCTGCCAGGGGCAGGCCAACGTAACCCAGACCAATAATGGCCAGACGCGGGGCGTCCGGTGCCGCAAATTCCGCCATCTTGCAATCTCCTGTGTAGCATGTGGGTGAGGGCCCCTGAAGGGGCGGGTGCGCGCGGGTCGCGCGCGGCCAGTCAGGGCGAGGCGTGCCGCGTTTGCGGCAGGCCGGCACCGGAGGTCTCCGGTGGGTCGGTGGTGCCGGCCGTGGGTGCCGAGCGACCATTGGCGAGGCGTCGCAGCCGTTCCCAACGCCACAGGCGGCGCCCGGCCAGGCCCGCCGCCAGGGCGATCAGGATCCCGAGGAACTTGGCGCGGTGGCGGGCGGCGGTCCCGAAGTTGCTGGTACCCCAGGCGAAGATGATCGCCAGTACGATGAACACGACCACCAGCAGGCGAAAGTCCTGGCGCTTCCACCAGTGGCGGCGATACACCGCCAGCAGCAGGACCAGCGCCAGATAGAACAGCCCCTCCAGCATGCCGATCAGATGGACGGGGGAGCGTACCTCCCACAACGGGGGACCGAACAGCAGATATCCGGTACGGATCGGTGTCAGGATCAGGGCCTGGAGATCGTTGGACGGGATCAGGAACGAGGGATAGGCCGCGCCGCCACGGGCACTGCGCTCGGCGCGCTGATCCAGTGTTTCCGTTTGCTCCATGACGTCGCCCAGCTGCCCGATGGACGAGAACCGCATCTCGTCCATCACCAGGAATCCCAGTACCCCGGCCGTGCCGAGCAGGAGACCCCCGAACAGCAGACCGGGTCGCATGTGCCCCAGATCCGAGGCGCGCAGGAATTCCTTGATCGACCAGCCGACCAGTACGACCGCGATGCCCGCGATCGCAAATACCGCCGCGCCGTGCACGATCGCCGCGGCCAGCAGTACCCCGACGGCAGCTACCAGGAATCCCGTGTGCTGACTCTGAACCCAGCGCACCAGCCAGAGCACGCCCAGCAGGAAGAAGGCAGTGAACCAGACCTCGCGCAGCGGCACGGCGGCATTCACGATCAGGATCGGGAACAGGGCGGCAATCCAGGCCGCGCGCACGGCGGCCTGGCGGTCCCAGAGCTGTTCGGCGATGCGCGCGATCAGATAGACCGTCAGTATGCCCAGGGCAATGTTCACGGACTGGAAGGCCAGGGGGGCGCGATCGGTGCAGGCGTAGAGATTCGCGATCAGCCAGCTGTGCAGGTACGAGCTGCCCATGCTGAAGTGATCGCCGAGGTTGCCGCAGCCGCTCTGGGCCCAGAACCAGGCGCGGTTCTCGAAGCTGATGGCATCCGCACCACCCTGGGGCAACGGGAAGTGGAAGCGCTGTACCAACGCCGCCACGATGCGGGCCACCAGGGCCGCCAGCAGTGGCCACAGGTAGCCTTCGCGCATGACTCCCGTCCACAGCACCGCCACCAGAACTACCATCAGGAAGCTGGCCGTCAGCAGCAGCTCCATCAGGGTGAACGGGATCAACGTATAGCTCATGGCGAGACGGGCGCGGCATCCGCCACGGCATCCTGGAACAGGGCCTGGTAGCGCCCGGACACGGCCTCGAGGGCGTAATGCGATTCCATGCGCGCGCGTGCTTCGCCCCCCAGCCCGCGCAGGTGCGCACGGCCATGGCCGATGGCCCGAGTAATGGCGTCGGCCAGGTCCAGCGGCTCGGGACTTGCGGCGACGAAACCGGTTGACCCCACCACGCTGGCGGCATCGCCGATATCCGTGACCACGGCCGGGATGCCGCAGGCCATGGCCTCGCCGACTACATTGGGGAACCCCTCGCCCCAGCGCGAGGGCAGTACCAGCAGATCCAGGCCCGGGTAGAGGGCTTCGGGTTCGGGGGTAGGCGGCAGCAGTGTCACATACCGGTCCATCCCGTGTTCGCGAATGGCCCGGGCCAGCGGATTGTCCTCCGCGGACACCCCGGTACCCACCATGACGCAGTGCATGTCTGCCCCCGCTTCGACCAGGCGCGCCATCGCGGCCACCAGAGCTGCATGGTTCTTCATCGGATGGGCACGCCCCACCATGCCCAGCAGCCAGGTATCCGGACCGATGCCCAGCTGCGCGCGCAGTTCAACGGGGGCATCCGGGGCGGGATGAAAACGCTCCAGGTCAAAGCCGTTGGGCAGCACCACGCGGCGATCCGCCGAAAACCCCAGGGCCTCGTGCTGTGCCGCAGCGGTCGCGCTGTTGTAGACGATCCGGGCCGGATGCCGCGACAGCCAGGCCCCGGAACGGATCACCCAGCGGGTCCCGCGTTTCTCGTGCGCCAGGTCGTGCACCGAGTGGCGCACGTTCCAGAACACCGGGCCCTGATGGCCCAGGCGCCGGGTCAGCAAGGCCGCCAGGTTGCCGTGGTACATCCAGCCCATCACGCCATCGGGCTGATAGGCGGCCAGTGCTCGGCGCAGCGCGGCGATCCATCCCGTGGAGAGGGGGTTGCGCAGTCTTCCGGTATAGACCGGGATGCCCTGCGCGCGAATGTCGCCGGCCATCACCCCGGGCTCCTTGAGTGCGAACACGGCGCCGGCGTCCGGTGCCGCGCGCAGCAGGTTGCCCAGCTGGCGTTCCGCGCCGCCCTGGCCGAGCCCGTTGATCACGTGCAGGATCTTCACTGCCGACTCTCCTGCAGCTCGCTGATTACATGCAGATGCTTGCCACTGGGCGACGGCGGAATCTCGTCCACACGCTCGACATCCAGGCGTGTGTTCGCGCCGAGTTGCTCGCGGATTACGGGCTCCAGGCGTGCCTGCAGACGCCGTTCGCGCTCTCCCTGCGGGGCACGGTCGATGGGGATCAGGCGCAGGCGGATATGTTCTTTTGCGTGCTGGACCCACTGGTACTGTCCGATCCAGTCTTCCGGGTACAGCAACTGGCGCAGCCACCCGCCGAATACGACGGCACCGTTGGCGCCGCGGATGTGGTCGGTCACGCGCCCCCATACCCCCTCCAGCAGCGGCCATTCACGCCCGCAATCGCAGGTCTCTCCGGACCAGCTGGCCAGGTCGCCGATCGCATAGCGCAGCAGGGGCATGCTGTGGTTCGTCAGCGAGGTGACCACGACCCGCCCAACGGTACCGGGTGGTGTCGGGCGGCCGGCGTCGTCGAGGATCTCGAGGTACTGGGTCAACGGGTTCACGTGGAGCCCGCGGTGACGCTCGCATTCGCAGGCGATGTCACCCACTTCGCGCGAGCCGTAGCGGTTGAACACCGGGGCATCGAATGCCTCCTCGATGGTCTCGCGCATGTCGGGAAAGAGGGTGCCGGCCGAGCTCAGCACGCTGCCGATACCCGGCATACGGACCCCCCGGCGCAGGACATGCCGGGCCAGTTCGTGGCCACTCTCCGCATAGATCTGCAACTGAGTGGGTGGCGCGGCACGCAGCTGCTCGAGGTGCGCGTCCATCGTCTCCGGATCCATCCGGTAGGCGTTCAGCAGGGTACGATTCTTCAGGCGCTCGGCGAGGCGGCGGGTGCCGCGGGGCGCGGTCAGGTCGCGCGAAGCCGCCCACAGAACGGCCTTGGGCTGACCCGGGCGATAGCCGGTCCAGCCGTCGAACAGGGCCTTGGTGGCGCGACCCCAGCGGCGGTATGTCGTGTCCTGATAGAAGGTGGCGGGCTCGCCGGTGGAGCCCCCCGAGGTGTTGCGCCGCAGCCCGGGACGGGGCCGCTCCGAGCACAGTCGCTCGCCCTCGCGACGGATGGTGTCCTTGTCGAGGACCGGGAGCGACAGCAGCGTCGCCACCGGATCGGCGTTGATGGCGTCAGCCTCCGGCAACAGTTCCCGGTAGTACGGCACGTCGGCGCGTGCCTGTACCAGCAGATGCGCCAGCCGTTCCACCTGCAAGCGCTGCAGGGCGGGGAAGGACAGCCACTCGGCCCGGCGCAGCGCGGCATATTCGCGCGGGCCGGAGAGCCAGGGGAGGAGGGCACCAAAGGCCAGGGACATCGCGGCTGGGCCTCAGGCGTCGGCGGTGCGCATCGAGCGCAGGCTGGAGCGCGCGCGTCGGGCGAGCTCCAGCAGCGGCCCCAGGCGCGAATACTGGATCGTGCGCCGCGACTCGCGCGAGAAGCGGCAGGGCTGACAGTGACCGCAGGGCTGGCCGAGGATCGGCGAGTGGCAGAACCAGGACTGTTCGAGCAGCGGCAGGAAGCCCTTGGCCTCGGCGTCGTACTTCATCGCCTCCTTGGTGACCGACAGCAACGGGAAGCGGTAGTACTGGAACAGCTCCCAGGCAAAGTCGTCCTCGCGAAAGCGGAAATCCCCGTACTGCGGGTTGCGGAACAGCCGCTCCTGCAGCTCGGTGCCGGCCTCGTGACCGGTAAGCGACAGCTCCAGGTCCCGCAGGCCCTCCTGCTCGCACAGGCGGGCGAGCCAGTCGTACTGGGTACCCACATGCACCTCGCTGGCCAGACGATGGTAGAGCTCGGTGATGTTCGGGTCCTCGAGGATGTCGCTGCGCAGATAGACCCGAACCGGCGCCACGCGCCCGCGGGCCTCTGCACGTGCCTCGATGCCCGCGCGGATGCTGGCCATGGCCCGCAACTCGTACACATAGGATTTCCGGCGCGGGTCCAGCACGTAGATCGGCTGTACCTTGCGGCTGCGATACAGCGCCAGGTCCAGCAGGCGGTAGCTGGAATCCCAGCCGCCCGTCCACAGTAGTTTGATCGCATGCATGTCGTTCTCCTGATGGCGATGGCGGGATCAGCGCGGGTAGCCGCGCGGGACCGAGGGCAGCAGCGGACCGAAGCAGGACTCGTTGCGCGACCAGGCCACCTGCTCGGCGTTCCATTCGAGGATCACGGGGTTTCCGCTGGCCTGAATGCAGACGTCCCAGCCAATGAAGCGCAGATAGGGGATGCGGCGATGGGCGTTCAGGCACAGCTCGCGAACCGCCCCGAAGTTGGGGATCCGGCAATCCTTGACGTCCACACCGCTGTCGGGGTGGACCGATCCGATGCTGACGCAGACCGGGTCGCGCAGGTGTCCGTCCAGCCAGCCGTCGCCATCGACACCGACGAAATAGCCCCCGGTGGAGACGTTGTCGGTGCGCTGTCCCTCGCGCCCCAGACGGAGGAAATGGTTCAGGATGCGCAACTCCCCGGACTCCGGATCAAGGAAGGTCAGCACCCTCAGGGTGTTGACCGAGCTGGCGTTGATTCGCGCGATGTCCGGGTGTTGCTCGATCAGGGGCTGCACGATGCAGTTGCCCGGGACCTTGCCGAGTTCCTCGGCCACCTGTTCGGCGGTGGTAAAGGTCACGCCGAGGCCCTGGCGCCCCTCGTCGGGCTTGATTACGTAGGTCTGGCCCGTGTCGAGTCGCGAGAGGGCGGCTTCCAGTGGTTCCGGTGTCCCCTGGGCATCCAGGTACTGGCCACCCACGCGCACGAAGACCGGTGGTACCACACTCTCCGGGAACAGGCGCGAATCCATGGTCTTGAGGCCGCTCAGGCGGCGGATGTCCTGCCGGTTCCAGAGCGGGTTGAGGTGTTCGGTGTAGTAGTCGTCGCCGATCCAGCCCTCGACGAACTCGCGGCGTACCTCGGTGTAGGCGGCCAGCCATGGCCACCAGGTGTCGCTGCCGTAGGTGTCGGCCGCGTAACGCTTGATCCGCTGCAGAATCGGGCGTGTGACCGCGGATTCGCCATGCGCGCGGATGAGTTTCTCGCGCCACTGGATGGCAATCTTGCGCGACTTCTGCAGATGGCGCAGATGGACTGCGCGCGCGATGGTGCGGGCGATGCGCCCGCTGTTCTTGATCTGCAGCGGCTGGGATTGAACGTGCGTCACGGCAGTTTCCTCGCGTTGGGTCGGCACGGCGGGCTCACCCATGGGTGCCGGAGGCCGGGGGTTCGGGAACGGGCTGGACCTGGGGTGTATCCGCTTCGGGCTGGGCGACCAGTTCGTCGAAGTGGCCCACCGACGCGAACGACCCGCGCTCCAGGTGGGCGACCTGATCGCAGGCGCGCACGGTGCTCAGGCGGTGCGCGATCAGGATGATGGTCTTGCTGCGCGACAGGGACTCGATCGCCTCCATCACGGCGCGCTCGGTCGCGGTGTCCAGGGCGCTGGTGGCCTCGTCGAACACCAGGACGTCGGGGTCGTGGTAGAGGGCGCGGGCGATCCCGATGCGCTGGCGCTGGCCTCCGGACAGACGCACGCCGCGTTCGCCCACCATCGTGGCGTACTGTTCCGGCATGTCCTGAACGATGAAGTCGTGCACCTGTGCCATACGTGCACAGCGTTCGACACGCTCGTGGTCGATCTGCCCCGCGGGTATCCCCAGCGCGATGTTTTCGGCCACGGTGGAGTCGGTCAGGAAGATATCCTGGGGGACGTAGCCCAGGGACTGTTGCCAGGCGCGCAGATTGGCTTCCGTTACCGGTTGGCCATCCACCAGGATGGCGCCCTGGGTCGGGCGCAGCAGGCCCAGCAGGACATCGACCAGCGTGGTCTTGCCGGAGCCGGTGGTGCCGATGATCCCGACGGAACTGCCGACCGGGATCTCCAGGTTGATGGACTGAAGCGCGGGCCGGTGGCCGCCCGGGTAGGTGTAGTCGATGCCCTTGAGTTCGATGCGCTTGTGCGGCACCAGCGGCCGGGGGGCTTGTCGATGCAACTCCGCCAGGGCCTCGCGTTCGCGCAGGTCTTCGGTCACGCTCTCCACGGCGGCGGCGCCGAAGCGAAGCTTCGCAAGGCCCGCGTAGATGTGCTGCGCGGCCGGCAGCAGGCGGTAGCCGGCAAAGGCGTACAGCCCGAGGATCGGCAGGATCTCGCCCAGCGCATCCGTACCGGTGCCGCCCTGGGTGTGCAGCAGGATCAGGGTGAGCCCGATGATGCCGCCGAAGCCGATCGCCTCGATCAGGAATTTGGGCACCTGGGAGATGGTCTGGTTGGTCGCCTGGTGCCGGGCCTGGCGCTTGGAGGGGGCATCGAAGCGCGACAGGTAGGCGTGTTCGCGACCCAGCAGCTTGATGTCCTTGATGCCACCGAGGGCCTCGCCGGCGGCGGTGAAACGTTGCTGGTTGGCGCGCGAGCGGTCGCGGCCGATGCGCCCGAGCAGGCCGCGCACGAACACGAAGATCGTGCCGTACACACCACCGATGACGACCGCGACCCCCAGCGCCAGCCACGGATCCACGAAGATCAGCAGCGCGACGATGGCGATGGTCACGACCAGGTAGGCGATCATCGTGATCCCGGGACGGAAGACGTTCAGCACCAGCTGGTCGACCTCCGACAGGATGCTCTTCGCCATGTCGCCGCTATGGCGATTGAGGAAGAACGCATACGGCTGGCGCAGGTAGGTCTCGAGCAGCCGCTTGCCAAGACTGTGCCGGCGCATCTCGATGAAGCGGTTCATCGCATAGTGCGTGAGCGTGCGAAACACCGCCGAGAACAGGATCAGCGCGAAGGCCGCCGCACCCAGCGCAAAGATGAACTGGTCCACCGAGGCAAAGCCCAGCCCCGTGTAGAGATAATTCAGGACCGGATTGGTGTTGACCAGATCCGGATTTCCCAGCACGGACAGAAACGGCATGATCGAGGCGACGCCGGCGGTCTCCAGTACCGCCATGACCATCACCATGCCCAGTACCAGCGCACCCCGGCGCTTTTCCGCCGGGGTGAGTAGTTGCAGCGTCTTGCGGTAGACACCCATCAGGCGGCTGCCCGGTAATACCCCAGGTACCACTCGACGAAGCGGGCGATGCCCTCCTCGACCGAGGTGGTGGGTTCATAGCCGGTATCGGTGCGCAGGGCCTCGACGTCGGCGTAGGTGTCCGGTACATCCCCCGGCTGCAGCGGCAGGAGGTTCTTCTCGGCCTTGCAGCCCAGGCAGTCCTCCAGTACCTCGATGTAGTGCATCAGCTCCACCGGGCGATGCGCCCCGATGTTGTAGAGCCGATAGGGGGCGGCGCTGGTGGCCGAATCCGGTGCCTCGCCGCTCCACTCGGGGCTGGGCTGGGCCGGACGGTCCAGCGTGCGGATCACACCCTCGACGATGTCGTCGATGTAGGTGAAGTCGCGCCGATGATGGCCGTAGTTGAAGACGTCGATCGGCTCGCCCGCCAGGATCTTCTTGGTGAACAGGAACAGCGCCATGTCCGGACGGCCCCACGGGCCGTAGACGGTAAAGAAGCGCAGCCCCGTCACCGGGAGCTGGTACAGGTGCGCATAGGTATGCGCCATCAGCTCGTTGGCCTTCTTGCTCGCGGCGTAGAGGCTCAGCGGGTGGTCGACGTTGTCGTGCACCGAGAACGGCATGGTGGTGTTGGCGCCGTAGACGGAGCTGGAACTGGCGTAGACCAGGTGCTCCACGCCGTTGTGCCGGCAGCCCTCCAGGATGTTGCCAAAACCGACCAGGTTGGTGTCGACATAGGCCGCCGGATTCTCCAGCGAATAGCGCACCCCGGCCTGGGCCGCCAGGTTCACCACCCGCTCCGGGCGGTGCTCGCGAAACACCCGGTCCATCGCGGCGCGGTCGGCGATGTCCT
>NZ_ARQK01000055.1 GCF_000385215.1 Thioalkalivibrio thiocyanoxidans ARh2
CAGGTCATGCCCAAGGGCACCCTCAAGGACCTCTAAAGCCCAATAGGAAACACTGATCCATGTACACACTCGCGTTGGTACCCCAGGTTCTTCGAGACAAGGCGCGCCGTGCAGCGGGTAGTGGTTCTACCCGCAAGCGGCGCAACGCTGGATCGGGGAACTTGGGGTACCAACCCCACAAGCCACTCAATGCAGGGGCTCGGCCGCTTTTGCGCGCGCACGGCGTTGCGGCTCCCTTGTGCAGAATGACTGCACGGCAGTCGCCGCGCCTTGTTCGCACGCAAAAGCGACTCGAGCGCGAGCGTGTACATGGATCAGTGTTTCCTTAAGGGTCTTCGAATATGCGCAATTCCTTTCCGGCGTGGCTGTACGCCCTGATCGTTGTCGTGGTGGTGGGCGCGGGGCTCTATGCCGCGCCCAACCTGTTCCCGGAGGACCCGTCCGTCCAGGTCGGGAATCCGACCACTGGCGAGATCGATCAGAACATCCGTGAGCTGATGGGGACGATCCTCGGTGCCCAGGGCGTCACACCGCATACGCTCGAGGAACAGGACGACGGCCAGATTCTGTTGCGGTTCGCAACCACCGACGAACAGTCGACCGCGGCCGAGATCCTGCGCAATGCGCTGGATGACAATCATACCGTCGCGTTGAACATGGCCCCGGCGACGCCCAACTGGCTGCGCGCCATCCATGGCCAGCCGATGGCATTGGGACTCGATCTCCGCGGGGGCGTGCACTTCCTGTTCGAGGTGGACCTGGATGCGGTGATTGGCACGGCGATGGAACGTTATTCGAACGAACTGCGTGGGCGCCTGCGAGAGGAGCGCATGTCGTTCGACACCGTGGAACGCGATACTCGCGATCTGACGGTAATGTTCGAGAGCGAGGCCGAGCGCGACGAAGCCGAGAGCTGGCTGCAGCGTCAGTATCGCGACGAGCTGGTCTGGGAGTCGCGTGGCTCGGGTGACACGAGCCGCCTGGTGGCCACCCTGGATGACGACCACCTGACCGAGCTGCGTCGCCAGGCGTTGCAGCAGAACATCTCGACCCTGCGTTCGCGGGTCGACGAGCTTGGTGTGGCGGAACCGATCATCGCGCAACAGGGCGAGAACAGGATCGTCGTTCAGCTCCCGGGCGTGCAGGATACCGCGAGGGCGAAGGAGGTCCTCGGGGCGACCGCGACACTGGAATTCCGTCTGGTGTCGGAGAGCGGCGATCCGCGGGAGGCGGACGAGACCGGCCGGGCACCTTCGGGCACGCGGCTGTATCACGAGCGGGATGGAACACCGGTGCTTCTGCAGCGGCAAGTGATGCTGACCGGTGAGTACATTACCGATGCCTCTTCCGGGTTTGCCCAGGACACGGGCGGCCCGGCAGTGTTCATCAACCTGGACGGCCAGGGCGCGCGCATCTTCTCGCGGGTGACCGGCGACAATGTCGGGCGCCTGATGGCGACCGTGTTCATCGAAACCACTACCGAGACGGTGGAGGAAGATGGTGAGCAGGTCATGCGCACCTCGCGCAGCGAGGAAGTGATCAACGTCGCGCGGATCAACGAGCCGCTCGGTGCGCGCTTCCAGATCTCCGGGCTGGACAGCAGCCGCGAGGCCCGCAACCTGGCGCTGCTGCTGCGTGCGGGTGCGCTGGCAGCCCCGATGTCGATCGTTGAGGAACGCACCGTCGGCCCGAGCCTGGGGCAGGAGAACATCGACCGCGGCATGCAGTCGGTTGTCATCGGCTTCATCGCAGTGATGCTCTTCATGGTGCTGTACTACCGGGTGTTCGGTCTCATCGCGAACGTGGCACTGGCACTGAACCTGGTCTTCATCGTGTCCGTGCTGTCCATGCTGCAGGCGACCCTGACCTTGCCGGGCATTGCGGGGATCGTACTGACCGTGGGTATGGCGGTGGATGCCAACGTTCTGATCTTCGAGCGGATACGCGAAGAGCTTCGGAATGGGCTGTCACCGCAGGCCGCTATCGCCTCGGGGTATGACCGCGCGTTCACGACGATCGCGGATGCCAACGTCACTACGCTGATTGCGGCTTTGGTGCTGTTCCTGTTCGGGACCGGACCGATCAAGGGTTTTGCGATCACGTTGTCGATCGGGATCATCGCCTCGATGTTCACCGCGATCATCGTGACCCGCGCCATTGTCAACCTGACCTACGGGCGGCAGCGTCGGCTGAACCGCCTGGCCATCTGAGCGCCGGGAGACCTGCATGCTTCCGCATCTGAATTTCGCCGAATCGAATCTCGATTTTCTCGGCAAACGCAAATACGCGATCACGTTCTCGCTGATCCTCATCCTCATCTCCGTGGCTCTGCTGGCCACAAGGGGGCTGAATTTCGGGATCGACTTTACCGGCGGCACGCTGGTGGAGGTCGGGTATCCCGAGGCGGTCGAGCTGGACCCGATCCGCGACACGCTCGCCGAAGGCGGCTTTGCCGGTGCTCAGGTGCAGACCTTCGGCACTTCGCGCGATGTGCTGATCCGTCTGCCCCCGAGCGAGGATGACGACGATCCGGCCACGCTCTCCAACCGGGTGCTCAACGCCTTGCAGGACGGGGGGCCAGACGATCCGGATCTGCGACGTGTCGAGTTCGTGGGGCCTGCCGTGGGCGAGGAGCTGCGCGAGCAGGGCGGGCTTGCGATGATCTATGCCCTGGCGGGGATCCTGATTTACGTGGCGGTTCGGTTTGAGTGGCGGTTCTCGATTGGCTCGGTCCTCGCGCTGGTGCATGACGTGGTCATTACGCTCGGGATCTTCTCCCTGCTGCAGCTCGAATTTGATCTCGGGGTGCTTGCAGCCGTGCTCGCGGTCATTGGTTACTCATTGAATGACACTATCGTGGTCTACGACCGAATACGGGAGAACTTCCGCATATTGCGCAAGAAGGGTACCGAAGAGGTCATGAACATCGCAGTGAACAAGACACTGGCGCGTACGATCGTCACCAGTACGACGACCTTGCTGGTGCTGTTTTCTCTGGTGTTCCTTGGAGGGGCTGCATTGCAGAACTTCTCGATCGCGCTGATCATCGGCGTGATCGTGGGGACCTACTCGTCGATTTTCATTGCAGCCACCGCGGCTTTGTTGCTGGGCGTTGACCGCCAGGTGCTCCTGCCGGTGAAGAAGGAAGGTGCGGAGGAAGATCAGACGCCTTAGGGAATACATGATCCATGTACACGCTCGCTGCTTCGTCGCTTTTGCGTGCGAACAAGGCGCGGTGACCGCCGTGCAGTCATTCTGCACAAGGGAACCGAAACGCAGTTCCCACGCCTGTTTTTGATAACAACGGGCAGCCGAGCCCCTGCTTCAATGGCTTGTGGGGTTGGCACCCCAGGTTTTCCGAGACAAGGCGCGCCGTGCAGCGGGTAGTGGTTCTACCCGCAAGCGGTGCAACGCAGGATCGCGGAACCTGGGGTGCCAACGCGAGTTTGTACATGGATCAGTGTTTCCCTAGGCGGCGAACGCATAAAAGGCGGGTACAAAAAAGCCCGGCAAGCCTTTGGCTGCCGGGCTTTTTTTGGCTCACGCTGACAATCAGAACGCGAGCGCTTCCTTGATAATGCGCTCGACCAGTTCGTTCACGTCGCGCAGGCTCTTTTTGGAGTCCTTTTCACCGACTTCGGGGACCGGCGAATAACCCATGTAGATGGTGCCGGGCTCGTCTGTCAGTTCGTAGATGGTGATCACGTAGGGGCAGAACACCATATTGTGGGGGTCCGCCTCCATGGTGGCTCGCGAATAGGTCGCACTGCAGAACTCCACTGATCGGCCTTCCAGATAGATGCCTTCGCCCCGTTCCTGATTCGCCGTGCGATCGAGCATGCTGGCGATGTGGCCGACATTGTTGACGACCATTCCCTCGGCGCTGATGGCCTCTTCAATCATTTCGAAGTAGTGATCGAAGTCGCCCTCGATCTTGAATATGACGCGCTCGTCGGTCTCCATCACGGTCTCATAGGCGCTGGCCGTGGCGCCCAGTGCCAGTCCGGCGCTCAGGGTGAGTGCGATGGCCGAACGGCGCAGCAGTTGGGTCAATTGGGAGAATGCCTTCATGGTTCCTTCCTCGTCATGGGTTCCAGGGGGCCAGGCCCCGTTTAGTCTGCTGGGTCGAAGAAATGGCCCGCGAATTGGATCCGTGGGGCCCAGTACGGATTGTCGAGGTCCTCGATGCGAACCTGTCCGCGCGAGCTGGGCGCATGGACGAATCGGCCTTCACCGACATAGACCCCGACGTGGTCGATTTGATTCCCGTTGATTGCGAAGAACACGACATCCCCCGGACTCGGGTCACCCTTGCGCTGTGTGGCGGACTGAGCCTGCTCGGAGGTGGTGCGGGGGACGTCGCTGCCGGCTTCGCGGTAGGCGCGCTGTACCAGTGCGGAACAGTCGAGACCGTTGGCGTCGGTGCCGCCGTAGCGATAGGGCGTATCGAGGTGCCCAAGTGCCGCCAGCACGACTTCCGAACGCTTCAGCTCCGCTTCCGGCGCCAGGCTCATGGGGCCCTCGGCAACCCGGGGTTCCGGCTCGGTCTTGAGGGGTTCCGGTGCCGGGCCGCGCGGCTCCGGGCCGGCCGCGCAGCCGACGAGGGCGAGCACCATCCCGATACAGGCGAACCCGTAGACGATCCGGGCCGCTACCGGGCTAGAACATCTCGGTTTCTTCATAGCTTTCCGGTACCTGGAACAGCGCCTCGCTCAGGGAATCGGTCGACAGGCCCGCGAGCCGGGTCGTGACGCCGTCGTGCTCGCGGACTTCAAGAGGAACCCCCTCCACGCGCGGGAGCAGCGACGCCCCCATCTGGGAGGCCATGGGGCCCCCGGCCTCAAGCGCGCGGAGCGACAGCTCGTAGAGCCGGTCCATCAGGGCGCCGAGGGTCTGGAAGTCGGAGTCCTCAAGGCCCAGAGACTGCGCGTCGGCGACGCAGACGGTGCTCTGGGGCTGGTCGTCGATCAGCACGTCGATCTCGCGGCAGACAAACTCTCCGATCTCGCGCTCTTCGCCGGTCTCGCGCGTGCGGATTTCGGCCTCGAAACCCTCTGGGCCGATGCCCAGTTGCTGCTTGAGCTGCTCGCGAACGTCGGGGGGGAGCTGCTCCATCTGGCGGCGAAGGTCGCTGACCATGTCCGTCATCGCCTGGATCTGCTGATCCATTACCTCGCGCGTGAGCGGCAGATAGGTCTGCTCGTCGTCGTCCACCACGGTCAACTGGTCATTGCGTGCGTCGAACAGCATGTACCCGGAGGTCCCGCTGATGGCCTCGTTCAGCTCCATGCGGATCATGTGATCGCGTACGAGGATCTGGCTCTCGAGGCCTTCATCGTCGATGTAATGCAGGACGGCGTCGGCCTGGGCAGGCAGGGCCGCTGCCAGCAAGAGGAGCCAGGCGGCCGGGAATAGGGCGAGCGTACGGGACATGGGCATTCGCAGGTGTTGAGCCAGGCGCTATTGTGGCATGGAAGCCGGTGGTCAGGCGGGAACCGGCTGCAGGAGCTGGTGTGCCAGGGCGTCGGTGTCCAGCGGCTGCTCCGGGGCGACTTCCACGACGCCCTCGGCACTGGTCGGCCATTCCTGCTGCGGACGTTGCTGTTGCATCACCTGGTAGTCCGCGTCGGATGCGTCCTGACCGGCGGCCGCGCGCTGCTCCAGGCGCTCCTGCAAGACCCTTTCGCTGGCATGGCAGGCGACAACGGCGAAGCCCGCCTGGTGGCGGGCGGCCAGCTTCTGGAACGGTGCCCGCTGGGCGCGCGTGAGGAAGGTGGCGTCGACGATGACCGTGTGCCCGAGTGAAAGCAGGTTGTCCGCGCGCTGGCGCAGACGGTCGTAGATCTGGCCGCGGGCCTCCCTGCTGTAGGAGACGTCGTCCCCCAGGCGCTTGCGCTCGATGTCGGAGCGCAGACGCAACGCCCCGAGTGCCTCGATGACCTGCGTGCTGATCACGGTCTTGCCGCTGCCCGACACGCCGTGCATCAGTACCAGCCGGGGGGTGCCGGGCTCGGTCAGGCGTTCGGCCAGTGCCAGGTAGCGTCCCATCTCGGCGCGGTGAGCGGCCTGTTCGTCCGATGGGAGATGGGACTCCTGGGCGTGGATGCCCTGCACCTTGGCGCGAATGAGTGCCCGGTAGACCTGGTAGAGGGGCAGCAGGGTAAGGCCGGCGATGTCGTCGCGGCCGTCCAGATAGGCATTCAGCAGGCGCCAGGCATGGGCCCGGGCCTTGCGTGACAAGAGATCCATCGTCGTGAACGCGATCTCGGAGATTACGTCGATCCAGCGCAACTCGGGATCGAACTCGATGGCATCGAACGCCGCCAGGGTTTCGCCTTTTTCGTCGTCGATGTAGACGATGTTGCCCAGGTGCAGGTCGCCATGTCCGTGACGGATAAAGCCCTCGCGGTGACGCGATTCGAGAAGAGGCCCGAGTCGTTCAATCTCGCGCCGGGTCCAGTTCTCCAGCGCCTTCAGCCGGGCCCGGTCAGCCTCGCCACGGATCGCTTCGCCAAGGGCCGGGAAGTTGTCCAGCATGGGCTGGGTCGCCGCTTCGGGGGTGCCATGCGGCGAGTCGGCGCCTGCCCGCTCGGTACGCTCATGAAAGGCGGCGATGTACTGGCCGAGGTCATCCATGGCCGAGGTGGGAAGCTGATCCTTGTCCAGCAGGTTGTCTAGTTGCTTGCGGCGATCAAAACGACGCATGCATACCGCGTAATCCAGTATCGGGCCTTCGCCGTTGATGCGAGGAGCCGCGGGGTCGCCGTTCAGGGTCACGACGTCGAGATAGATCTGGGGCGCGAGGCGGCGATTCACCTCCAGCTCGGTCTGGCAGTAGTACTCGCGCGCTTCCAGGGTGGAGAAATCCAGAAACCCCAGGGCCAGCGGCTTCTTGAACTTGTAGGCCCGGTCGCCCGCGAGGATGACCGTCGAAATGTGGGTGTCGATCCGCAGGATCTGATCGCCTTGAGGGGGCGAATCCGGAAACCCGACTGTGTCAATCAGGGCCTGCAGTCGTTGTTGTTGTTCGTCCAGCGCGCTCATCACGCCTCCGTGGGATTGGCAACTCGCGATCGGGTGGACGGCTTTTGTGCCGATTCGTTCCCGGAAACACGGCCTTCGCGGCATGTCCGCGGTTCCGGGTCAGGTTAACATTGGGGCCATTCCTGTTCCTGGCCGCTGTTAGCACATACCCGATGCCCCGAAAACGTACTGCCCGTTCCCGCCGAGGTTCCCCATCTGGAGGCCTGCGCCGTTTCTTCGGTGCCGGGGCGTGGCTGCTTGCCGGGCTCTTGTTGGCCGGTATCGGGGTCGGGGCGGTGTACGTGGTCTCGCTGGACCAGGAGATCCGCGAGCGTTTCGAGGGGCAACGCTGGGCGTTGCCAGCCCGAGTCTATGCGCGCCCGCTGGAGCTCTACGACGGACGGGTGCTCACGCCGCAGGCGCTGGAAACCGAACTCGAGGCGTTGAACTACCGTAGTAGCGCCGAGGGCAGTGGGCCTGGCGAATACCGCGTAGACGGAAACCGGGTCTCGTTCACTACCCGACCCTTCACCTTCGGTGACGGGCCGGAGCCCGCCCATTCGGTCCGAGTGGACTTCGGCGATGGACGGGTCCAGTCCATCCGCGAGCAAGGGAACGACGAGCGGGTGGACCTGATGCGCGTCGAGCCCTTGCTGATTGGGAGCATCTATCCGACCCATGGCCAGGATCGCATCCTGGTCTCGATCGACGAGGTGCCGCGCGAACTGATTGGTGCGCTGCTTGCGATCGAGGACCGGCGCTTCATGTCGCACCGTGGGGTGGACCCGGCGGGGATTGCCCGGGCCGCCATGGCGAACCTGCGGGCGGGCCGGACGGTCCAGGGTGGCAGCACGCTGACACAGCAGCTGGTCAAGAACTTCTACCTCACAAGGGACCAGACGCTGGCGCGCAAGGCCAACGAGGCGGTTATGGCCCTGTTGCTGGAGCGCCGCTATTCCAAGCGGGAGATCCTCGAGGCCTATCTCAATGAGGTGTATCTGGGACAGGCTGGCGAGCGCGCCATCCACGGCTTCGGTCAGGCCTCGCAGTTCTACTACCAGCGCCCCCTGAACGAGCTGCGCCTGGATCAGCTGGCGCTGCTGGTGGGGCTCGCCCGTGGTGCGAGTTACTACGATCCGCGCCGCCACCCCCAGCGTGCCAAGGCGCGCCGCGATCAGGTGCTGCGGGCGATGCTGGAGACCGGCCTGGCCGATGCCGAACAGGTCGAGGCCGCGCTGGATACGGAACTGGATGTATCCCCCGTTGTGCCTCGGGGGCGGAGCCGTTTCCCGGCGTTTCTCGACATGGTGCGTCGCGAGCTTCGCGCCGACTACGCGGACGAGGATCTGCGCAGCGAGGGGCTCCGGATCTTCACCACGATGGACCCGGTCGTGCAGCTGACCCTGGAAGAACGCCTGGAAGCGGGCGTGGATCGTGTGATCGAACAGCGCGGCTCCAGGCTGGATGGACTGCAGGCCGCCGGGGTCGTGACTGATCCGCAGGCGGGTGAGGTGCTGGCCGTTGTGGGGGACCGGAATCCGCAGTATCCGGGCTACAACCGGGCGGTGGAGGCGCAGCGCCAGGTGGGGTCGGTACTCAAGCCATTCGTCTATCTGGCGGCGCTCACGCAGCCCGGGCGCTATACGCTTGCGACCGTGCTCGATGACAGCCCGATGACCGTCCAGCTGCCGCATGGCGAGCCCTGGACGCCACGCAATTTCGATCGCGAACACCGGGGCGAAGTAACGGCATGGGAGGCGCTGGTACAGTCCTACAACGTCGCCACGGTCCGGCTGGCCGAAGAGATCGGCATTTCGCAGCTGATTGATGTGCTGCAGACGCTTGGCCTGCAGCGCACGCCGGCACCGCTGCCCTCGCTGGCCCTCGGCGCGATCGAGTTGTCGCCGCTGCAGGTGGCCGGGCTGTATCAGGCGCTGGCCAATGGGGGCTATGCGACCGGCACCCGTGCGATCCGCGATGTCCTCGATCTCGAGGACGAGGTCCTGTCTCACTATGGTCTGGAACTGCGAGGGGCCGTACCCGATGGCGCGGTCAGCCTGCTGACCCACGCCCTCCATGATGTGACCACGGAGGGTACCGGGCGGCAGATCGCCCAGCGTCTCCCGGGACAAGTGGTCGCCGGCAAGACCGGTACCACGAACAACTTCCGCGACAGCTGGTTTGCCGGCTTCGATGATCGTTACGTCACGGTGGTCTGGCTGGGCATGGACGACAATGAAGCGACGGGCCTGACTGGCGGGGCGGCGGCAGCACCCATCTGGGCCGACGTGATGGCCGGTCTGGGTGTCCAGTCGCTGCGGCTCGATCATCATCCCGAGGTTGCCTACCAGGAGGTTGATCTGAAGTCCGGTCTCCGTGTGGAAGAGGAGGATCATGCCTGCGAGGCGGTGAAAGCACTCCCGTTCTGGCAGAATTCCATTCCCGAGGGCCGTGCCGACTGCGACACGGGCTATGCCCCGGACGAACGAGGCTTTTTCGAGAGACTGTTCCGTTGATGACCTTTATGCCCACCATGCGCCTGAGCCCGTGGCTTCGGCCCCAGCCGTTCGCTGCATTGCTGGCTGCGATGTTTCTGGCTGCCTGTGCGGTGCCGGAAACACGGGCACCGGCGCCGGAGCAGCCCCCGGCAGCCGAGGCACCCGAGCCGGAGCCGATCCCGCACGAGGATGCGCGGGAGCCCGAGCCTGCTGCGGAGCCGGAGGCCACGCCGTCGGCCGCGCTGGCCCTGGCCGAGCAGGCGGAAGGCTCGCGCAGCGAGGGCAACCTCGAGCGCGCTGCCCAGCAGCTGGAACGTGCCCTGCGGATTGCCCCGCGCGATGCCGCGTTGTGGCACCAGATGGCCCGCATCCGGCTGGAGCAGGGCAATTACCCCCAGGCGGACCGTCTGGCCGGGCGCTCGCTGCAGCTGGGCGGCGAACGGGATCGCTCCCTTGCTCTGGAAAACTGGCGGGTGATCAGGGCCGCGCGCGAGGCGATGGGTGACGAAGAAGGCGCTCGGGAGGCCCAGGAGGCCATTCAGAGGCTGGAAACCGGCGTTGTCTGAGTTCGCTGAATCACCCGCGACGGTCGAATCCGGGTCGGCAGCGGTGCGCGCTCTGAGTCCCGGGGGCGATTTGGCCGAGGCACTGCACGGGTTTCGCCCGCGCGAGCCGCAGCAGCGCATGGCGGCGGCCGTCGAGTCGGCTCTGGGGCAGGCCCCGACCGCATTGCTGGTCGAGGCTGCCACCGGGGTTGGCAAGACCTATGCCTATCTGGTGCCGGTCCTGCAGGCACGGCGCAAGGCGCTGGTGTCGACGGGCACCAAGACGCTGCAGGACCAGCTCTTTGATCGTGACCTGCCAACGGTATGCGAGGCGCTGGGCTACCGTCCGCGCACCGCACTGTTGAAGGGCCGCGCCAACTACCTGTGCCATTACCGCCTGGAACTCGCTGCCGCCGAGGCCCGGGGGCAGACGCAGCGTGGCGCCCGGCGCGAGCGCATGCCCGTGATCGAAGCGCTGCGTCAGTTCGCGCGCACCCATCCCACCGGCGATCTTGGACAGGCCGGCATACTGGCCGAAGACTCGCCCCTGTGGCCACAGGTGACCTCCACGGTCGACAACTGCCTGGGCGGCGAGTGTCCGCAGTACAACGACTGCTTTGTGGTGCAGGCGCGCAAGCGCGCACAGGACGCCGATGTCGTGGTCGTGAATCACCACCTCCTGCTGGCCGACATGGCATTGAAGGAAGAGGGCTTTGGCGAACTCCTGCCGGAAGTGGATGCCGTGATCGTGGACGAGGCGCATCAGCTGCCGGAGATCGCCGGGGCATTCTTTGGCGTGGCTGTGGGAAGCCGGGCGCTGCGCGACCTGGCGCGGGACGTGCGTCGGGAGCAAGAGCAGGCCGCCCCGGAGATGGTGGCGATTCGCGAGGCCGCGGTAGATCTCGAGACCGTGGTGAAGACGCTGCTCGATGCGACACAGGGCATGGACGCCCGCGCCGCCTGGGATGCGGTGAACGAGAGGGGCCGGATGGACCCGTCGATCGAAGAACTGGACAAGGCCCTCTGCACGTTGGTTGATGCCCTGGCGCCGGCCGTCGAACGGGGGCCCGGCCTCGAGCAGGTGCAGGGGCGTGTACTGCTGATGCGGGAACGCCTGCAGGCCTGGCGCGAAGATACGCCGGATACCGTGGCCTGGGTGGAGCGCTTCGCCCAGAGCCTGATCCTGCACAGGACGCCGCTGGATGCCGCGCGACCGCTGGCGCAACGGCGGGCCGCACGCCCCGCCGCCTGGGTATTCACCTCGGCGACGCTGGCCGTTGGGGAAGATTTCAGCCACGCCGCGCGCCGGCTGGGCCTTCCTGTGGATGTCGCCCAGGAGCGCCTGGAAAGCCCGTTCGACTTCGGCCGCCAGGCTTGTCTGGTGCATCCGCAGCCGCCGCTGCCCAACCCGAACAGCCCCGACTTTACGCGGGCCTGTGTCGCCTGGGCCTGGCCGCTGCTGCGCGATAACCCGGGTGGCGGGTTCTTTCTGTTTACCAGCCATCGTGCCCTGCAGGAAGCGGCGACACTGCTGCGGGCCGAGCTGCCCGACCGCGAACTGCTGGTGCAGGGCGAGCAGCCCCGGAACGACCTGCTCGCGCGCTTTCGCGAGAGCGGGAACGCCTGGTTGCTGGGGGCCCACAGCTTCTGGGAGGGCGTCGACATCCGGGGCGAGGCCCTGTCGGTGGTGATCATCGACCGGCTGCCGTTTGCGGCGCCGAACGATCCGGTGTTGCAGGCCCGCGCGCAGGCGCTGGAGGCCGAAGGTCGCTCGCCGTTCATGGAGTTCAGCCTGCCGCAGGCGGTGCTGGCCCTGAAGCAGGGGGCCGGGCGCCTGATTCGCGATGCCAATGACTCCGGCATCCTCGCGATCTGTGATCCCCGCCTGACTGGAAAGTCCTATGGGCGCCGGTTCCTGGCCAGCCTTCCACCGTTTTATCGGACGCGGGATCCGATTGCGGCGCTGCAGTTTCTCGCGACCGCCCGGGAGCGTGTGGGATGCGACTGATCGCCATCGAGACCTGTACCGAGATGTGCTCCGCCGCCTTGTGGGTGGACGGCGTCCTGGAAAGCGTCGAGGTCCGCGCCCCGCGCCAGCATGGCGAGCTGATTCTCCGGCAGGTGGAGGAGCTGCTGGCTCGGTCGGATATCGCTCGCACGTCCCTGGATGCCGTCGCCGTGGGGCGTGGCCCCGGGGCGTTCACGGGTGTCCGCCTCGGCTTGGGCGTTGCGCAGGGGATGGCCTTCGCGCTGGATTGTCCGGTCATCCCGATATCGACCCTGCAGACGCTCGCACAGCAGATCGTGAGTGAACGACCCGATGCCCCGCCGGGCGAGGTGCTTGCGGCCCTCGACGCCCGCATGGGCGAGGTGTACTGGAGCCTGCATGCGATTGTCGACGGGCGTGCGCAGTCTGCGCCGGAGCAGGTCACGGCACCCAGTCAGGTGTTGCCCGCCTGGCGCGGCACTCCGGATCGGGGCATTGGCGCCGGGTTCGCCGCCTATCCCGAACTGGTCGAGCGCAGCGGCCTGAGCGAGGAACGGCTCTATCCGGATGCGCTGCCGCGGGCGCGCGAGGTCGCTGTGCTGGCCGTGGATGCCTGGGAACGGGGCGAAGCCATCCCGCCCGAACAGGCCCAGCCCGTTTATCTGCGCGACAACGTCGCCGAGCCGTCGAGGCCGCGAGGGGCGGGAACGTGACCACAACGCCGCTGTACCCGTGGTCGCCGCCGATTACCGGGCGGATGAAAACGGCTCCGGAAGATTTCTGCGTGTTCGAACGCCCCGCGACCGAGCCGGAGGGCAGTGGCGAGCATCTGTGGCTGGAGATCGAAAAGCGCTTGCTCAACACCGAGGATGTTGCCGTCGCGCTGGCGCGGGCGTGCGGGGTGCCGCGGGGCCAGGTGAGCTATGCCGGGCGCAAGGACCGGCAGGCCGTCACGCGGCAGTGGTTCAGCGTGCAGTGCAGGGCCGCGGCCGAACCGGACTGGCAATCTCCGGCGAGCTTGATGGAGCGGTTGGGCGAACACGCAGACGGCGAGGTTCGGGTGATGCGTGCCGAACGGCATTCGCGCAAGCTGCGCACCGGACACCTCGCGGGGAACCGCTTTGTCGTCTGGCTGCGCGAGGTTGCGGGCGATCGCGACATGGCGGAACAGATCCTTCGGCGTATCCGGCAGCAGGGGGTGCCGAACTACTTCGGTCAGCAGCGCTTCGGCCGCCGCAACCTGGAACAGGCCGAGCAGTGGCTGGGCGGCGGAAGGGCGCCCCGGGGGCGCAACCAGCGCAGCCTGCTGCTGTCAGCGGCGCGTTCCGCGATCTTCAATGCTGTGCTGGCCGAGCGTGTGGCTGACGATACCTGGGCACGGTTTCTGCCGGGCGACGTGGCGACGTTCCAGGGGTCCGGCAGTGTGTTCGCGGTTCCCGAGGTGACCGCGGATATCGAGCAGCGCCTGGTGGAAGGGGCGATTCACCCGACGGGCCCGCTATGGGGTCGCGGAGAGGCATTAACGACAGGCGATGTGCGCATTCGGGAGGCGGAGTGCGCCCGACGTTTCGAGACCCTGGCGTCGGGTCTTGAGGCCCAGGGCATGAAGCCGGCACGCCGTGCCCTCAGGATGCTTCCCGGTTCACTCGGCTGGGAGTGGCAGGGAGATGACTTGCGGCTGGAGCTTGAGCTCGGCCCCGGCGAATACGCGACCAGTATTCTTGACGCACTGATCAGCGAGGCACCTGAAGCCCTCGCGCTGTAGTGGCCTGACGGTCAGACGGAACGGGCCCCGGTTTGCCTGAGCTCTTGTTCCGCTTTTTCGGCGCGCTGCTCGGCCTCGATCCGGGCCGTAATGTCTTTCTGGATGCCGATGTAGTAGGTCAGGTGATCTTCGTCGTTGAACACGGGTGTGAGCGACAGCTCGTTCCAGAACAACGAGCCATCCTTGCGGTAGTTGCGCAACGTGACGCGGCAGGGCCGGTTCTCCCGTATCGAGGCGCGGATCTCGGCGCGCGCTTCCTGATCGGTGTCGTCACCCTGAAGGAAGCGGCAATCGCGGTAGAGGATCTCCTCCGAGCGATAACCGGTCAGTTCTTCGAAAGCGCGATTGACGTAGATCAGGATGTGGTCGTCGCCTTCGCGTTCGGCGATCACGACGCCGTCGTTGGAGGCGTCGACCGCGAGGGCCAGGAGCTCGGCATCAATCGTTCGTGTCATGGTTCGGTCACATTCGTTTTCTGGGCGACCCGGCGGGAGCGCCCTTGAGGGGCGACCGCCCTGGCTAACCCGGTGCTTCGAAGTTATCACGAATGTTCCCCGATGCGGGGGTGGTTCTAGCGTCGGACAGGAGAAAGGCCGCCCGGAGGCGGCCTTTCAAGGGTGTTGCTGTCGGGTACTTTACATCTCTTGCGTGATGGTGAAGGCACCGCGAACCTCGCCTTCGCTGTAGCCTGTGGCCTGGTCATCGGGGTACAGGCGTTCCAGGGCGTGTTTCACGTCCCGGTCGATGTCCGTGCCATGGCAGGCGAGGCAGGCACCACCGGTTGGAATCGCCGACATGAAGCGGAAGCGGGCGCCGTCCTCGTCCTCGACCACTTCGTGGCGCGGGGCGAGTTCATTGGCCGGGATGCCGTCGGCATGCTGGGACTCAAAGTGTTCCAGCTGGATTCGTTCCCACTCGTCCGGACTGTTGTCGGGGTTGCGGATCTTCAGGCTGGTGCGGCCCACTTCCCAGCCCGTGTCGGCGGCGATGTCATCCGCGATTTCGGGGGCCCGCTCGTTACACACCTCGATGGCCTGGGTGGGGCCGCCTTCTTCCATTGCGGCGACGAGTTCACCCTGAAGGGTGCTGGCGAACTGCTCGATGGCGGCGCGCGTTTCGGCGATGCGCTCCTGCAGCTCTTCGTCGGTCATCGCCTTGCTCTGCTCGTCGCCAAGGGCGTGGCCACTTGTGCCCACGAATGCGGCCAGGCCAAGGGCGATCGGGGCTAGTTTCCTGATGTTCATGAATAGGGCCTCCCAATGCACGGTCCGTTGCGCCCCACGGGGCTATACAATACTTGTACGGATAATGGTACGAGTTCTGGGGATTTGCAAGGATCGGGACGGGAAAAATGTGAACCAGGCCCGCCTTGCCTTCCCAGCCTGGAACCAGTCTAAGGTCAACGATCAGTAAATGGGAATATGTGACTGAAGTATAGCTGGAGGGCGCCTTAACGCTGCGTTAACGGGGTTTTGCTGCGTGCCGTTTCAGGAGGACATACACAGCCCCGGTGCCACCATCGGTGGGTGGCGCAGAGCAGAACGCCAGCACATCCTGGCGCTGGCGAAGCCAGTGATCGGTCAGGCCCTTCAGTACCGGTCCTTTCTGGCGGGAGCGCATACCCTTTCCGTGGACCACGCGCACGCAGAGCCTCCCGCGTTCGCGCGCCTGATCGAGAAACAGGGCGATGGCCTGTCTGGCCTCTTCGGCGAACATCCCGTGCATGTCGAGCTCGTCTTCCACGCGGTAGTGCCCGTTTCGCAGCTTGCGGAACACACGCTGGCTAATGCCGTTGCGGGCGTAGCGGAGCTCGTCACCCGGCTGGAGATCGGATGCACCGATCGGGTCGCTGAGCCAGTCGGCATGGGCAGCGGCCTCGTCACGGTCCCGCTGGCGTGCCCGGGCGGGCGGGCGGGGTTTGCCCGTATCGGCCTGGTCATGCTGCAGGCGTCGCACATCGCCAATCGCGCGCAGGAATTCGTCCGCGTCGTTGGACATCTGGTTGGGATCGTCGCCGGAGTTCATGGCAGGATACTCGCGTTTTCAGTGGCGTGGACGGAGACGGGCCTCGGGAGTGCGAGGTTCATGATCACGCGCCCTGTTCCGATTCCAGTATATTAGGCATCTTCCCAGCGACCCCAATCCGCATGCGCATTCTGGTAAGTAACGATGATGGTATCCATGCGCCCGGCATACAGTGCCTGGCGGGTTGTCTGCGTGAAGTCGCGGAGGTGCGCGTGGTCGCGCCGGATCGAGATCGCAGCGGCGCCTCCAACAGTCTGACGCTCGTGCGGCCCGTTCGTGCCCGCGAGGTGGCAGGGGAAGGGATCCAGGTGGACGGAACGCCGACCGACTGTGTGCATCTCGCGCTGACCGGTCTGCTCGGGGACTGGGAGCCGGACGTCGTGATCTCGGGGATTAACTCCGGCGCCAACATGGGGGATGACGTGCTTTATTCGGGTACGGTTGCGGCGGCGATGGAAGGCCGTTTTCTGGGGTTGCCGGCCATTGCGGTCTCGCTGGTCGGTACAGACCTGAAACATTACGCGGCAGCCGGACAGGTCGTCCTCAACCTGCTGGACCGGATTCATCGTGTACCACTGCCGGCAGCTACGATCCTGAACGTCAATGTCCCTGATCTGCCTCGCGAGGAGATTCGCGGAGTGCAGGCGACGCGCCTGGGTAATCGGCACCGTGCCGAGCCGATGATCGCGGACGCCGATCCACGCGGGCGCCCGATCTACTGGGTGGGCCCGGCAGGTTCGGAGCAGGACGCAGGCCCAGGTACGGATTTTCATGCGGTGCGAGAGGGATATGTGTCGGTGACTCCCATTCAGGTGGACCTAACGCGTTACGACGCCATCGATACGGTGGGTCGCTGGCTGGAGGATGCAACGCCCGGGAGCCACCATGGTTCCTGATGCGCGTGGGGCCGGGTTGACGTCGGGTCGGGCGAGGGAGCGGCTGATTCGTTTGCTGGAGGGTCAGGGCATTCAGGATCGCCGGGTGTTGGAAGCCATCCGTGCCGTGCCCCGGCATTTGTTCGTGGAAGAGGCGCTGAGCCACCGTGCCTACGAGAACATCGCCTTGCCCATTGGCCACCGGCAGACGATCTCGCAGCCTTTTATCGTGGCGCGCATGACCGAGGCGCTGCTGGAGGGCGGCCCCGTGAGCACGGTGCTGGAGATCGGTACGGGTTCGGGGTATCAGGCGGCAGTGCTGGCGCCGTTGGTGGACCGGGTGTACTCCGTCGAGCGTATCCAGGCGCTCAGTCGGAACGCGAGGGAGTTGCTGAGTCGACTGGGGATCAACAATGTCAATCTGCGCCATGGTGACGGGGCGGAAGGGTGGCCCGAGCGGGCGCCCTTCGACGGGATCCTCCTGACTGCCGCTCCACACAACGTCCCGGAAACCCTGCTGACCCAGCTCGCACTCAATGGTCGTCTCGTTGCCCCCGTCGAGGGACCGGACGGGCGTCAGCAGTTGGTGCGCTACACGCGCACCGAAGAGGCCTACGTGCGCGATATCCTCGACGCGGTGATGTTCGTACCGATGTTGCCCGGTGCGGAGCAGTAAGGTGCCGGTATGGCCGAGCATGACCGATCCAGCCGACGGGATATCGCATGAAGCTGTTTGAGCCGCTCTATGACCGCGTCATGCAGTGGTCCCGGCACCGGCATGCGCCACGTTATCTGGCAACGCTCTCCTTCGCCGAGTCTTCCTTTTTTCCGGTGCCGCCGGATGTCATGCTGGCGCCCATGGCGGCTGCCCGTCCGCGGTCAGCATGGTATCTGGCCGCTCTGACCACGATCTTCTCCGTGCTGGGGGGGCTGCTGGGCTTTCTGATCGGGTGGGCGGCGTTCGAATGGATCGGGCCATGGCTGGAGCGCTGGGGATATGGCGCGGAGCTCGCGCAGGCGGAGGCATGGTTTGCGGTATGGGGGGTCTGGGTCGTGCTGATCGCCGGGTTCTCGCCGATACCCTACAAGCTGTTTACGGTGACGGCCGGGGCCTTGTCCATGGCCCTGATTCCATTCGTGATTGCTTCGCTGATCGGGCGGGGGTTGCGGTTCTTCCTGGTGGCGCTGGTCATGGCGTGGGCGGGTCCGCGCGCCGAACGGCATCTGCGACCCTATATGGAGCGAATTGGCTGGGCGGGCGTGGTGGTGCTGCTGGGTGCGATCGCGATCGTCTGGTTCATGGAATAGTCCCTTGACACGGGCATTGGGACAAGCAGTTGCACTGGTGGCGATCGCCGGGCTGGTGATCGCGCTGTTCAGCGGCTGTGCCGCGCGGGCGCCCAGCCCGGCACCCGATTCGCCGCGCACGGGCGAGCGGGTCCCCGAGACACATACTGTTCAGCGCGAAGAGACTCTGTACCGCATTGCGCAACGCTACGGTCTGGAGTGGCGTGAACTGGCCCAGCGCAATGCGATCAGCGCTCCGTACATTATCTATCCCGGCCAGGAATTGCGCCTGCGCGGTGGCGCGCGCTCGTCCCCCCCCGAAGCCCCCCGCCGGGAGCAGGAAGAAATGGGGACCGCGACCCGCAGCGACGCCGACGATGGCAGCGCCGGGGAATCCACGCGCTCTGAGCCACCGCCGGATGACCCGGGCGGTTGGCAATGGCCAGCCGACGGCGACGTGTTGCGTAACTTCTCGAGCAGCGGGGCCCGGCGCGGTCTGGCCATTGGCGGAGAACGCGGTGACGACGTACGGGCAACGCGGAGCGGTGAGGTGGTCTATGCAGGTGGCGGCCTCGTGGGGTATGGTCGACTAATAATCCTGAAACATGATGCGCGCTTCCTGAGCGCCTATGGCCACAATGACGAGCTGCTGGTGGCTGAAGGGGATCAGGTCGAGGCCGGTGACACCATCGCGCGCCTGGGGTCATCCGGAGCGGAAAGGCCCATGCTGCATTTCGAGATACGGGTGGACGGGACGCCCGTGGATCCGACGCGGTATCTGCCGGACCGCTAGGGAAACACTGATCAATGGATGGGTACTTAACATCGCGGTCGTTTGTCTCAGGCCCGCGGGGCGCGCTCCCTCGGTCAGCGGCTTGAGGGGGCCTTTGGTGTTTGGATCCGCGTTGTCGGGCCTCCAGGTGCGTGGACATCGGTTGTGCCGGTCGAGCGCCGCGGCTGGCTGCAGCGGTGGGTTCGCAGCGGGAGGCATGGGTAAACGTATGCGCCAGCATGTGGCTCACTAGCCCGGCTTAACAGGGAGTACAGTTCATCCATGGCGAAATCCCGGAAACCGGTCGACTCGGAGACGGACGCAGACCACTTGATGGGCGAGGAAAGTGGTCTGTCGAGTGGAGGAGATCCGGACCATCTACTACGTGCGAACGGTGATCCCCTGGCGACGGATCAGGGTAATCCGGAAGACGGCGTATTGCCGGCGCCGGATGACGAGAAGGAGCTTTCCCCGGAACAGGATTTGCCAGTGCGCCCCCGCACGCTGCGCGATGCGCGTCCAGCCGAGCTCGACGCGATCCAGATCTATCTGCGCGATATCGAGTATCGGCCGCTGCTGACCCCCGAGGAGGAGCGCAAGTACGCGCGTCTGGCACGGGACGGCGATGAAGCGGGTCGGCGGCGCATGATCGAATGCAACCTCCGCCTGGTGGTGAAGATCGCACGGCGCTATCTGAATCGTGGTCTCCCGCTACTGGATCTGATCGAGGAGGGCAATCTCGGGTTGATGCATGCGGTCGAGAAGTTCGACCCCGAGCGGGGCTTTCGTTTCTCGACTTACGCGACGTGGTGGATCCGGCAGACGATCGAGCGGGCCCTGATGAACCAGGGCCGGACCATTCGCATACCCGTGCATGTCAGCAAGGAACTTCGCATGCATGCACGTATCGCGCGCAACCTGACCCAGGAGTTGGGGCGCGACCCTACGGAAGAGGAACTGGCGCAACGTCTGGGCAAGCCGGTGGCCGAGGTCCAGAAACTGAGGGCGATGTCGGAGCCCTCTACCTCCATGGATCTGCCGCCAGGACCGGATGGCGAGCGATCCCTGACGGATATCCTCGCCGACGTCAACGCTCAGGAGCCGTCGTCTCTGCTGGAAGACCAGGATATCCAGCACCTGGTGGAGGAGTGGTTGGGGGAACTCGACTACAAGCAGCGCGAGGTCCTGGTGCGGCGGTTCGGGCTTCACGGGTTTGAACGCTCGACCCTGGAGCAGGTGGGGGCCGAGATCGGCGTGACGCGGGAGCGCGTGCGGCAAATCCAGATGGACGCGCTCAAGCGTCTTCGCCGCCTGCTCGAATCGCGCGGCATGAAGGGCGACGAAGTCCTGCCGAAATCCTAGGGTCTAGGGTAGGCCCGTGGCCGGGTCGGGAGCCTGCCCTTACTCGCCGCCGTCGATGATTAGCGCGGCCGCGACCTCGCGACCCTCCGCCATGATGAGATTGTACGTCCGACAAGCGGCGGCGGTATCCATGATCTCCACCCCGAATCCCTCGTTGCGCAAGTAGCGCCAGACCTTCCGGTCCGGGAATTGCTGTACCTCGCCGGTACCGATTAGCAGCACTTCGGGGGGGTGGTGGATCACGGAACTCAGGTGTTCGACTGCCAGCGCATCGATGGTATCAACCGGCCACTCCTGCTCCAGTGAGTTCGGGCGCACGATCAGGCTTCGGGTATACCCGACCTGATTGATCCCTACCGCGCCGGACTCGTAGCCGGTCACGATGTAGGTTTCCTCGCTGGTGACTTCGGAGAACAGCATGGGCTACACGCTACTCCGGGCGCGTGGCAGGCTCAAGAACAGCCATTTGCAACGTGGCCGATCCAGTGCCGGATTCGTTGACAGAGGCGGGCCCGGGTTATACTTTGGCGCGCTTTCCGGTGCAAGGGGATTCCGCGGCGTTCCCCCGATCTGCTGCCGGCTCGCTTGGCCCAACCAGGACCTGACCCGTGACCGACGCCTTTCCTCGTATCGAACGCCTACCGCCCTACGTCTTCAACATCGTGAATCAGTTGAAGGCCGAGGCGCGTGCCCGCGGAGAGGACATTATCGACTTTGGCATGGGCAACCCGGACCAGCCGACGCCGCGTCACATCGTCGACAAGCTGTGCGAGGCGGCCCAACGGGGCGACACTCACCGCTACTCTGTGTCGAAGGGGATCCCGCGCCTGCGCCGGGCGATCACCCGGTGGTACAAGACTCAATTCGACGTCGAGCTGGACCCGGAGACCGAGGCGATCGTGACCATCGGCTCCAAGGAAGGCCTGGCGCACCTCGCGCTGGCGACGCTGGGGCCGGGGGATGCCGTGCTCGTCCCGAACCCCGCCTATCCGATCCATCCTTATGGCTGCGTGATTGCCGGGGCGGATGTGCGCCATGTGCCCCTTACGCCGGAGGTCGACTTCTTCGCCGAGCTGGAACGGGCCATTCAGGACTCCTGGCCGAAGCCGAAGATGCTGATCCTGAATTTCCCGGCCAATCCGACCACGCAGTGCGTCGATCGGGAGTTTTTCGAGCAGGTCGTTGCGATCTGCAAGGAACATGGGATCTGGATCGTGCATGACCTGGCCTATGCGGAGATCAGCTTCGACGGCTACAAGGCGCCGTCGATTCTGGAAGTGCCGGGGGCGAAGGACATCGCGGTCGAGTTCTACACCCTGTCGAAGACCTACAACATGCCGGGCTGGCGTGTTGGTTTCATGTGTGGCAATCCGACGCTCGTGGCCGCGCTTGCGCGTATCAAGTCCTATCTGGATTACGGAACCTTCACACCGATCCAGGTCGCTGCGATCGCGGCGCTGGAAGGCCCGCAGGACTGCGTGGAGGAGATTCGCGAGCTTTATCGTTCTCGGCGCGACGTGCTGTGCGAAGGGCTCGACAAGCTGGGCTGGCACGTGGAGAAGCCGAAGGCGACCATGTTTGTCTGGGCACCGATCCCGGAGGCCTACCGCGAGATGGGATCGCTCGAATTCGCCAAGAAGCTGCTGCGTGACGCCAAGGTGGCCGTCTCGCCGGGGATCGGCTTCGGCAACTACGGGGACGATTTCGTGCGCTTCAGCCTGATCGAGAACGAGCAGCGCACGCGCCAGGCGCTACGGGGCATCAAGGCCATGTTCCGTGCCGACTCGATCCTGGCGGATGCGGCCACCGAGCCGCCGGCGCCGGCTCGAGGCGAATAGCAATCAGGAATTCATCCGGGCGCACCGCCCGCACGCAGAGCAGACAAGACAAGGCTTTTATGACGCCGGTAAAGATTGGAATCCTGGGACTGGGCACGGTTGGCTGCGGCACAGTCAATGTGCTGGACCGCAACGGAATCGAGATCGCGCGACGGGCAGGCCGTGGCATCCAGGTAGTGGCCGCCGCCGCGCGCGATGTCCAGCGTGAGCGCGAATGCGACTGCTCGCAGATCCGCCTGACCACGGACCCGGCGGCGGTCGTCAACGACCCGGAAGTCGAGGTCGTTGTCGAACTGATGGGCGGCACCGACCCGGCGCTGAACCTGGTCCTGGCCGCGATCGATGCCGGCAAGCACGTCGTCACCGCCAACAAGGCCTTGATCGCATTGCATGGCAATACGATTTTCCAGCGTGCCCAGGAGAAGGGCGTGATGGTGGCGTTCGAGGCCGCGGTGGCCGGGGGCATCCCGATCATCAAGGCCATCCGCGAGGGCCTGGCCGGCAATCAGATCGAGTGGCTGGCCGGGATCATCAACGGCACCGGCAACTTCATCCTGACGGAGATGCGCGACAAGGGTCGGGATTTCGACGACGTCCTGGGCGAGGCGCAGGCACTGGGCTATGCCGAGGCCGACCCGACCTTCGATGTGGAGGGTATCGATGCCGCGCACAAGCTGGCAATCCTGGCGTCCATCGCGTTCGGCATCCCGCTGCAGTTCGACCGTGTGGCGGTCGAAGGCATCAGCAATATCACGCGCGAGGATGTCGGATTTGCTGCCGAGCTGGGCTATCGCATCAAGCATCTGGGAATCGCGCGGCGCACCGACAAGGGCTACGAGCTTCGCGTTCACCCGACGCTGATCCCGGAGCGCCGATTGATTGCCAATGTCGATGGCGTGATGAACGCGGTGCTGGTCAATGCCGACGCGGTCGGCCCCACGTTGTACTACGGCGCGGGTGCCGGTGCCGAGGCGACCGCCTCCGCGGTGGTGGCCGATCTGGTCGACGTCGTGCGCGCCCTGACCACGGACCCCGAGAACCGGGTCCCGCATCTCGCCTTCCAGCCGGATGCCCTGTCGGACAAGCCGGTGCTGGACCTGTCCGAGGTGGAGACGTCCTTCTACCTGCGCCTGCGCACCCAGGACCGTCCGGGCGTGCTGGCCGATATCACCCGTATCCTGGGCGAGCACGGCATCAGCATCGAGGCGATTCTCCAGCGCGAGCCGGACCCGGAGCGCGGCGAGGCCACGATCATCATGCTGACGCACAAGGTCCGCGAGGGTGCGATGAACGAGGCGATCGCCGCACTCGAAGCACTGGACCACCTGCTGACCCCGATTACTCGCATCCGCATGGAAGGGCTGGGCCGCTGAGCCTGCGCTCTTGCTTTCGCAAAGACTAAAGAGAACACCATGGCCTTTGGACACCGCTATACCGGACTGATCGAGCGCTACCGTGACCGCCTGCCGGTCCACGACGACACCCGCATCATCTCGCTGGGCGAGGGCAACACGCCGTTGATCCGACTGAACAACATCCCGCGCGATCTGGCGCGCGAGGTCGAGATCTACGTGAAGTTCGAGGGCCTGAACCCCACCGGTTCGTTCAAGGACCGCGGCATGACCATGGCCGTCACCAAGGCTGTGGAAGAGGGTTCGCGTGCGATTGTCTGCGCCTCTACCGGCAACACTTCGGCCGCGGCCGCCGCCTATGCGGCACGGGCCGGGATCACCGCATTCGTCGTGATCCCGGATGGCAAGATCGCGATGGGCAAGCTGGCCCAGGCGATGATGCACGGGGCGACGGTCATCCAGATCGAAGGCAACTTCGACGATGGCATGCGCCTGGTGAAGGAGGTCGCCTCCAACACGCCGGTGACACTGGTGAACTCGGTCAATCCGTACCGGCTGCAGGGCCAGAAGACCGCCGCGTTCGAGATCGTCGAGGAGCTCGGCCGTGCGCCGGACTACCACTGTCTGCCGGTGGGCAATGCAGGCAATATCACCGCGCACTGGATCGGCTACAGCGAGATGGCGGCCAAGAGCAGCGACGACGTGACCGAGGCCTGTTCCTACTGCAAGGGCCACTGCAAGTACGCCGGCGGCGGCATGGTAGGGAACCGGCCGCACATGGTCGGCTATCAGGCGGCCGGGTCCGCGCCGTTCATGCGCGGGGCGATGGTCGACAACCCGGACACCGTGGCTACTGCGATCCGCATCGGGCATCCGCAGTCCTGGGACATGGCCTGGAAGGTGCGCGAGGAGTCCAGCGGCTGGTTCGACGAGTGCCAGGACGACGAGATCCTGGCCGCGCAAAAGCTCCTGGCCGAGAAGGAGGGCGTGTTCTGCGAGCCGGCGTCTGCGGCATCGCTGGCCGGCGCCCTGCGCGACATCCGCGAGGGCAGGATTCCGGAAGGGTCCACCGTGGTGTGCACCCTGACCGGTAATGGCCTGAAAGACCCGGACACCGCGATCGCGCAGAGTGTGGTGCAGCCGACCAAGGTGCCGGCGGAACTGGAAGCGGTCTCCCGCGCGATTCGCGACAACCTCGCCTGAGGGGCTGAATCAGGGCCACTGGCGCGCCCCGTCGCATGTACAGGGGGGCGTCAGGGCTTGCTGCGCAGATCCAGGTCGTACAGGGTGTCACCACCCAGACGGAAGATGCGACACGGGGGACGCAGGGCTTGATCGAGCGTCTCGATCTCGGGCAGGGTGATACCGTGCCGCCCGGACCCGATCAGCATCGGTGCGATCGTCAAATGCAGGCGGTCCAGGGCGTCACTGGCGAGGAAACGCGAGACCGTTCGGCCTCCGCCCTCGACGAGCAAACGATGCAGGCCGTGTTCCGCCGCCAGGCGGTCGCGGATCTGCGGCGGGGCAAAGCGCCCGTCCTCATCGGCTGGAATCTCCATGCATTCGACATGGGCGGGCATGTCACACGGACCAAACCCCTCTGCGTGAACAACGAGCGTTTTCACCTCGTCGTGACGGAATACATGCGCAGTCGGATCAATGCGTCCTTCGGGGTCGAGAATCACACGCACCGGATGGGCGCCCTCGGCCTTGCGGACGGTCAGACGGGGATCATCGGCGACCACGGTGCCGGCACCTACCACGACGGCGTCCACCAGCGCGCGCAATCGATGGAGATGCTCGATGTCCTCGGGGCCGGTCACGAACTGGGAATGCCCGGTGTAGGTGGCGATGCGGCCGTCGAGGCTCTGGCCGAGTTGCGCCACGGTGATACTTTCCGACTCGATAATCGGGCCGTACAGTTCCAGCAGGTCGTGTGCGGCCGGGGCGAGGGGGCCGGGCAGGGGGCAGCAGCCCGGATCGGCGCGCTGCGCCAGCAGCCAGCGCCAGGCCTGCTCCTCGGTGACTGGATAGGCCGTCACGCCGGGAATTTCCGGGTTTCGCGACCCTGAGGGCGCACATGCGATAGGCTTGGGGGAAGCTGGGGCGACTGGTCGCGGCCGGACAAGGTGGAATTCGCGTCCTGCGGGCTGGTCATAAGACAAACTCCATTGGGAAGGACCTGATGCACAACGCCGATCGTGGGATTTTCGACCTTCGCCGGGGCCATCCGGTATTGCTGAGCGGTGAACAGTCCAGTGTACTGGTAGCCGCCGTTGAAGGTCTGACCCCGGTGTTGCTGGATCGTCTGACGCACATGACCGGCGGCCGCCCGCGTCTGATTCTAACGCCCCATCGTGCGTCCGCAATGGGTTGGCCGCAACCGCTGGCCGAGGGTTGGGAAGGCGTCGCGCTGGAATTTGCGCCCGGGACCGACCCGGAGGCCCTGTTTACCCTGGCCAGTGCCCCGGAGGCCTCAAACGAGGGGGAACACCCGACCCATGCCCTGGATCAGGCAGACGTGCTTCCGGCTGAGCCGTCGGAAGTGGCGGCGCTGGAGCTGGCCCGTGCCGGGCGCCTGTTGCCGGCCGTCGTGTCTGCCCGGGTCCCCGAGCCGACGCCCGAGGCCATCCGTTCGGCACTGGCAGACGGGATGTTCCTGGATGTGGACGAACACGAGGCACGCGCGGTCGCCCATCACCCGCGGCTGGAACTGGCCTACGTGAGCGAGGCCCCGGTCCCCCTGGCCGATGCTCCGGTAACCCGCTTCATGCTCTTTCGGGAGGGGAACGGGATTCTCGAGCATGTGGCGGTCGTCATTGGCGAGCCCAGCGAGTGGCCGGAAGCGGTTCCAGTACGGTTGCATTCGGCCTGCCTGACAGGCGACTTGTTCGGCAGCCTGCGCTGCGATTGCGGTGATCAGCTGCGGCTTGGCGTGAAGGCCATCAACGAAAGCGGCGGGGGAGTACTGCTTTACCTGGCGCAGGAAGGGCGCGGTATTGGCCTGGCCAACAAGCTGCGCGCCTACACCATGCAAACAGCCGGGCTGGATACCATCGACTCCGATTGCCAGCTGGGCTTCGAGGCCGATGGGCGGCGCTACGACGCGGCCGTGGAGATGCTGGAGTTCCTCGGCATCGATACAGTGCGTGTGCTCACCAACAACCCCGCGAAGATCGAGGCGCTACGCGCCGGGGGTATTCAGGTAGCCGCTCGCGAGCCCGTACACGGGACGCTCAATCCGCACAACCTGCGCTATCTCAGCACCAAGGCGGATCGCGGCGGCCACTGGCTGCAGGAACTGCTGGCCTCGGAAGCGGAGCGGGGCTGACTCGGGCTCCTGCCTGCGAGGGGAGCCAGCGCTATACGTCAGATCAGGTTCAGGTCGCTGCGCGCCCGCACGATCTTGCGCAGGGCAATCAGATAGGCTGCCGTGCGGTAATCCAGTACCGCCCCATTGCTTTCCACCTCGCGGGTCTCGTGCATCTCGCTGAAGGCCTCGCGCATGGTGTCGTCGAGGCCGGAGCGCACCAGGTCGATCTCCTCCGCGCCACGCACGATGGACTCGCGGATCCAGTCAGGGAGCTGGTGGTCCGTGGACATCTCGATCGCGGTGACCAGATGCTGTCCCTGGGACTGGTCGTAGCGCCGTTCGAGACGGCCGAAGCGCATGTGTGCGAGATTGCGCACCCATTCGAAGTACGAGACCACGACCCCGCCGGCGTTGACGAAGACATCGGGCAGGATGGTAATGCCGCGTTCCTGGAGGATCCGGTCGGCCTCGAAGGTCACCGGGCCGTTCGCGGCCTCCGCGATCAGGCGGGCCTGGATGTTGGAGGCGTTCTCGCGATGGATCGCGCCCTCGAGCGCGGCCGGGATCAGGATGTCGCATTCGCGCTCCATGATCCGGTTGCCGTTGCGCTCGAATTCCGCTCCGGCGAAGCCCTCCATGGTCCCGGAGCGGCGTACATAGTCGTTCAGGGCATCGACATCGATGCCATCCTCGCTGTAGACCCCGCCATCACTCTTGATCACGCCGACGATCTTCGCGTGGTCGTCGTTCTGCAGGAAGTGTGCGGCGTGATAGCCGACATTGCCGAAGCCCTGCACGATGATGCGCTGGTCGCCGAGGCCGCCTTCCAGCCCCGCCTCGCGCGCGGCGTTGCCCTCGCGGAAGAAGGCCTGCAGGGCGTACTGCACGCCCCGCCCGGTGGCCTCCAGACGACCGCGCATGCCGCCCAGGTCGATTGGCTTGCCGGTCACGGCTGCGCCATGGTTGACGTCTTCCGGGTGACGGTCGCGATAGGTCTCCATGATCCAGGCCATCTCGCGCTGCGAGGTTCCGACGTCCGGGGCTGGCACGTTCTGCGAGGGACTGATGTAGTCGCGCTGGATCAGTTCGTGGGCGAAACGGCGGGTGATCCGCTCCATCTCCCACTCGTCATATTTGCGCGGGTCGATGCGCAGCCCGCCCTTGGAACCCCCGAACGGGATGTCCACGATCGCGCACTTGTAGGTCATCAGGGCGGCCAGGGCCTCGGCGTGTTCCTGGTCCATGGTGGGGGAGAACCGCAGCCCTCCCTTGGACGGGAGGCGGTGGGCGGAGTGCACGGCACGCCAGCCGGTAAACACCTCGATGCGGTCGCGAAAGCGGATCGGAAAACTTACCTGGATCACCGAGTCACAGGCCTTGATCGCCTCCATCGCACCTTCGGGCAGTTCGAGGAAGTGCATGGCGCGATCGACCATGTGTGAGACACTGTCCAGAAAGGTTTCCGGCGTTTCGTTTTCCGACATGGGCATTTATTCCTTGGCATTCCGGGCGCCACCCGCCGGGCGGGTGGCGCCGTGACTGAATCGTTGCGTATTCCCGATCCACGTTTTTCGGTGGCGCCGATGATGGACTGGACCGACTCCTGGTGTCGGCGTTTCCATCGGCTTCTGACCCGGCGCGCGCTGTTATACACCGAAATGGTACACGCCAACGCGGTGATCCACGGCGATCGCGACCGGCTGCTGGGCCATGTCCCGGCGGAACACCCGCTGGCGCTGCAGCTGGGCGGATCTGATCCCGCCACTCTCGCTCAGGCTGCACGCATCGCGGAAGAACGCGGCTTTGACGAGATCAACCTGAACGTGGGCTGTCCCTCCGACCGCGTGCAGTCGGGCACGTTCGGCGCCTGCCTGATGGCGCAGCCGCAGCGGGTGGCCGAAATGGTGCGTGCGATGCAGGATGCCGTCGCGGTTCCGGTAACGGTCAAGCATCGGATCGGGATCGATGACCAGGATTCGGAGGCCGATCTGCGCGCGTTTGTCGAGACCGTTGCGCGGGGCGGCTGCCGGCATTTCATCGTGCATGCGCGCAAGGCGTGGCTGCAAGGCTTGAGCCCCAGGGACAACCGCGATGTTCCGCCTCTGGACTACGAGCGCGTGTTCCGACTGAAAGCGGAGTTTCCGGAACTGACTATCGTGCTGAATGGCGGTCTGGACGATGTCCGCGCCGCGCGCAGCTATCTCGATCGGGTGGACGGGGTGATGTTCGGGCGGCTGGCCTACCATCAGCCGTGGGTGCTGTCCGAGGTCGACCGGCTGTACTTCGACGTGCCCGGCCAGGTGACGCGCGAGGCCGTGCTGCAGGGTCTGATCGACATGGCGCGCGACATGCACGCCGAGCGGATCCCGCTGGCGCGGCTGACCCGGCATGTGCTGGGGCTGTTTCACGGCGAGCCGGGGGCGCGCCAGTGGCGGCGCATCCTGACCGAGGGTGCACACCGGTCGGATGCTGGCCCGGAGCTAATAGAGCGCGCGGCGGAGCCCTGCCTGCGCGCCTGTGCCTGATTACAGGGGCCTAAGTGTCGGGAACTAAGGTCTGGGTTGGGTCTTCAGCGGGCTCCAGCCAGCCTTCCTCCAGTCCGTCGCGAAGCATCTCGTGAATCGCCGGCCAATGGCGCTCCCACTGCTCCGGATCGAGGGTCTCCGTCGCGCACAGCCGCTCCAGTTCCTCCGGCGAAAGCTCGTGCGCCGAATAGCTGTGGCCGGCGACGCAGAGGACCGGCCCTGCCGGTGTCCCCAGCCAGTGGCGTCGAACGCCCGGGTGAATACGGCACGCCCTCGCTGCGGCGACCGGATCACCGGGTTGCAGTTCGACGTTCGCCGCCGGCCGGCTCAGGAAGCGCCCGAGGAAGGCATCCAGTTCCGTATCGTCGGCGGCGAGCATATCGCGCAGGATACCGCGCAGGCGGGTACGGTCGTGTACCGGGAGTTCGCTTGCGTATGCGGACGCCGGGCGCTGGGGATCGCTGTATCGGGGCTCTTCGCCGACCCGGTTGGCCCGCTCCTCCAGAAATCCGGTCAGCAGGTCGAGATAGGTGGGGGCACGAAAGCCGACCGACCAGGTCATGCACCGGTCATCCAATGACAGGCCGTAGTGAGGCAGGTTGGGGGGCAGGTAGAGCAGGTCGCCCGGTTCGAGCTCCCAGCTCTCGCTTGGATCGAACTCGCGCAGGATCGCCAGAGGCAGGTCGTCGTGGCAGTCCAGCGGCCCGGGTGGCGACTGGATCTGCCAGCGCCGGCGCCCGGCCGCCTGGAACAGAAAGACATCGTAGGCATCGACATGGGGCCCGACCGAGCCTCCGGGTGCCGCGTAGGAGATCATCAGGTCGTCGCGGCGCCAGCGCGGGACAAAGTCGAACTGCGCGAGGAAGTCCCGGCCTTCGGGCCAGAACCGCTCGACGTCGCTGACCAGCAGCGTCCAGGCGCGATCGGGCAGGGAAGCGAAGCGATCTTCTTCGAACGGGCCGTATTCGACCGCCCAGTCGGCTTGGTCGGTCCCGCCGAGCACGAGCCGGGCGCTGGCATCCGGGTCACAGGCGAGCCCGGCCAGATCGTCGGGCTCGATGGGGTTGGCGAAGCCCGATACCGCGCCGCGTACGAGCAGCGGCTTTTGTTGCCAGTAGTCGCGCAGAAACTCCGCCGGTGAGAGCCCGCCCAGCAGCTCCAGGCCCTGATTCGGGTCGTGGGCGGGCACGCCTTACTCGTCGCGAGCCAGCTGGCTGGCGATCCCGGTGTACCGTCCGGGGGTCAACTCGCGCAGGCGCTGTTTGACCTCGTCCGGAATCTCCAGGCCGTCGATGAACTCGGCCAGCGCCTGTGGCGTGATGCGCTGGCCACGGGTCAGGGCCTTCAGCTTTTCGTACGGAGATTCGATCCCGTAGCGGCGCATCACCGTCTGCACCGCCTCGCCAAGCACTTCCCAGTTCTGGTCGAGATCCTCGTCCAGCCGGCCGGGCTCGATCTCCAGCTTGCCCAGACCGCGCTGGAAGGCCTTGTAGGCAATCAGCGACCAGGCGAAGCCCATGCCGATGTTGCGCAGCACGGTGGAGTCCGTCAGGTCACGCTGGAAGCGCGAGACGGGCAGCTTGCTCGCCAGGTGATCGAATACGGCATTGGCGAGCCCGAGGTTGCCCTCGGCGTTCTCGAAGTCGATCGGATTGACCTTGTGGGGCATGGTCGACGATCCGACCTCGCCGGCCACGACCTTCTGCTTGAAGTAGCCCAGCGAGATGTAGCCCCAGATGTCGCGCGAGGCATCCAGCAGGATCGTGTTCAGGCGCATGAAGGCGTGAAACAGCTCGGCCAGGAAGTCGTGCGGCTCGATCTGCGTGGTGTGGGTATTGGGGGCCAGCCCCAGGCTCTCCACCATGCGCCGCGAGAGCGACGGCCAGTCCACCTCCGGGTAGGCCGCGTAGTGGGCATTGAAGTTGCCCACCGCACCGTTGATCTTGCCCAGGCACTCGTTGGCGGCGATTGCGGCGCGCTGCCGTTCCAGACGATGGACCACGTTGGCCAGTTCCTTGCCCATGGTCGTGGGCGAGGCCGGCTGACCGTGGGTCCGGGCCAGCAGGGGCTGATCGGCGAAGCGCCGGGCGAGCTCGCGCAGCGGCTCCAGCACGGCATCGAGCGCCGGCAGCATCACGTGATTGCGAGCCTCGCGGACCATCACCCCGTAGGCGAGGTTGTTGATGTCCTCGGAGGTGCAGGCAAAGTGCACGAACTCGATCTGGCTCTGCAGATCGGACCGGCCGCGCATCTGCTCCTTGATGTAGTACTCGATGGCCTTGACGTCGTGATTGGTCGTGGCCTCGATCTCCTTCACCCGGGCACCGGCGATCTCGTCGAATTCCAGGGCGATCTCGTCCAGGAACGCCTCCGCCTCTGCGGTTAGCGGCGGCACCTCGGGGATAGCGGGCTCGGCGGCCAGGGCCTTGAGCCAGGCAATCTCCACCCGTACCCGAGCCTGCATCAGGCCCTGTTCGGAGAAATAGGGGGCCAGGTCGCGGGTGTGCCGGGCATAGCGGCCATCGACGGGACTGATCGCGGACAGTGGGCTCAGGGACATGGTGTACTCGAGTCGGAATGGATGGGTCCGTCAGGTGCATGGGGATGCGCCCATCGGACGGTCGATTGACGCGGCGCAGTATAATACATCGCCAGGGAGACGCCGATGAGTGCCCACGCCCGCGTTGACGCCCCATTTTCTCGAAACAAGGCACTGCCGTGCGGTGCTGTCGTTGCTCGGGATCAGGCGGCGCAACGGAGGTATCGGGGAAAATGGGGCGTCCACCCATCAAGGGCTCGGCCACTTTTGCGTCCTGCCGGCGTTGCGCCTCGCTTATGTAGCTCGGCTACACTGCGCTCACCGCGCCTTGTCAGAACGCAACAGTGACTCGAGCGCGGACGTGTGAACTCATCAGCGTCTCCCTCGTCCCGATCATTTGGAGGAGTGCATGTCGAAGTCCCCGACCCGCCAGGAGCAGGACAGCCTCGGACCGGTGGAAGTCCCCCGGGATGCCCTCTGGGGTGCCCAGACCCAGCGCGCCATCGACAACTTCCAGATCGCCGGCCGGCCCATGCCCCATGCGTTCATTCGGGCCCTCGCGCTGACCAAGGCGGCCTGCGCGGAGGCCAACCAGGAAGTGGGCCAGCTCCCCGATGCCGTGGCGAACGCGATTGTGGCCGCTGCAGAGGCGGTCGCCGCGGGCGAGCATGCGGACGCCTTCCCGGTCGACGTCTATCAGACCGGCTCGGGCACCAGCACCAACATGAACATGAACGAGGTGCTCGCGCGAATCGCTTCAGGTGGCGGCGAGCCGGTTCATCCGAACGATCATGTGAACCGCTCGCAGAGCTCCAACGACGTGATCCCTACCGCGTTACATGTGTCTGCGGCGCTGGCGCTGGAGCAGGAACTGGTGCCTGCGCTGCGCCACCTGATTGCCACGATTGCCCGGCGCGAGGGCGAGGTCGGGGCGCTGGTCAAGACCGGGCGCACGCACCTGATGGATGCGATGCCCGTGACGCTGGGGCAGGAACTCTCCGGCTGGCGCAGGCAACTGGAACTGGATCTGGATCGCCTGGAGCATACCCGCGCGCGCATTCAGCGTCTGGCCATTGGCGCCACTGCCGTGGGCACCGGCATCAATGCACCCGCCGGCTTCGGCGGGCGTGTGGCAGGGCGCCTGGCCGAGCGAACCGGCCTGTCGTTTGTGCATGAGGGCAATGGCTTCGCGGCGCTGGCCAGTCAGGACAGCGCGGTGGAGCTTTCCGGACAGCTGCGCACGGTTGCCGTCGGGCTCACCAAGATCGCGAACGACCTGCGCTGGATGAACTCGGGCCCCCTGGCGGGGTTGGGCGAGATTGCCCTTCCGGCCCTGCAACCCGGCAGTTCGATTATGCCGGGCAAGGTCAACCCGGTGATCCCGGAGGCGGTGATTATGGCCTCGCAACAGGTGATCGGTCTGGATGCAGCGATCGCGGCCGCCGGCGCCGGGGGTAATTTCCAGCTGAATGTCGGCCTCCCGCTGATTGCCGACAACCTGCTGACCCAGATCGGCCTGCTGGCGCGTGCCTCCAACCATCTGGCGGACCGGGCGATCGCGGGCTTTACGGTGAACGAGGACAATCTGCGTGCTGCGCTGGATCGCAACCCGATCCTGGTGACGGCCCTGAACGCGGAGATCGGCTACGAGTCGGGCGCCCGCATCGCCAAGGAGGCCTATGCCACCGGACGACCGATACTGGAGGTCGCGGCGGAGCACACGGATATCCCGCGCGAGCGGCTGCAAGCACTGCTGGATCCGGCGAAGCTGACGGGCCCGGGCGGTGCCGGCGGATAGGTTTATCCGGCCCGCGGGAGACGCGCCCGGTCCTGCAACAGGGCGTGGAACTCGTTGAATGCCATGGGGTGGGCAAAGAAGTAGCCCTGGGCCTCGTTGCAGCCGAACTCGCGCAGGATCTCGGCCTGGCGTTCAGTTTCAACGCCTTCCGCGATGATGTTCAGGCCCAGCGTATGCGCCATCTGCACGATGGCCTGGACGATCTTCGCATCGCCGTCGCTGCGCTCGAGATCCTGGACGAAGGAACGGTCGATCTTGAGGGTGTCCGCCGGGAGTTTCTTGAGCTGAATCAGCGAAGCATGGCCGGTGCCGAAGTCGTCCACGGCCAGCCGCATGCCGATCTCCCGCAGGCGCTCGAACATGCGGGCGGCACCCTTCGGGTCATCCATGATGGTGGTTTCGGTCAGTTCCAGCTCGATGCACTCGGGGGCAACGTTCGCGGTCTGCAGGATGGCGTGAAAGTCGCCGGCGAGGTCGGGCTGGCGCAGCTGTCGCGCGGAGACGTTGACCGCGATGCGGAAGGCCTGATTCCGGGCCGGAGAGGGCAGGCGCTTCAGATCCCGACAGACCTGGCGGAGCACCCATTCCCCAATCGCCTCGATCAGCGTCATGTCCTCTGCCAACTCGATGAAGTGGCTGGGGGGCAACAGACCGAGTTTCGGATGCTGCCAGCGGATCAGGGCCTCCGCGCCCAGGATGTCACCTGTATACAGGTCGACCTTCGGCTGGTAGTGCAGGACCAGCTGGTCTTGCTCGATGGCGGTCCCCAGTTCCTTTTCCAGTTCGAAATGGCGGAAGGTGCGGGAATTCAGGTCCTGGGTGTAGAAGCGAAAGCCGTTGCGGCCGCGTTGCTTGGCCTCGTACATGGCGGCATCGGCGTTGCTGAGCAGGACATCGGAGTCTTCCCCGTCGTAGGGAAATACGGCGATTCCGCACGACGCGCTGGTCACCACGGGGTGATCGAAGATCGTGCGTTCTACCGCGGTCGTGCGCACGATGTCGGTCACCAGCCGGACACAGCCCTCCAGGCCCTGCAGATCCTCGACCAGGATGCCGAACTCGTCGCCCCCCAGGCGCGACAGGGTTGCGCGCAACGCGCGCCCCGCGCGGTCACGGCCACGTTCCAGCAGTCTGCCCAGGTCCTGTGCGACCTTGCGGATCAGCTCGTCCCCGGCGCGATGCCCCAGCGAGTCGTTCAGGCGCTTGAAGTTGTCCAGGTCCAGCAGGATCAACGCAATGTGATGATCGGTGCCCCGATGGCGATCAATCGCCTGTGAGAGCCGGTCGCTGAACAGCATCCGGTTGGGCAGGTTGGTCAGGGAGTCGTGCGACTGGTGATGGAGCAGTTCGCGCGACTGGTGTTCGGTAATCCGCTGCAAGGCCTTTTGCCGCCGTTCCATCATCTGGAACAGGTCCGCGCTCTCCAGCGCATAGGCCGTGTTGAACAGCACCATGGTCAGCGTCGAGAGGGTCATCTCGTGGCGCTGGAGGTCGTTCTGGCGAAAACGGGCGGCGAACATGCCGCGAATACGGGTTCGGGTCGAGATGACATGGAGCAGCACGCTCTCGCCCTCGAAGTGTGAAGGCAGGCAGACAGGATGATTCTGGTGCAACGCCCAGGAGAAGGTGCCTTCCCGAATCAGGTCCTCGACCGCATCCGCGAGATCGTATGCATCCTTTTGAGGGTGCTGCTGATAGGCGAGATCAAACGAAGACTCGCCGTCGAGGATGTAGACCGCCATGTCGCGGGCCGGCAGCAGACGTCGGATGGATTCCAGACTGCTCTGGATGATCAGGTCCGGGCTGCGATTGCGGTCGGTGTCGCCAAAGATCGCGGTGGTCGAGGCGAGCACGTCCATCGCGTAGGCGTTTGCCTCCAGCGCTTCCTCGAGGAAGCGGATGCGCTCGTGCAGCGCATTGACCTCGTCAGGCGTCTTGTAGGAAGGGCTCATGCCGGGTCGTCCTTTACCTGCGTCCGTGCGCTCATCCGTCCCTCGTCAGTCCAGCAGGATCGCCTGCATCTGTCCGAGCTGCTTCCGGGCATCGCCGATCACGGCTTCGTAGGTCTCGATCTCAAGGCCGATGCGGTCAAAGGTCTCCGCCTCCACGGGCGGGACGAAGCGTTCGCCCGACGACCCCAGTCGAAAGGCGTTGGCGATGCTGTCGGCTACATGGACGATCGCGGTCTCGACCGGGAAGGCCTGTGCTTCGGTCGGCGCATGGTGGAAACGGGTGGCCTCCACCTGTGCCGGTGACATGCCCCATTGCTCCATCAGCTCCGCGCCAATGGCCGCATGGTCGAAGCCGAGAAACTCCGTCTCCGCCTCGAACAGCAGGATGCGCTCCCGCTCGCGGATGTTGATCAGCTCCTCGGTGCGACTGGACAGATGCAGGAACATCAGCAAGCGCCCGAGGTCGTGCATGATCCCGTAGAGATAAAGTCGTTCGATGTTGGCCTCGCGCCGGAACCGCGCGATTGAACGGCTCAGCACGCCGACGGCGAGGCTGTGACGCCAGAAGGACTCCATGTCCACGCCGATCACCGGAACACCGCGAAAGTGTTCGATCACGACCGTCGACATCACGATCTGCCGCATCTGTTGCAGGCCGATGATGGAGACCGCCCGGTGCAGGGTGTCGATCGGCTCCGGGAAGCCATAGAGCGAGGAGTTGGCCACCTTGAGTGTCTTGGCTGCGATCGTGGGGTCCAGCTCCACGGCCTCGGTGATGGCCGCGACATTGGCTGTCGGGTCGCTGAGGCGCGTAAAGATGGTGTTGTAGCTTCCGGAGAAGCTGCACAGGGCATCGTCCGCGGCGAGAAAATCGTCGACCGTCATGCCTGTTCGCTCCGCCTTCTCGGTGCGTAGCGGCACAGCTCGTCCAGCAGGGCCTGCCGCGCCAGGCGGTAGATGCCGGACATGGGGTGCTCGTCCACCGTGCAGTGCTGAAAGCGCTCGGCAAGGATCTCGTCGGCGCGGGCCTCTATCTCGGGGGTGGGTTCGGCGGCAGGGGGTTCTTCGTTGTCCTGCGGGGCCGACATCGGTGCGTCGTCGGCACCCTCCTCGAGCACCTCGACGGCCGTGATCCCCCAGGACAGCAGTACTCGAATCTGCTTGTCCTGGAGAACCATGCCAGCGGGGACCAGAAGCCGGCCGGAGCGGTCATGGACCGCAGCCGCCAGCGTATGGCCGGACCTCACGTCCTCTATGGGTACCCGCCGCGTCATGCTGTGACCTTAGTCTCATTGTGCCAGTTGGCGCAACACATAGGGCAGGATGCCCCCGTGGCGGTAGTAGTCGATCTCCTGCGGGGTATCCAGCCGCACACGGACGTTGAAGGTCGTGCGCTCGCCGTCATCGGCCACGGCGGTGACGGTGGCCTCGCGGGCCTCGCCGTTGTTCACGCCGGTGATCGAGAACGTCTCGCGACCGGTCAGACCCAGGCTGGCCGCGTTGTCGCCCGGCAGGAACTGCAGCGGCAGCACACCCATGCCCACCAGGTTGGAGCGGTGGATTCGCTCGAAGCTCTCCACGATCACGGCCTTCACGCCCAGCAGCAGCGTGCCCTTGGCCGCCCAGTCGCGCGAAGAGCCGGTGCCGTATTCCTGCCCGGCGATCACGATCAGGGGCGTGTCTTCCTCCTTGTACTGCATGGCCGCGTCATAGATGGACATCGGCTCGCCATCCGGCAGGTGGACCGTGACGCCGCCCTGGGTGCCGGGGGCCAGCAGGTTGCGCAGGCGCACATTGGCAAAGGTCCCGCGCATCATCACCTCGTGGTTGCCCCTCCGCGAGCCATAGGAGTTGAAGTCCGCGGGCTTCACGCCCTGTTCCTCGAGGTAGCGTCCGGCCGGGCTGTCCTTGGCGATGGAGCCGGCCGGCGAGATGTGGTCGGTGGTCACCGAGTCGCCCAGCAGCGCCAGTACCCGGGCACCATCGATATCGGTTACCGGCTTGGGCGTCATGCCCATCCCCACGAAGTAGGGCGGGTTGCGCACGTAGGTGGAGTCGTCCTGCCACTCGAAGCGGTCCCCAGTGGGGGCCTCGAGATTGCGCCAGCGATCCTCGCCGGTGTACAGGTCGCCGTAGGCGGTGGTAAAGCTCTGGGCATCGACATGCGCCTGGACGGCCTGGTTGACCTCTTCGGTGGTCGGCCAGACGTCCTTCAGGAACACGGGGCTGCCCTGGGCGTCCTCGCCGATGGGGTCGTTGTACAGATCCAGCGTGCTGCGCCCGGCCAGCGCATAGGCCACCACCAGCGGTGGCGAGGCGAGGAAGTTCATCTGCACCTCGGAATGGATCCGCCCCTCGAAGTTGCGGTTGCCGGAGAGCACGGAACTGACGATCAGGTCGTCCTTGATGATGGCCTCGCTGATCGGCTCGGGCAGGGGCCCGGAGTTGCCGATGCAGGTCGTGCAGCCATAACCGACCACGTGGAAGCCGAGCGCCTCGAGATCCTCGAGCAGCCCGGCCTTTTGCAGATAGTCGGTCACCACTCTGGAGCCGGGGGCCAGTGATGTCTTCACCCAGGGCTTGACCTGCAGGCCGCGTTCGCGGGCCTTGCGGGCGACCAGGCCGGCCCCCAGCATGACCGACGGGTTCGAGGTGTTGGTGCAGGAGGTGATGGCTGCGATCACGATGTCGCCGTGGTCGAGGGTGAAGCTCTCGCCGTTCATCTCGATGGCCGTGTGATGCGGCTCTTCCGCCTGGTGCTCCACACCGACCGCGGTATGACCACCCTCCGCGGCGAAGCGCTCGGCCTCCTCGGGTTCGTCCGCGCCGCTGTCGCGCTCCTTGAGCATGGTGTCCAGGTGGCGGGTGATCTCGGCTCCGGCCTGGCTCAGGGCGATGCGGTCCTGCGGGCGCTTGGGCCCGGCCAGGCTGGGTTCGACGGTGGACAGGTCGAGCTCCAGCATGTCGGTGTAGCGCGCCACCGGGGCATTGTCGTTGCGCCACAGGCCCTGGGCCCTGGCGTAGGCCTCGATGAACTCGATATGGCCCGCCTCGCGGCCGGTCAGGCGCAGGTACTCCAGGGTCTCGTCGTCGATCGGGAAGATGCCGCAGGTCGCGCCATATTCCGGCGCCATGTTGGCGATGGTCGCGCGGTCGGCCAGCGGCAGATCCGCCAAGCCGTCGCCGAAGAACTCGACGAACTTCCCGACCACACCCTTCTTGCGCAGCATCTCGACGATCACCAGCACGAGGTCGGTCGCGGTCGCGCCTTCGGCCAGACGACCGGTCAGGCGGAAGCCCACGACCTGCGGGATCAGCATGGAGATCGGCTGGCCGAGCATCGCGGCCTCGGCCTCGATGCCGCCGACGCCCCAGCCCAGCACCCCCAGGCCATTGATCATCGTGGTGTGGGAGTCGGTGCCCACCAGGGTGTCGGGGTAGGCGAGGCAGCTGCCATCGGCGCGGTCCTCGACAAACACAGTGCGGGCCAGGTGCTCCAGATTGACCTGGTGCACGATCCCGGTATCCGGCGGCACCACCTTGAAGGTATCGAACGCCTGCTGGCCCCACTTCAGGAAGCTGTAGCGCTCGCGGTTGCGCGAGTATTCCAGCTCTGCGTTCAGGTTCATCGCATTCGCATTGCCGTACTCGTCGACCTGCACCGAGTGGTCGATCACCAGCTCGGCCGGCTGCAGAGGCGTGATCTTCTTGGGATCGCCGCCGAGGGCCTCCATCGCGTCGCGCATCGCCGCCAGATCGACGACCGCGGGCACGCCAGTGAAGTCCTGCAGCAGTACGCGGGCCGGGCGGAAGGCGATCTCCTGCGTGGGCTCGGCCTTCGGATCCCAGTCCAGCAGGGCCTCGATATCGGCGCGCCTGACCGTGCGCTCGTCCTCGAAGCGCATCAGGTTCTCGAGCAGGATCTTCAGCGCGTAGGGCAGGTCCCGGGCGCGCGGGTCATCGGTGATCGGAACGTACCGGCACTCGCGGCCGCCGGCAGAGAGGTTTTCGGTCTTTTTCGGTTCTGCGTGGCTCATGATGCGCTATCCGCTGTCAGGTGTTCAGTCGTTGAAGGATGTGGTCCGCTTGGCGAATCAGTCGTTTGCGGCCCAGAAGGAGTTTCCAGCGAGATCCACCCGCCTGGCGCCAGAGCACGGCGGCACGGATGCCGGCCAGCAGCAGGGCGCGAACGCGCGCGGCGATCTCGGGATTGGAAAGATGATTCTGTTCGCCCTGGACGACGATACGCGGACCCAGCTCGGAGATGGTCTCCTTGTAGATCTCGGCCAGGCGCGCGATCACGCTCTCGTGCGTGATGGTGAAATAGTCCACCTGCCGTTGGGCACCCTGCAGCCCGTCGCCCAGTTTCTGCAGCATGTCCGGGCGTTTTTGCAGCTTGCGTTCCAGAAAGATCAGGCCCACCGCGTAGCGTGTGATCTCCATATCCGGTGGTTTGCCGCCATTTTGCAGCTGGCTGTGCACCCGCTCCAGGCCCGGGCGCAGGCTGCTGGCGCCGCGGTAGACATCCTCGGGCGTCTCCGCGTCGAACGCGAACAGGCTGCCGATCAGGATCTCGAATTCGTATTCGTCGCAGCTGCCGCGCCAGGCCAGGTCCTTGACCAGGCTGGCGCATTGGAAGAGGGCGGCCAGCGCCAACGTGCGGTTGTGGTCGTTACGGTCCAAGCCGGAGGGCTCCCGGAACAGGCGTGAGTGGGTGGCTGCGTAAAACGCGCCTACTATACCGGAACCGAGGCTTCTGACTCACTGGCCAGTGTGCGGCGGCTGGCAATCACGGCCCCGCCCAGACAGACGTCACCGTCATAAAAAACCGCCGACTGGCCGGGTGTGGCCGCACGCTGAGGGGTCTCGAAGCGAACACGTAGCCGACCCCCATCCATGGATTCCAGCCGGCAGGTTTGCAAGGGCTGGCGATGACGCAGGCGCAGCATCAACGGCTGTCCCGGCTCAGGCGGCCGGTGAATCCAGTGCGCGGTCTCCGTCTCGACCGCGGGACTCATCAGCAGCGGATGCTGCGGGTCCTGCGCGACGACAAGCCGATTGCCCCCCAGATCCTTGTCCACGACATACCAGGGGGCCTCGGGAAACCCGTCGATCCCGCCGATGCCGAGCCCCTGGCGCTGGCCCAGGGTGTAGAACATCAGGCCCTGGTGGTGCCCCACGACCCGACCTTCCGGCGTGCACATCTCGCCCTCCGGCGCGCGCAGGTACTGCGCCAGGAAGTCGCGGAAGCGGCGTTCACCGATAAAGCAGATGCCGGTGGAGTCCTTGCGGGCATGGTTGGGCAGCCCCAGCTCGCGGGCGCGCTCGCGCACCCTTTCCTTGGGGATGTCGCCGAGCGGGAACAGCGCGGGGCGCAGCTGCTCCTGCGTCAGGGTGTGCAGGAAATAGGTCTGATCCTTGTTGGCATCCGCGGCCATGCACAGCTCGCTGTGGTCGGGGCGGTGGCGCACACGGGCGTAGTGGCCGGTCGCGATCCATTGCGCGCCCAGTTGGCGGGCGTGATCCAGGAATGAACGGAACTTGATCTCGCGGTTGCACAGGATGTCCGGATTCGGCGTCCGGCCGGCCTCGTATTCGTGCAGGAAGTGGCGGAACACCCGCTGGCGATAGTCCTCGGCGAAGTTCGCCTTGTGCAGGGGGATCTCGAGACAGTCCGCGACCTCGCGGGCCATCTCGTAGTCGGCCTCGGCCGCGCAGTATTCCGCGTCGTCGTCATCCTCCCAGTTCTTCATGAACAGGCCTTCCACGCGATAGCCGGCCTCCAGCAGGCGGCTGGCCGCCACGGCCGAATCCACCCCGCCCGACAGGCCCACGATCACCCGCTCGGGACCGCTCACGGCCCCTCCGCATGAACCAGTGAGCCGGCCGCGGCGAGCGGAAGGCGTACGCCATCCTGATAACGGCGGATGGTGCGCAGGACCAGCGGGCTGCGCAGCGGCCAGCCGCGACGCGCCTCGTCCGGTGTCAGCCAGTGGAGCGCATGGATGGCGGGATCGCGGGCCGGCGGGTGGCTCGGTTCGCTCGCCGTGCCGCAGAATGCGACGCGCAGCGTCACCGCGCCATTGGCGAGCGCGAGCAGGTCGCAGCCAAGCAGGGCCTCCGGCTGGAAGTCCAGACAGGTCTCCTCGCGGACCTCGCGGATCACCGCTTCCACCAGGTGCTCCTCGGCATCGAGATGGCCGGCCGGCTGGTTCAGTACATGGCGTCCGTCATCGGTCTCCTCGACGAACAGGAAGCGCCCGTCCCGCTCGATGACGGCGGCGACGGTGATATGGCAGGGCAGGCGTTCGGTCATGCCGCGAATGATAACGCAGCGGCCCGTCTTGCTGGCGTTCTCGAGACCACGTTCCCCTCGGCGGGGGCGGATGGGTATGTATAATCCGGGAGAACGATTTCAATTCTTGCGCACAAGGAGTTTGCATGGCCTACCAGCACATTCAGGTCCCGGAAAAGGGCGAACGCATCACCGTCGACGAGCAGGGCAAGCTGGTGGTGCCAGAACGCCCGATCATCCCCTTTATCGAGGGGGACGGGATCGGTGTGGACATCACGCCGGTGATGCGCCGGGTGACCGATGCGGCCGTGGAAAAGGCCTACGGTGGCCAGAAGGCGATCGAATGGATGGAGGTCTACGCGGGCGAGAAGGCCACGCAGGTCTACGACGACGACTCCGGGTTGCCGGATGAGACTCTGCAGGCGGTCAAGGACTACAGCGTGTCCATCAAGGGCCCGCTGACCACGCCGGTGGGGGGTGGTTTTCGCTCCCTGAATGTCGCGCTGCGCCAGAAGCTGGACCTGTTCGTCTGCCTGCGCCCGGTGCGCTACTACGACGGCACCCCGAGCCCGCTGAAGGAGCCGGAAAAGACCGACATGGTGATCTTCCGCGAGAACTCGGAGGACATCTACGCCGGCATCGAGTTCGAAGCGGGCACGCCGGAGGTGAAGAAGGTCATCGACTTCCTGCAGAACGAGATGGGCGTAACCCAGATCCGCTTCCCGGATACCGCCGGCATCGGCGTCAAGCCGGTCTCCAGCGAGGGCACCAAGCGCCTGGTGCGCAAGGCGATCGAGTACGCGATCGACAACGATCGCCCCTCGGTGACGCTGGTGCACAAAGGCAACATCATGAAATTCACCGAGGGTTCCTTCAAGGCCTGGGGCTACGAGCTGGCGCGCGAGGAGTTCGGTGCGAAAGACCTGGACGGCGGGCCGTGGCAGACCTTCAAGAACCCGAAGACCGGTCGCGACATCGTGATCAAGGACGTGATCGCGGATGCCTTCCTGCAGCAGATTCTGCTGCGCCCGGAGGACTACTCGGTGATCGCCACGCTGAATCTCAACGGCGACTACATCTCCGATGCACTGGCCGCCCAGGTCGGGGGCATCGGGATCGCCCCCGGCGCCAACCTGTCCGACACCACGGCGATGTTCGAGGCGACCCACGGGACCGCCCCGAAATACGCCGGTCAGGACAAGGTCAACCCGGGCTCGCTGATCCTGTCGGCCGAGATGATGCTGCGCCACCTCGGCTGGTCCGAGGCCGCCGATCTGGTGGTGAAGGGCATGGGCGGCGCGATCAGTGCCGGCGAGGTGACCTATGACTTCGCCCGCTTGATGGACAACGTCGAGCCGGTGAGCTGCTCGGCCTTTGGCGAGGCCCTGATCAAGCACATGTAGTGACTGAGGGTGCGGGCACTTGGCCCGGGCCCGGAACCGAACGACCATGAACATAGCCTAAGGACACAGGGAGACATTGGATCAGTGTTTCCCTGGATGGCCGAACTGGCATGACCAACCGCTGAAAGCGTGAGTTCGACCGATGAGTGAGAAAAAGCCCCAGATCCCCGATCATGACAGCAATACCGCCGTCGAAGAATCGAGGCCGGAGCTCAAGCCACCGCGGCAGTACAAGGTGGTGTTGCTCAACGACGACTTCACGCCTATGGAGTTCGTGGTCGAGGTGCTGGAGACCTTCTTCAGTATGGATCGCGAAAAGGCCACCCAGGTGATGCTGCACGTGCACACGCGCGGCAAGGGAGTATGCGGCATCTATACCCGGGATGTGGCCGAGACGAAGGTGGCACAGGTGAACGATTACGCCCGTAGCCACCAGCATCCACTGCTTTGCTCGATGGAGGAGGTCTGACTCCCATGCTCGACAAGGAACTCGAATTCAGCCTGAACATGGTCTTCAAGGAAGCGCGGGAGAAGCGCCACGAGTTCGTGACCGTGGAGCACCTCCTGATGGCGCTCGCGCAGAACCCCAGCGCCGCGACGGTGTTGCGCGCCTGTGGCGGTGATCTCGACCGCATCCGCGACGAGCTCGAGGCCTATATCGACGAGAACACGCCGCGCATCCCGCCGAACGATTCACGCGAGACGCAGCCGACCCTGGGGTTCCAGCGGGTCCTGCAAAGGGCGGTGTTTCACGTGCAGTCCAGCGGCCGCAAGGAGGTCTCCGGGGCGAACGTCCTGGTCGCGCTGTTCGGCGAACAGGACAGCCAGGCCCTTTACGTGCTCGGCCAGCAGAACATCAGCCGCCTGGACGTGGTGAATTTCATCTCCCATGGCATCTCCAAGGTCGGAGAAGATGAACTGGGGGGACAGCAGAACCCGAACGAACCACAGCCGGAGCCGGTCGAGGGCGAGCGCGAGGAAAAGACAAACGCTCTGCAGCTGTACGCGACCAATCTCAACGCGAAGGCGAGCAAGGACGAGATCGACCCGCTAATTGGGCGCGACCACGAGATCGAACGCACCATCCAGATCCTCTGTCGTCGGCGCAAGAACAACCCGCTTCTGGTGGGCGAGGCCGGTGTCGGCAAGACCGCCATTGCCGAGGGTCTGGCGCGGCGTATCGTCGACGAGCAGGTGCCCGAGGCAATCGAGTCCGCGACCGTCTACGCGCTCGATCTGGGCGCGCTGGTGGCCGGCACCAAGTACCGCGGGGATTTCGAGAAGCGCCTGAAGGGTGTGCTGGCGCAGCTGAAGAAGGAACCCGGCGCGGTGCTGTTCATCGACGAGATCCACACCATCATCGGTGCGGGCGCCGCCTCCGGCGGGGTAATGGACGCTTCCAACCTGATCAAGCCGATGCTCGCCTCGGGCGAGCTCAAGTGCATCGGCTCGACCACCTATCAGGAATATCGCGGGATCTTCGAGAAGGACCGCGCCCTGGCCCGTCGCTTCCAGAAGATCGAGGTGCCGGAGCCGACCGTGGACGAGACCGAGCAGATCCTGCGGGGGCTGAAATCGCGCTTCGAGGCACACCACAATGTCCGCTTCACGCGCCCGGCGCTGCGCGCCGCAGCGGAACTGGCGGATCGCTACATCACCGACCGGTTCCTGCCGGACAAGGCGATTGACCTGATCGACGAAGCAGGTGCCAGCCGGCAGCTGCTGCCGATGAGTCAGCGCAAGAAGACCATTGGCGTGCAGGATATCGAGACGATCGTGGCCAAGATCGCGCGCATCCCGCCGAAATCGGTCTCCAGCTCCGACAAGGAGACGCTGCGCAACCTCGAACGCAACCTGAAGATGACCGTCTTCGGCCAGGACGAGGCGATCGGGACGCTCGCGACCTCGATCAAGATGGCGCGTTCCGGCCTGGGCGACATGGACAAGCCGATTGGTTCGTTCCTGTTCGCCGGCCCGACCGGGGTCGGCAAGACCGAGGTTACGCGTCAGCTGGCACAACAGCTGGGGATTCATCTGGCGCGCTTCGACATGTCCGAGTACATGGAGCGCCACACGGTCTCGCGCCTGATCGGCGCGCCGCCCGGCTATGTCGGCTACGACGAGGGCGGGCTGCTGACCGATGCGATCCTGAAGCATCCGCACTCGGTGCTGCTGCTGGACGAGATCGAGAAGGCCCACCCGGATGTCTTCAATGTGCTGCTGCAGGTGATGGACCACGGCACCCTGACGGACGCCAATGGCCGCGAGGTGGACTTCCGCAACGTGATCCTGGTGATGACGACGAACGCCGGGGCGGAGCAGGCCAGCCGCCCGTCCGTGGGCTTTACCCAGCAGGATCACTCAAGCGATTCGATGGAGGCGATCAAGCGGACCTTCACGCCGGAGTTCCGCAACCGCCTGGATGCCACCATCCAGTTCGGTCCGCTGGACGAGGCGACTATCCTGAATGTCGTGGACAAGTTCCTGACGCAGCTGCAGGCCCAGCTGGACGAGAAGAAGGTGCACCTGACGGTGGAGCCGGACGCCCGTGCCTGGCTGGCCGAGCATGGCTACGACGTCAAGATGGGCGCACGCCCGATGGCACGCACGCTGCAGGAGCATATCAAGAAGCCGCTGGCCGACGAGTTGCTCTTCGGGCGTCTGGCGCAGGGCGGAGAGGTCGTGGTCCGGGTGGCCGAGTCCGGGCTGGAGCTCGATATACGCGAGCCGGCCGTCTCCTGAGGGAGCCACTGGGCCGAATCCTGGCCTGCAGAAACCACGAAGCCCCGGTCCGGCCGGGGCTTCGTCATTTAGGGGTAGGCCATGCTCTTTCGAGTGGGCCCGCAACCCCTGGGGCGGGACTACTTGTTACGGTAGACGATACGGCCCTTGGTCAGGTCGTAAGGGGTCATCTGCACGATCACCTTGTCGCCACGCAGGATGCGGATGTAGTGCTTGCGCATCTTGCCGGAGATGTGGGCGGTGATGGTGTGCCCGTTTTCGAGCTCTACCCGGAACGTGGTATTCGGCAGGGTCTCCACCACCGTTCCTTCCAGCTCGATTTCGTCTTCCTTCGCCATGCAGGTCCTCGCGTATTGAATTCGGTGGCGACATTATCCGGATGCTACGCGCGAACACAAGTCAACACGGGGTTTCCGGCGCGATGTTGGCGGTTGCGGATCGCCGAGTGATCCACGTTCGCCGAGGATTAGAGGCTGTTTGCCGACGTTGCGTCTAGGGCCTACACTACGCCCGCTTTTCTATGCGCGAGACGATTGGCGAATGACCACTAAATGGGCCGCAGTCTTTCCGGGGCAGGGTTCCCAGTCCGCCGGCATGCTCACCGATCTGGGCGACGACCACGCGGTCGTACGCGATACCTTTCAGGAGGCGTCGGATTGCCTGGATGCGGATCTGTGGAGCCTGTGTCAGCACGGTCCAGTCGAACAACTGAACCAGACCGAATGGACACAGCCGGTCATGCTGGCTGCCGGGGTGGCCACGTGGCGCTTGTTGGCACAGCAGACCGATGTACGCCCCGCTGGGGTCGCGGGTCACAGCCTTGGCGAGTACAGCGCGCTGGTGGCGGCCGGGGCGCTGCGATTCCCGGATGCCGTGCGTCTGGTGGCCGAGCGCGCCCGTGCCATGCAGGCCGCAGTACCCGAGGGCGAGGGCGCAATGGCCGCGATCCTTGGTCTCGACGACACCGCGGTCGAGCAGCTTTGTGCGGACAACGCCGAGGGGCAGGTCCTTGAGGCCGTTAACCTGAATGCACCCGGGCAGGTGGTGATCGCGGGTGCGGCCGCGGCGGTCGATCGAGCGGTTGGTGCCGCCAAGGACACCGGGGCAAAGCGCGCGCTCAAGCTGCCCGTGTCCGTTCCGTCGCACTGTGCGCTGATGCGTCCGGCTGCCGAGCGCCTGCAGTCGGCACTCGATGCAACCACCTTTGCGACTCCGGAAATCCCCGTTTGGCAGAACGTGACTGCGGCGCCGGCCGAGACGGCCGAGGCAATCAAGGCGAATCTGGCCGCGCAGCTCTATCGGCCGGTACGCTGGGTGGAGACCATCCAGGGGCTTCGCGCGCAGGGTGTCGAGGTACAGGTGGAATGTGGCCCCGGGCGCGTGCTCACGGGGCTGGCCAAACGGATTGACAGGGGCCTGGAGCTGTTCGACGTGGCCGACCGTGAAAGCCTGGATGCCACCGTCGGCCGACTGAAGGCTGGTTGACGCTCTACACTCGATTCCGAGCACGTCCAAAAACAAAAGGCGAATGATGTCCGATAACAAACGAGTGGCCCTGGTGACCGGGGCCAGCCGCGGCATTGGCGCGGCCATTGCCCGCCGTCTGGCGGAACAGGGCCTGCAGGTCGTCGGGACCGCGACCAGCGAATCCGGTGCCCAGCGCATCACCGAGGCGCTGTCCGAATGGAACGGGCGGGGTATCGCCATGGATGTAACCGACGCGGATTCGGTTGCGGCCGGCCTCGCCAGCGTCCAGGAGCAGGAAGGGGCGGTGGAGGTGCTGGTGAACAACGCCGGCATCACGCGCGACAACCTGTTCATGCGGATGAAGGACGAGGAGTGGGATGCCATCATCAACACGAACCTGTCCGCCGCCGCTCGCCTGACACAGCGCCTGCTGAAGGGCATGATGAAGCTGCGCCGCGGCCGCATCATACTGGTGGGCTCGGTGGTGGGGTCCACCGGCAATGCCGGTCAGACCAACTACGCGGCCGCCAAGGCGGGGTTAGCGGGGTTCGCGCGCTCGCTGGCGCGCGAGGTGGGCAGCCGCAACATCACGGTCAATACCGTCGCCCCGGGCTTCATTGATACCCACATGACCCGCGAACTCGGGGACGAGACGAAGGAACACCTGCTGGGCCAGATCCCGCTGGGGCGCCTGGGCGACCCGGAGGAGATCGCGGCGGCGGTGGGCTTCCTCGCATCCGAGGAGGCCGGCTACATCACCGGCGAAACGCTGCATGTGAACGGCGGGATGTTCATGCACTGATCAACCCGCGGGGCCTGGGGTCCAGCGCAGCCCAAGAGGCTCGCGTCTCCCTGGATCGCGGCCGGGCTTTTCTCTAGAATGGCGAACCTTCAAACGAAGCCGCCTCAATTGGAAGGGGATTTCTGAACCATGAGTAGCATTGAAGAACGCGTCAAGAAGATCGTTGTCGAGCAGCTGGGTGTCAAGGAAGAAGACGTCACCAACAGTGCCGCCTTTGTCGACGACCTGGGTGCCGACTCGCTCGACACCGTGGAGCTGGTGATGGCGCTCGAAGAGGAATTCGAGACGGAAATCCCGGACGAGCAGGCGGAAAAGATCACCACCGTGCAGCAGGCGATCGACTATATCAACGAGCACATGAAGGACTGATTGGGCGCCCCTGGGCGCTCGAACAGGACACGGACGGGCCTCTCTGCGAGCAGAGTGGCCCTTCGTCGTTTCGTTGAGCGCTTATTTCAGTCTTTCCAAGGAGAACATCATTGGCTAAGCGACGTGTCGTGATTACCGGGCTGGGCATTGTGTCCCCGGTCGGCTCTACCATCGACAAGGCCTGGTCCAACATCAAGGCCGGCAAGAGCGGCATTTCACCGATCGACGTGTTCGATGCATCGGAGATGCCGGTCAAGATTTCCGGGGCCGTGCGGGACTTCGAAGCCAATGAGTATGTCCCGCCCAAAGACCAGAAAAAGATGGACACGTTTGTCCTCTACGGGCTCGCGGCCGGGATTCAGGCCCTGGACGATTCCGGTCTCGAGGTGACCGAGGAGAATGCGGACCGTATTGGTGTCGCGATCGGTTCCGGGATCGGTGGCCTGCCGTATATCGAACGCTCTTACGCCGCGTACCTCAAGGGTGGCGCGCGCAAGATCTCGCCGTTTTTTGTCCCCAGCGCGATCATCAATATGGTCGCGGGAAATCTCTCCATCATGCGCAACCTGCGCGGTCCGAATATCTCGATTGTGTCGGCCTGTGCGACGGCTACGCACAACATCGGCGATGCCGCCCGCATGATTGCCTACGGCGATGCCGATGCGATGGTGGCCGGCGGGGCCGAGATGGCGACGACGCCGCTCGGCATCGGCGGGTTTGCGGCCGCACGTGCACTGTCGACCCGTAACGATGACCCGGAACGCGCCTCGCGTCCCTGGGATCAGGATCGCGACGGCTTTGTGCTGAGTGACGGGGCCGGCGTGATGATGCTCGAGGAGTACGAGCATGCGAAGGCCCGAGGCGCCAACATCTACTGCGAGGTAGCCGGCTTTGCCTGGAACGCCGATGCGCATCACATGACCCAGCCCTCGCAGGATGGGGCGGGAGCTGCTCGGTGCATGCTTCGTGCCCTGAACGACGCGGGCGTTAATCCGGAGGAAGTCGGATACATCAACGCCCACGGCACCTCGACGCCGGCCGGCGACGTGGCCGAGACACAGGGGCTGAAGAAAGCCTTTGGCGATCACGCCTACAAGCTGCTGGTGAACTCCACGAAGTCCATGACTGGACATCTGCTGGGTGCAGCCGGTGGCATCGAGGGCGTGTTCACGGCGCTGGCGCTACGCGATCAGGTTTCCCCCCCGACGATCAACCTCGACCAGCCGGGTGAGGGTTGTGATCTGGATTACGTGCCCAACGAGGCGCGCGAGATGAATACGAAGGTGGGTCTGTCGAACTCCTTCGGGTTTGGGGGCACCAACGGGACTCTGGTGTTCCGCAGCCTCTAGTCCGCCAGCATATGGCAGTCGAGCGGCTGGGGCGCGGGATCGATCTGGCGCCCCTGGCCCGGCGCTTTCCGGAGCGCTATCCACACCTGCTCGAGTCGGCCCTGATCGGTCAGGCGCCGGCTCGTTATTCCATCCTGTTTGCCTTTCCGGGCATCACGCTGGATGCCCGAGGCGATGACGCTCTGTGGTCCGTGCTCGACCAGGACCTGAGCGATGCAAGGGCCGACTCGGAAGTCGAGCCCGGTTATGACCACCTCCCGTTTCTCGGGGGCTGGTTTCTCTATCTGGGCTATGAATGGGCCTGGCAGCTGGAACCCGCGCTGGGCGCCTGCCGCTCGGACCCCTGGCTGCCCCCCGCCCGGGTCACCCGGTTTCCCGCCGCGATCATTGTGGATCATCACGACGACCAGACCTTCCTGGTGAGCGAGGAGGGGGCAGACCCAATCGCCTCCATGCGCGCTGACGTCGAGGCGTGCCGGGAGGAGAGTCTGGGAGCAGGGGCCTTGCCGGCGCTCGCGATCGACGAGGAAGAGCCGGAACGTTATCGCGCGGCGGTGCGGCAAGGGCTGGAGTACATTCGCGCGGGCGATACCTTTCAGGTGAATCTGTCGCGCGAATGGAGGGCGTCCAGCCGGGAGGCACTCGACGGAGGTGCGCTGTATGCGCGCCTTAGGAACGCGAATGCGGCGCCCTTTGCCGCCTGGCTGCAGTTTCCCGAGGGGCAGGTGATCAGTTCGTCGCCCGAGCGCCTGGTGTCGGTGGAAGGGGGTGAGGTTGAGACCCGGCCGATCGCGGGTACCCGCCGGCGCGATGATAACGCGGAAAAAGATTCAAGTCTTTTTAGCGAGTTACGGGGAAACCTTAAGGAGCGTTCCGAGCATGTAATGTTGGTGGACCTTGAGCGCAACGACGTCGGCCGGGTGGCCTCTGCCGGGAGCGTGCGGGTTGCCGAACTGATGACCGTCGAGAGCTACCGACGCGTCCATCACATTGTGTCGAGTATCGTGGGGCGATTGAAGCCGGAGACGCGTGCGGGCGATGTGCTGCGAGCCGTGTTCCCTGGCGGGACGATCACCGGGTGTCCGAAGATACGCAGCATGCAGATCATCCAGGAGCTGGAGGCCGGCGCACCCCGCGGGGCGTACACCGGGTCCTGCGGCTACTTGAGCCGGCATGGGCGGATGGACACGAACATCCTCATCCGTACCCTGGTGCTGCGCGGCAACGAACTGCGCTTTCGGGCGGGGGCGGGCATCGTGGCGGACTCGGATCCCGATCGCGAGCTGGCCGAGACCCGCCACAAGGCGCATGGGCTGCTGGATGCGCTTGGGGGCCGGGCGTGATCCTGGTCAACGGCATCGAGGCCCACGTCCCGGGCGACGACCGCGGCGTTTTGCTGGGCGATGGCTTGTTCGAGACGGTGATGATGGATTCCGGCCGCCCCCGGCTGTGGCCTTATCATGTCGCTCGGCTGGAACGGGGGCTGGAACGACTCGGATTCCCGCCCGTGGATGAATCGCACCTGCGTGAGGAACTACAGCGAGTCGCGCCAGAGGGGCGTTGCATGGCTCGCGTTACGCTGACGCGAGGGCAGGGGCCCCGTGGTTACTTGCCGCCCGACCACGTCACCATGACCCGGATTGTCGCCGGTGGCCCCGCGCTGGCTCAGTCCATGGGGGTGGAACCGAAGCCGTTGCGGATGGGCTGGTCGCCGGTGTCGATGGCGATTCAGCCAGCGCTCGCGGGCCTGAAACATACGAGTCGCCTCGAACAGGTCGTGATCCGGCAAAGCTGGGAAGCCGGATGGGACGAAGCCATTGTCTGCGATACACAGGGGCGTCTGGTCAGCGCGACGCAAGGCAACCTCTGGTGGCGCCAGGGGACGGACCTGTTCACGCCTCCAGTGGACGAGGCGGGGATTGCGGGTACGCGCAGGGCGTGGATATTCGACCATGCAACGGCCCACGGTTTCACCGTCCAGGAGCAGCGCGCGACCCCCGAGGCCTTGCAGCGGGTCGACGGCCTTTATGTCAGCAATGCGCGCCTGGGATTATACCCAGGCCGCCTGATCGAAACGGACATGCCTGATACGACATGGCAGGATGACCCGGTTCGGGTTCTGAGTATGGCGCTGCATGAAGCGGATTAGTGGTCTGATAACCGGGGTCTTGCTGATCGGCCTGCTGGCGGGAGGCTGGTGGTTCGGGGATCGCTATCACCAGGATCTCAACCAGCCGCTGGCGCTGGATCAGACGGAACGGTTCCAGCTCGAGCGGGGCCAGGGGCTGCGTCAGGTGAGCAAGGAATTCGAGCGCCGCGGCTGGGTCGAGCAAGCCTGGATGGTCGAACTGTACGGGCGCCGCCAGGGCCTGGCACCGCGACTGCAGGCAGGCGAGTACGCGGTGGATGCCGGTGCGACCCCGCGCAGCCTGCTGCACGCCATGGCACGCGGAGAGGTCGTGCAGCACCGGCTGACGGTTCCGGAGGGTTGGACCATCGCGCAGGCCCTGCGCGCCTTGCGCCAGCACCCCGAGATCGAGGGGCCGTCGGAATCCGTTGGGGTGGAGAACCTGCTGGAGGCGCTGGGGCTCGAAGAACTGGAGCATCCCGAGGGCTGGTTCTTGCCGGACACCTACTTCTTCGGGTCCGGGACCGATGCCCTGGAGGTGCTGCGGCGCGCATACCGCGCAATGGATGCCACGCTGCACTCCGCCTGGGAGTCACGCACCGAGGACCACCCGGTGGAGTCACCGTACGAACTCCTGATCCTGGCCTCGATCATCGAGCGCGAGACCGGGCGCGGCGAGGAGCGTGACCGGGTCGCGGGCGTGTTCGTCAATCGGCTGCGCCGAGGGATGCTGCTGCAGACCGATCCCACGCTGCTCTATGTGCAGGAGCCTGGCGTGCAGCGGCTGACCCGTGCGGAGCTGCAGCGCGACCATCCCTATAACACCTATACCCGTACCGGGCTGCCACCCACGCCGATCGCACTGCCGGGACGAGCAGCGATCGAGGCGGCTGCGCGGCCGGCCGAGACAGACGATCTGTTCTTCGTTTCCCGCGGCGACGGCACACATCACTTCTCCGAGACCTATCGCGAGCATCGCCAGGCCGTGATTCGCTATCAGCTCGGCGGTGATGGGTCCCGCTACGGCATCCGGAACCGCCGATGACCGCCGACGCATCCACCGAACACGTGTCCAGTGGCGCCCGCTTCGTAGTCCTGGAAGGTATCGAGGGCTCGGGAAAGTCCACACAGCTCGCTACTGTGGTGGAGACCCTGCGGGCAAGAGGGATCGAGCCCGAATGCACCCGCGAACCGGGTGGCACGGCACTGGGCGAGCGACTACGGGGTCTATTGCTGGATCCCGACCTTCCCGGTATGTGCCCCGAGGCGGAGCTGCTGTTGATGTTCGCCGCCCGTGCACAGCACCTCGCCTCGGTGATACGGCCGGCACTCGCGGCGGGCCGCTGGGTCGTCAGTGACCGCTTCACCGATGCGAGCTTTGCCTATCAGGGTGCGGGGCGAGGGCTGGGCACGGAGCGCGTGGCCCGACTGGAAGACTGGGTGCAGGGCGATCTGCGCCCCGACCTGGTCCTATTGCTGGATATCGATCCGGCCACCGGGCTGGAACGAGCGGTGCAGCGGGGTCGCCGAGACCGCATCGAGCGGGAGGCCCTGGAATTCTTTGCACGGGTGCGCGAGGCCTACCTGGAGCGTGCCCGCGCGCACCCGGATCGCTACCGTGTCATTGATGGACATGCCACTCCCGAGCAGGTGGCCGACTCGGTCCGTCGGGCACTGGAGGAATGGCAGACCCATACCATGGCTCGGGGAAGCTGATGTCGACGCAACCACCCTGGCTGGACCCCATACGGCAGCGCCTCGTGCGGCGCGGGCGGGACGGCAGGCTGCCCAGCGGGATTCTGGTCAATGGAAGCCCCGGGGTGGGCAAGGCCCTGCTGACGACGAGCGTCGTCCAGAGCCTGCTGTGCCAGCGTGTGGACGGCGACGAGCCCGCCTGTGGCGAGTGCAATGCCTGTCGCAGCCTGGAGGGCGGCGTGCACCCGGAGGTACGTCTGCTGGAGCCGGCCGAGCCCGGCAAGGACATCCTGGTCGATGCCGTGCGTGACGCCACGGAGTTTCTGACCCTCAGTGGCTCGGGCGGGGCGCTGCGGGCGCTGATCATCCGTCCGGCCGATGCGCTCAACATGAACGCGGCCAATGCGCTGCTCAAGACCCTGGAGGAACCACCCGCCGGGGCCGTCGTGTTCCTCGAGTCCGCGCGTCCGGCCAGTCTGCCGGCCACCATTCGCAGCCGCTGCCAGCAAACGGATATTGCCAGCCCTGCCCTGGGCGAAGTGCACGAGTGGCTCGCCTCGGAAAGCGATCAGCCTGAACGGGTCGCGGAGGCCTATGCCGCCAGCCTCGGGCGTCCGCTTCTGGCGCGGGAGATCCTGACGGATGCCGCGGCCCTGGAAGCCTGGGAAGCCGATCGTCAGATCCTGACCGCGGTGCTGAATGCGACCGATCTGCATTCCACCGCCGCCGTGCTGCAGCGCAGCGTGCCCGAGCGCCTGATCCCGCGCCTCCAGGCCCTGCTGCTGTCGGCGCAGCGCCTTTTGCTGGTGGGGCAACTGGATGCCTTTGGCGAGCAGTTCCCGCGCGATCAGTTACTCAACTTTGCACGGACGCGAGGTGCACGTCGCCTCGCGTGGCTGGTGCAGCAGTCACTCGAATGGCAGCGCCAGAATGGTGCCAACCTGAATCCTGCGCTGCGCAGCGAGGCCATCGCACTGGCGCTGGGCAGGCGCTGATCGGATTGCGCATTCGCGCTCGCGGTGCTGTTGCCGTGCGGGCATGCTGCAAAACGGACCCGCAACGCTGCGTGAAACAGGGCAGTCGACGCGCCCGGGTTTCAGGCAGCGTCGCCCCGGGGGGGTGGCGCACGCCAGCCGGGATGGGGGATACTCGCGGGTCCAGACAACGTGGTGGGAGGGAACATGGCCGGGCAGGGCATGCTGACCTTGGCAATCAAGGAAAAACCCGCACTGTACGCCGCGTACATGCCCTTCGTGACCAACGGCGGGCTGTTCATCCCTACGGACAAGTCCTACAAGCTCGGGGACCAGGTGTTCCTGCTGTTGTCCCTGCTGGACGATTCCGACCGCCTGCCGACACCATGCACCGTTGTGTGGATCACGCCCGCCCGGGCGCAGGGCAACCGCCTTCGTGGTATCGGCGTTCAGTTCAACAAGTCCGACAAGGGCGTGACGCACCGCCGAATCGAGGAACACCTCGGCGGTATGCTCAACTCGGACCGCAAGACCCACACATTCTGAGCATCTGAACCCGGGACCGGTCGTCAGGCCGCGATCCCAAGTGCCTTCTGCACCTGATCCAGGGCACGCTCAATCTGCTGATCCGTCAGGTAGTAGTGGGGCGAGAAGCGGATCCCCCCGCCACGCACCGCGCACAGGACTCCGCCGGCCTGAAGGCGCGCGTAGACGGCGTCGAGATCCGCCGAGGGGGGGCGGAAGGTCAGGATCCCTGCCCGTCGGCCGCGCGGCGTGAGCACCTCGCAACCCATCGCTTCCAGCTCCTCGGCCAGGTGATGCCAGTGAAAGCAGATGTCGTGATCGACGTTCTCGATGCCCACCTCCAGCAGTAGCGACAGGCTGGCGTGCAGCGCATGGATCCCCAGCATGTTGTGGCTTCCCGGCTCGAACCGGCGGGCCGACGGGGCAGGGGTCAGCCCCGGGTTCGAGAAATCACCGGCATGCGCCAGCATGTTCCACCCGTACTCCTGTAGCCGGAGTTGCTCGCGAATCTCCGGGTTGACGTAGAAGATCCCGATCCCCTCTGGCGCCAGCATCCACTTGTGGCCGTCCGCCATTACAAAATCTGCGTGGCAACCCGGGGCATCGAAGGGCAGCGCCCCCAGATGCTGAATCGCGTCGACACAGAACAGGATCCCCCGGGCCCGCAGCTCTGCCCCGAGTGCCTGGATATCCACGCGGATGCCCGAGTCGTAGCGAACCGCGCTGGTCGCCACCAGCCGCGTCTGGCGGTCGCAGGCGGCCAGCAGGTCGCGTTCGGGTTCATCGCCCACCTCGACCTCGCGCACCTCGATGCCGAATCGTTCGCCCGCTGCGTGCCAGACGACCCGATTGGACGGGAACTCTCCGGTCGGGAGAACAATGTTGTCCCCCTCCGACCAGGGCAGGCCGAACGCCACCATCGACAGCGCTTCCGAGGTGTTCTTGACGAAGGCGATATCCGCCGCGTCGCTGGCCCCGATCAGGGCGCGGGCCAGCTCGCGCGTCGCATCCACCCGCTTGAGCCACTGGCCATAGTCCTTCGAGCCCTGACGCACGTTCTCGCGGGCGAACTCGCAAACCGCCTCTTCGGTACGTCTGGGCCAGGCACCCACCGCCGCGTGGTTGAGATGGATGATGTCCTGCTGCGGAAATTCGGGGTGCATGGGATCCTCCTGGCCGGCAGGAAAGGGTACCTCATAAGCGCGCCCGCGCTAAATCCCGAATCCCGACGGGGAAGGAGCCTTGTTCGCCCCCGGGGGGGCTGCTACTTTCCGCGCACTGAATTACGGCCCCCGGCAAGCCGCTTGCGGGGGGCTAACCCACTGCCCCGAGAGCCCACCGCATGGACAACGAACAGCTCAAACGCCGGGACCTGCGCGCCCTCTGGCACCCCTGCACCCAGATGAAGGATTACGGAGAGGAGGGGACCTTGCCCCTGCTGCCGATCCAGCGCGGGGAGGGCGTATGGCTGTACGATTTCGACGGCAACCGGTATCTGGATGCGATCAGCTCATGGTGGGTCAACCTTTTTGGCCATGCGAACCCTCGCATCAATGCCGCGGTCCGCGACCAGCTGGACCAGCTCGAACACGTCATCCTTGCGGGCTGCACGCACGAGCCTGTCGTGGAGCTGTGCGAACGCCTGATCGACCTCACACCCGAGGGTCTCGATCGGGTGTTCCTGGCCGATAATGGCAGCGCCGGTGTCGAGGTGGCGCTCAAGATGAGCTTTCACTACTGGCTCAACTGTGGCCGCGGCGAAAAGACCCGTTTCATCCGCCTGTCCAACAGCTACCACGGCGAGACTCTGGGTGCCCTTTCAGTAAGCGATGTCCCGCTCTACAGCGCCACCTACAAGCCCCTCATGCTGGATGTCATCACCGTTCCCGCGCCGGACTGCTACGAGCGCGAGCCGGGCGAGAGCTGCGCCGATGTCGCCCGGCGACAGTTTGTCCATATGGAGGCGGCCCTCGCGAACCACGCAGAGGAGGTCTGCGCCGTCATCGTCGAGCCGCTGGTGCAGTGCGCAGGGCACATGCGCATGTACGACCCGGAATACTTGCGCCTGCTTCGCGCTGCCTGCGATCGGCACGGCGTACACCTGATCGCGGACGAGATTGCCGTCGGCTTTGGACGCACCGGAACCATGTTCGCCTGCGAACAGGGCCCTGTTGTCCCGGATTTCTTGTGCCTTTCCAAAGGGCTGACCGGCGGATACCTGCCTATGGCGGCCGTACTGACATCCGAGGAGGTCTACAACGCCTTTTACGATGATTATGAGAAACTCAATATGTTTCTCCACTCACATTCGTATACGGGTAATCCTTTAGCATGTCGTGCGGCACTGGCCACGCTTGATATTTTTGCCTCGAGCCCCGTCCTTGACCGTAATCGGGAGCTCGCTGCCCATATCGCCCAGCGCATTGCACCATTAGCCGATCACCCTCACGTGGCCGATGTGCGCCAGCACGGCATGATTGCCGCCGTCGAGCTGATTCAGGACAAGGCATCCCGGACCCCGTATCCCTGGCAGGAGCGCCGCGGGCTGGAGATCTATCGTCATGGCCTTTCCCGGGGTGCCCTTTTGCGCCCCCTGGGCAATGTTTCCTATCTGATGCCCCCTTACATAATCACGCCAGAACAGATTGATTTCCTCGTCCAGGTTATGGAGGAGGGGATTGATCGGGCCACCAATTGCGGATGACCCGTTTACGCAAAACCCGCGGCAGTTCGAATTATCGGCACCAGTCGCATGACTTTATTCCATCTCCGCTTGACGGATCGACGGATTGGTGGCTATACCCTTTACTAGGGCTGCGCACTCCAAGGGCCGCATCAGGCCTATCGGAAACGCGGGACGGTCAAGTCTGGCGAATCTAACCCTTGGATCGAGGCGCGCCTTGGTATTCCATAGCCATCGTGTTTCCATCCATTCAGGGGAGAGTCGCCATGAACGATTTCAATGAGGACTTGGGGAACGTATTAATTGTAACGCCGGGCTCGCCGCAATCGGCCCTGTTCATTGAGTACGTTTCAGAAAAAACCGGATGTTCTGTAACGGGATTGGAGCCAGGGTCCCCGCGAATTGCCCAGACACTCAGGGATTACAATCTCGCACTTTTTGATGCGAGCGCACTAGACGAGCGCGATATCGGACATGTACAGCAGGCGGTGGCGGATGGCGCAAAGACCGTCTTCTCCGGGTTCAATATACCGAGCGAAGACGAAGCCCTGCGCCTGCTGGACCTGCTCTACCTGCAAGGAATATTTTATAAGACGGATCAGCTGGATCTATTGTGCAAGGGCATTCTGTGTCTGCTGAACGGCGATTTCTGGATGTCCCGACACCTGATGACACGGCTGGTCCGGCTGTACCGGCAGCAGCGCACGAACACCTACCGGCCTGCCTGTGGGCTGACACAGCGAGAGCTCGAGATCCTGGCGATGCTGGGATCGGGCGAAACCAACATGAATATCGCGAAACAGCTGTTCATAAGTGAACATACGGTCAAGTCCCACCTGTACAACATCTTCCGCAAGATTGAGGTCAAGAACCGCACGCAGGCCATCAACTGGGCCAAAGACCATCTGGGCGCGCCGCCCCCTCAGGTGATGTGGAGGCGGCGGCGCGCCGAAGCACGCGCGATCTAGGGCAGGGGGCCGAAAAGGCCGGGCGCTCGCCCGGCTTGCTGTTGGGGTAGTCAGGGCCTTGTGTGTTGTCGCCGGGCTGCCCTGGAAGGGACGTGAGCGGGCCTGAGGCGGTATCCGGTGTCCATGCTCTAACGTGGCGGTTCTCGTTAATACCTGCTGTCTGTTCGTCAATTAACGCCGGTCGAAAGGGATTTCGACCCGTACAGCGCTGACCGGCGTCGATCATCAGCCCCCTCATACTTGGCGGGCAGCAACGACCGACAAACCTCTCCCGAAAAATCACCCGTTATTCCGATGTCCGCTGCTCGCCCGGCCACGATACTGCAGTATGGCTGGGCGGGCCGGAATGGCCTGGGTATACGCCCTGGTCGCAACAGGCCCTTGCGGCTGGCAGGCGACACCGGCGCCGTCCGTAACTGGAACACAGCTTGTCGATCGCGCAACTCCCATGGTGCCAAGGTGGCGAGGAGCGTTGGAGGTAATCCCGCTGGGATTGCCCTTGGCCGGAGGTCTGCACGCGATGCCGACGTCGCTCAACGAATCCCGAATTACGCTACAAGCCTCCGGGCCCGAGGGCACCGCGTACTCCATCACGTGCACGGTTACCAGGCCACACGAGGTCGAGGAAGTGGAATTCGAGGGCGTGGTACCACTGGAGGTCGAATTCGAAGGGATCGGGGTGGACTGCCGTGTGGTGCAGCTCAGTGGGCCGGGATACCTGGATCTGGTGCTGACCAAGAACGGTCATGTGACACGTTCGCGCAGCCACGGCCTGAATAACACGATGAATCTCCGGATCCGCTGAAGTCCGGGTCAGTACGCTCAGCTGCATGGCCATGAATGGCGCAGAATACATATTATGTTAAGTCATGGATCAGTGAGGGCGAACCGTTTGTTCCAGCCAGCCCGCTACCCTCGCATGAACCGACGGTCGTTCGCGCTGATCCGGCTCAGGACAACGTCTCGATTACGTGCGTCAGGACATCCTTCACCCGCGCCATCCCTTGATCGAGGTTGCGGCCGATCTCGTCCATGGTGATTTCCCCCTCGGTTCGCCCGGCCGCCCAGTTGGCGATCACGGCGCAGCAGGCGTAGTTCAGACCCAGTTCTCGAGCCAGGGCCGTCTCGGGCATCCCGGTCATCCCGACCAGGTCGCAGCCGTCTCGGGCCATGCGGTCGATCTCTGCGGCCGTCTCGAGCCTGGGACCCTGTGTCGCCCCGTACGTGCCCCGGTCCGCGGCCTCGATGCACAGGTCATCAATCGCGTTCAGGAGGGTTTCCCGCACACCCTGGTTGTAGGGCCAGGTCATGTCGATGTGGGTGACCTCTTCCAGGTCCCCGCCCTCGAAAAAGGTGTTTGCGCGCGACCAGGTGTAATCGATGATCTGATCGGGGATGGCAATCATGCCCGGCTTCATGGCTTCGGTGATCCCGCCCACCGCCGCCACGGCAATCACGTTGTCTACACCGGCATGTTTCAGGGCCCAGATGTTGGCTCGGTAGTTCACCTGATGCGGCGGAATGGTGTGACGGGCGCCATGGCGCGGCAGAAACACGATCTCCGTGTCATTCAGTCGCCCGAAGACCAGCGGACCCGAGGGTTCGCCATACGGGGTATGCATGACCTGCCTGCGGGTGATCTCCAGCGATTTAAGCTGGGTCAGGCCAGTGCCGCCAATCACGGCAAGACGGGGTGTCGACATAACGCTGGTATCCCTACTATTGGTTCGCGACGGCAAAGATGCCGGGTGCGTTGCGGAGGTAGTCCTCGTAATCCATGCCGTACCCGAACACATAGCGATCCGGCACCTCCAGGGCGGCGAAATCCACGGTAATGGCGGGGTCGCGTTCCGGGTTGGCCTTTTCGACCAGCACCACGGAGTAGACCTTCTCGGCGCCCTGCTCTTCGCAGAAGGCCTGGATGCCCTCCAGGGTGATGCCACCGTCAAGGATGTCGTCCACGATCACGACCGTCCGCCCCTGAATCGGCGTCTGGGGGCGGGCCAGCCAGTGCAGCTGCTCCCCTCCCCGCGTACCCCCGCGATACCGCGTGGCATGCAGATAATCGACCTGCATCGGAAACGACCAGCGGGTCAGCAGCCCGCCCATCAGCACGACCCCGCCATTCATCACACCCAGAACCAGCGGGTTGCGGTCCTTGAGCACCTGCGCCGTGCGTTCCGCCAGGCGGTCGATCGCGGTCTCGACGGCATCGCGGCTGTAGAGGCAATCGGCATCACGGAGCGTTGCGCGGGCCTGTTCCGGGCTCATCAAGGATCCTGAGGTGAACGTTGGAGGAAGGATGTTGGCCGAGTGCCGGGCAGACGGCAAGGCCTGGGTTCGGTATACGTGGGCCTTGCGAGGCCCTGAAACGCAACCGGCCGGCGCAAGGGCCGGCCGGTTGGCAAAGCGACGGACGTGTAGACCCTTAGTAGGTAAAGGTCACGGTGTCGTCGTCCATGGCTTCGGAAATCACGTAGGCGCCGCCCACGGTTTCTTCGATTTCCGGAATCAGGTCATTGCCCCACAGATCCAGGGTCGGGGTGCAGACCTTCATCACCACGCCGGCTTCGTGGGCGTCCTTGATGAAGTCGTAGACGCTCTTGCTGGAGCCTTCCTGGACAAACAGGTTTTCGGCAACGCCCTTCTTGGCCAGTTCGCCGGCACGGCCGGTCATGACGACCTCGACGTCATATTCCATCGCGGCGGCGACGGTAGCCTGGAAAAACGGGGCGCCCAGTTCGGAGGGGCTGCTCGGATCGGTGTTAACCATGACGATCAGGAGCTTGTCGGCCATTTTTGATCTCCAACTTCAGTGGTGAGTGTGAATATTAACAGCTGCTCAAGCGCAAACCGGTGGCGCATTATAGGCGGGCCAGCGCCTGTGCGCCAATGCGCCGCCATAACCTGTTCCGATCAGGGCCAGGCGCTGCCTCAGGCGGTGGCGGCCTGCCGGGCCGCGAGCCAGTGGTGCAGCTGCGCCCGCAGTGCCTGGATGCGCCTGGAGTCCTGCTGGATGGGCCTTGCGCGCAGGGCCTCGACCCGCCTCGATGCCTGGGCTTCCAGGGGCTGTCCCTGCTGCGCCTCGAGGATGGCGTCTGCCTGCTCGGGCTGTTTGCAGATCAGCACCATGTCGCAGCCGGCCGCCCGTGCTGCCGCGGCGCGCTCGGTGGCGCTGCCAATGGCTTCGGCTCCAGCCATGGCCAGGTCATCGCTCAGAATCGCTCCGCGGAACCGGAGTTCTCGGCGCAGGATGTCCTGAAGCCAGATCCGCGAAAAACCGGCCGGTTGATCATCCACCTGGGGATACAGGACATGCGCCGGCATCACGGCGTCCAGGTCGCCCAGGACGGGACGAAAGGCTTCAATATCGTTGGCCTCGATCTCGGCCAGCGGACGGTCATCCACGGGCAGTGCGACATGCGAGTCCGCCTTGACGGCGCCGTGCCCTGGAAAGTGCTTGCCCACGCTCGCCATCCCGCCCGCCGCGAGCCCCCGGATGAGCTCGCCCGCCAGGCGCGCGATGACATCGGGGTCGTGGTGAAACGCGCGGTCCCCGATGACCTCGCTGATGTCGATGTCACGATCCAGCACCGGGGTGAAACTGAAATCGATGCCCGCCTCGCGTAGCTCCAGCGCCAGCAATTCCCCGGTCGCATGGGCCAGTTCGCAGGCCTTGTTGCGATCGTAGTCATCGACGTACCCAAGCTCGCGCATGGGTGGAAGCGTGGTGAAGCCGTCCCGCAGGCGCTGCACGCGCCCGCCTTCCTGATCGACGGCAATCAGGATGCCGGGTCGCTCCGCACGTATGGCATCGGTGAGCGCCCTCACCTGCTCCGGCGTACCGGCGTTGCGGGCGAAGAGGATGACGCCGCCCGTCGCCGGGTGGCGCAGGCGTTCACGATCTTCCGGGGTGAGTTCCAGGCCGGTCACATCGAGCATGACCGGCCCCAGGGGCAGGGATACGGGAGAAGCCATTGAACCTGTACTCAACTGGCGCTCGTGACCCGAGCAATCTTTTTAGGATAGCGAGGCTTCCGGGCGGAATGCGAGTGCCTTGAGCTTCTCGATGCGGTCGCGGATCCGCGCGGCCTCCTCGAACTCCAGATCGCGCGCCTTCTGGAACATCTCCTGTTCCAGCTTCTCGATCTCTCTGGCGGCGTTTTCCGGGGCGTCGATGTAGTCCGGCGCGTCTTCGGCGACCTTCTTCTGGCCACGACGCCGCCCGGAGCCCGGAGTCGCATTGCGCGCCTCGAGGATGTCCGCGACGTTCTTGCGAATGCCCTGGGGCGTAATGCCGTGCGCCTCGTTGTGGGCGATCTGCTTCGCCCGCCGGCGTTCGGTCTCGTCGATCGCCCGCTGCATCGATCCGGTCACCTTGTCGGCGTACAGGATCGCCTTGCCGTTCACGTTGCGCGCGGCACGCCCGATGGTCTGGATCAGCGAGCGGTCGGAGCGCAGGAAGCCCTCCTTGTCGGCGTCGAGGATCGCGACCAGCGAGACCTCGGGCATGTCGAGACCCTCGCGCAGCAGGTTGATCCCCACCAGCACGTCGAACTCGCCCAGGCGCAGGTCGCGGATGATCTCCATACGCTCAACGGTGTCGATATCCGAATGCAGATAGCGCACCCGCACGCCGTGTTCCGAGAGGTAGTCGGTCAGGTCCTCGGCCATGCGCTTGGTCAGCGTCGTAATCAGTACGCGTTCGTCGCGCTCCACCCGCTCGCGTACCTCGGACAGGCAGTCGTCGACCTGGCTGCCGGCCGGGCGCACCTCGAGGATCGGGTCCAGCAGGCCGGTCGGTCGGACCACCTGATCGACGATGGCGCCGGCGTGCTCGCGTTCGTAGGGTCCCGGCGTGGCGGACACGTAGACGGTCTGAGGCTGCAGGGCCTCGAATTCTTCGAAACGCAGCGGGCGGTTGTCCAGCGCTGACGGCAGGCGAAAGCCGTATTCCACCAGCGTCTCCTTGCGCGAACGGTCGCCCTTGTACATCCCGCCCACCTGCGGCACCGACACATGGGATTCGTCGATCACCAGCAGCGCGTCCTTCGGCAGGTAGTCGAAGAAGGTCGGAGGCGGCTCGCCCGGGGCCCGGCCGGAGAGATAGCGCGAGTAGTTCTCGATGCCGTTGCAGTAGCCGATCTCCAGGATCATTTCGAGGTCGAACAGCGTGCGCTGCTCCAGCCGTTGCGCCTCGACCAGCCGGTCCTCCTTGCGCAGGAAATCCAGACGTTCCTTGAGTTCGTCACGGATCTGGTCCACCGCCTCCAGCAGCGTCTCGCGCGGGGTCACGTAGTGCGTCTTCGGGTAGATGGTCAGGCGCGGGACGGTGCGCAGCTGCTCGCCGGTCAGCGGGTCGAAGTACGACAGGCGCTCGATCTCGTCATCGAACAACTCGATGCGCACGGCCTCGATCTCGGATTCCGCGGGATGGATGTCGATCACCTCCCCTCGTACCCGGTAGGTGGCGCGTCGCAACTCGGTGTCATTGCGGGTGTACTGCAGCTCCGCCAGACGGCGCAGCAGGTCACGCTGGTCGATGCGATCCCCGCGCTGGAGGTGCAGGACCATGGACAGGTACTTGCGCGGGTCCCCGAGGCCGTAGATGGCGGACACCGAGGCCACGATGATCGCGTCACGGCGCTCCAGCAGCGCGCGGGTCGCGGACAGGCGCATCTGCTCGATGTGGTCGTTGATCGAGGCGTCCTTCTCGATGTAGGTGTCCGAGGACGGGACGTAGGCCTCCGGCTGGTAGTAGTCGTAGTACGAGACGAAGTACTCCACCGCGTTGTTCGGGAAGAACTCCTTGAACTCGCCGTACAGCTGCGCGGCCAGGGTCTTGTTCGGCGCCAGGATAATGGTCGGGCGTTGCAGGTTCTCGATGACGTTGGCGATCGTGAACGTCTTGCCCGAACCCGTCACACCCAGCAGGACCTGGTGGGCCAGCCCTGCCTCGATGCCATCGGTCAGCGCGCGGATCGCGGTTGGCTGATCGCCGGCGGGCTGATACTGCGATACCACCTTGAATTGTTCGGCCTCATCTGGCTGCACGCCTTATCCTCCGCGCCTGATTTCAGTATTATTTCGCCACCTTGCGGCCGGTTATGCATTCGCGCCCGGCCGTCCAAACCGCCCAACCCGCATGAGGCCCGCCTTGGATATCGAGCTCTCCGATCGCGTTCAGCGCATCCAGCCCTCCCCCACCCTGGCCGTCAGCGCGCTGGCCGCGCAGCTGCGGGCCGAGGGCCGCGATATCGTCGGGCTGGGGGCCGGCGAGCCGGATTTCGATACCCCGGAGCATATCAAGCAGGCGGCCATCGACGCGCTTGCCCGCGGGGAAACCAAGTACACTCCGGTGGATGGTACGCAGGGCCTGAAAGACGCCATTATCCGCAAGTTTGAACGTGACAACGGGCTTTCGTTCGAGCGAGACCAGATTCTGGTGTCCTCCGGTGGCAAGCAGAGCATCTTCAACCTCTGCCAGGCCCTGTTGAACCCGGGGGACGAGGTGGTCATCCCGGCCCCCTACTGGGTCTCCTACCCCGACATCGCGCTGCTGGCCGGTGCGCGGCCCGTAGTGGTCAGCGCCACGCAGGAAGCCGGATTCCGCATCACGGGCGAGCAACTCGCCGCCGCGATCACCCCGAATACCCGCCTGGTGTTTCTCAACAGCCCATCCAATCCGACTGGTGCCGCCTATTCAGCCGACGAACTGAAGGCGCTGGCCGAGGTGCTGCGCGAACACCCCCGAGTGGTGATCGCGACCGACGACATGTACGAACACATCCGGTTCGGCACCACGCCGTTTGTGAACATCGTGAATGTCGCACCCGATCTGCTCGAACGCACCGTCGTGCTCAATGGCGTGTCCAAGGCCTACGCGATGACCGGCTGGCGTATCGGCTATGCCGGCGGACCGAAGAACCTGATCGCGGCGATGAAAAAGATCCAGTCGCAAAGCACCTCCAACCCCACATCCATTGCGCAGGCCGGTGCGCAGGCCGCGCTGGATGGCGACCAGGGCTGCGTGATCGCCATGTGTTCCGCGTTCGCCGAACGGGCGCGGCACGTGGTGGACGGCCTGAATGCGATTGATGGTATCGACTGCCTGATGCCCGACGGCACGTTCTACTGCTTTCCGCGAGTCACCGGGCTGATGCAGGCGGCCGACATCGACACCGACGTCGCCCTCAGCAAGCAATTGCTGGACGAGGTCGGAGTCGCACTGGTGCCCGGCAGCGCATTCGGCGCCCCGGGCCATGTACGCGTCTCGTTCGCCACCAGCGTCGACATGCTCGACAAGGCACTGGAGCGCCTGCGACAGTTCGCGGCGGCCCACCGCTGATCAAAATGGAAGCTTGACGGGGTGGCCGCCCCCCATTACGATCTGCGGCCAATTCCCCGGTAGCTCAGTCGGTAGAGCGGGTGACTGTTAATCACTAGGTCGGCGGTTCGAGCCCGTCCCGGGGAGCCAGATAATCAGCGACTTAGGCCAGCCTCCGGGTTGGCCTTTTTCGTTTGTGTACCCGGATTTGTACCAACTGGCGCTCGACACCCTCTGACGGGGACGATCGTCGCCCCATTCAAGCCTACTGGGCGTTCCCGAGCGCTTGCTTTCTTGGGGTCTCCGCTGACGGCATTTGCGGATCAGTACTGCGGCACACCCTCTCTCCCCTGCACCCGCTTCATATCATGCCAGACCAAATTACCGCGCCAGACGGGCATTTCCGCCCAAGAACCGCCCCTCCAAGGTCCATAGAAACGGATACAATCCCCATAATGACGCCCCGATTTACTTCGAATACGTGTATATAACCAGCCAAGACCTGACACTTGCAGCGGCAACGCACCACATGACCTGGCGTTGCACTTATGAGTTGAATTCAGGCCACAAGTCGTCTCAGGCTTGGCCATTATTGCGACGCTGTCTGGGGTGAGCTCCTCGAGCGGCAGCTGGATTCGCGACGGATCGCGAGGGCCTGTCACACGCTCGGTCGGCTAAGAGGTGTCCCGGTCCGCTCCAAGGCCTCACGCTGGAAGTAGACACCCGCGTCCGCACTCAGCCGCTGCGAGCGGGTCTCGACTTGACCGCGCTGTTGAACGTCGCCTTCGCCAACGGTAGTGTTTTATGCATAGTGCGGTGCCACCCTTATCGCCAAGATTGATAACTTCCTGATTATACAGGGATATGGGCGCCGCACGAACCTATCTACGTACCAGTCGTGCATAATCCGGGTTTAAGCACAGGGGCTGCCATTGAACACCTCGACTCCTAGCCCTGCTCAGCAGGTATTTGACTACCTAATTGACTGGGAACAGCAGACCCGAAAACCGCTTTTCAGTATCTCAGAACACCGGGACATGGTCATCGAGGAGAACGATCTTCAGGGCCTTCCTGGTGTGGAAACGGATGTGGCGGATGACTATGCCGACACTTGGTTGCGCATCGAACGTCTGCGTCCCGAGCCTCCGCCACAGCCACCAGAGCTGATCTCCGAGTTCCTTACGGTAAAGAATTCTCCCGGCGAGAGGCCGACACAGCACGCCGAGATTGAGGCGAAGCTCTCGGCACTCCCCCAGGTTCTTGTGGATGCTGCGAGCGAAGCCGAGGCTCTCCCCGAGCCCGACGTCGACGGGCTTGTCCACCTCCGAGCGTCACAAATTCCGGGCTTAGAGTCCGAAATTGCCCGTTGGGTTGACACCCAGTGGACCGATTGGGCGACGCGGGAGAAGCCGCGCCGGACTACGATGAACCGCTACGAGGACCTTTTCCGCCTGCAAAAGCGGATCGAAGAAGAGGGGTCCGAGTCCCAAACGGAGGTGGTCTGGGGGCTTGGAAGATGTCTTTGGAATCACGACCAAGCTCGAGTCGACTACCCGATCATCACACGAAGAGTCGAGATCGAGCTCGACGAGCACTTGAATATCGTAGTCCGCCCCACGGGCCAAGGTCCCGTAATCGAGACCGAACGGCTGGAACGGTTGGGGGTTACTGGAGCATCGACCGTACGCAAGTTCGCCCGGAAGCTGATTGACGAGGGCTCCGAAGAGATGACCCCATTCAATCATGAGGCATTTGGTGAGATCGCGCTTGCCGCAGCCAACCACCTCCATGAGCAGGGCGAGTACTACCCTCATGTACGGTCCAACACCAACGATCGTCTAAACCCATCGGCCAAGGCGTACCCGCGTGTCAACGACACCACGGTCATTTTCGCTCGTACTCGCAGCACCCATATCTTCGCTGATGATGTGCGACGCCTGCGAGAGGCCCTTCAGGACAGCGACGATAGCCCTTCGATTCTCCAGGCGATTGTTAAAGGCCCACCACCTGAACCTCACCAGTTCGAGCGGATATCCTTTCGCGGACTCAGCGGCACTGGCACTGGGGCTGGCAGCTTCGATTTCGAGGGAAACTCAACGGCACCTGAACCCAAGGAGCTGTACTTCCCCCGTCCGTACAATGCCGAGCAGGTACAAATCGTCGAGCGACTGGAGCAGTTCGACGGCGTGGTCGTTCAAGGGCCTCCCGGGACAGGAAAGTCCCACACCATCGCAAATATCATTTGCCACTATTTGGCGACCGGCCGACGCGTACTCGTTACCTCCAAGGGGGAATCTGCGCTGGAGGTGCTTCGAGATCATCTTCCGGAGCCGCTCCGGCCACTGGCCATAAGCCTCCTGACCAGCGAGCGCGAAGGGCTACGACAGCTTGAGTTCTCAGTAAGCGAAATTGCCAGCGAACTGACAACCCTTAATGAACAAGACCTGGAGCGGGAAATCCGCGAGACCGAGCGCCGTGTGGAAACCTACCATCAAAAGATCGAGGAGCTCGACACGCACCTTCGGCAGATCGCGGAGGTGCAGCTGGAGCCCGTTGAGCTGTCTGGACAACAAATGGCACCGGAGGCCTTAGCGCGGTGGGTTGTCGAACAAGAGGACAACCACGGGTGGTTCTCTGATAGGCCTACGGGGCCAGTAGGCACCCTTCCGTTTTCAGAAGCCGACATTGAGATCCTGCGAAACGCGCGCGACCGCGCTGGCGACGACCTCGTTCACCTGGCAACGCCGACACCCACTCCCGCCGATTTACCGAGTGAAGAAAGCATTGTCCAGCTCCACCGCCTCCTGCGTTCACGCGAAGAGCTTGCGGAGGATGTCAAGAGTAGCGGCCTTCTGGAGTTCGATTTTCGCATGTTGCCGCAAGCCAAGGCCCTTCAAGACACACTGACGAAGTTCCGTTCACTGGCCGACGATGTCAAAGAAGATTGGCAACTTCGACTCCGGGAGGAGTTCGCGAAACAGGATAGTCCTGCACGGTATCTCGATGCTATCGAAGAATGGATGGATCAGGCCCGAGCGTTGGCTGAACGTCGTAATGAACTTCTCGGAGTAGCCGTCGACATGGCCGACACAGTGCTCACGGAGCCCAAGTTCCATCAAGCACTCGAACGAGGCGCTGCCGGCAAACGGGCTGTCGGCCTGCTTACTCCCAAAGTGATTAAGGTAGCAGTCACGGGGATACTGATTGATGGGGAAACACCGCGGAGTCGGGCACAGTGGCAGACCGTGCGCGCCGTCGCGACGCTCCGCCGTGACTCTCTGACGCTCTTGACTCGCTGGAATTCAATCTCAGATGAATTTAACGGCCCATCTCCCACAGACGTCTCTGGTTATGCCGCTCCGCGTCAAGTCGTGGATTTGCTAAACCAGTGCGAAAATGCCCGCAAACTGGCTAGGGAGTTTGACCACAAGCTCCCTAGCCAAATCGGGGAGCTCTTCGGTCCGGGATGCGAGCGTCTGTACAAGCAAGCGGAAGAATTTACTCGACTCGAGCGCTCGCTCAGTGTCGCCATCCGACGCAGAGACCTCGACGATGCGTTCAGGCAGGTCCAAGTGATCCAAGAGCAACTCTCCGAGTATGCAGATCCGATTTCAGCCCGAGCTAAGGAATTACTGCAGGGTTTGGGTAACGAAGGCGTTACCCGTGACGACCTTGAAAGCCAATGGCGTGAGATTCGGTCAGATCTACATCGTGTTGACGGGCTCGAAGAAGATTTCGAATGCATGCGACGGATCATTAAGAAAATCCGAGACGCAGGGGCAGAGAGCTGGGCACATGACCTTGAGACGGTCCCTGTGACGGGTGAGGGTCATCACCGGCTATTACCGTCCGACATTTCAACAACCTGGATCTGGGCGCAAGCTGCCGCTCACATCGAAGCCATCGATGACCGCGAAAGGCTTCAGAGTCTGACGACCTCACGTGGGAATGCTGAGCAATACCTTTCCCAAGCCCATCAGCGAGCTGTAGAACTGCGTACCTGGCTTTCGATTAAACGCAATACTACGAGCAACGTCAGTTCAGCACTCCAAGCCTATCTGAAGGCAATCAAGAGCATCGGCAAAGGAACAGGGAAGCGCGCGGTGCGCTACCGTCGAGAAGCTCAGGCCGCCCTTAGGACGGCCCATCAAGCGGTTCCGTGCTGGATCATGCCGCACCACCGTGTCTCCGAGTCATTGCCACCGGAGTTCGGTAGCTTCGATCTGGTCGTCGTCGATGAGGCGTCTCAGTCCGATGCTTGGGCACTCCCGTCACTGCTGCGCGGAAAGCAGATCCTAGTTGTCGGCGATGACAAACAGGTATCTCCAGCAGCCGTTGGGGTGGAGGAAGCAACAGTACGCCGGATGCAGAAAACACATCTGCAGGAGGCAGCCTACGGTAGTTTCTTGCTGCCTGACCGATCTATATACGATCTGGCCACTACCCTTTTCGCTCAGAACGCGATCCGGCTGCGGGAACACTTCCGCTGTGTCGAACCAATCATCGCCTTCTCGTCTAACGAATTCTATAACAGCGAGATCAAACCCCTGCGCATACCTAAGCCTTCGGAACGTCTTGATCCCCCATTGATCGATGTCTTCGTAGAAGATGGGAAACGCGACAAGAAGCGCCAGATTAATGAAGCTGAGGCACAAGCGATTGTCGATGAGATAGCAGCTATCGTAGAGGACACGCGCTACAGCGGACGGTCCATCGGCGTCATTACCCTCTTGGGGCATCATCAAGCCAATCTACTCCGAGAGCGCATATATCAGAGGATAGGCAGCGAGGCCTGGGAAGCACACAGGCTTCACGTTGGCGATCCAAGTACATTTCAAGGCCGCGAAGCTGACATCGTCATGTTGTCTATGGTTGTCTCGCCGGGACAAGTTCAAGCAGCAACACGACAAAGCGATGAGCAGCGTTTCAACGTTGCTGCATCGCGGGCCCGCGATCGACTATACGTCTTCCATAGTGTGCCAAGATCAGACTTGAAGACATACGATCTTCGCGCGCGCCTGCTCGATCATCTCTCTCAGCCTTTTGATCAAGCGCCGTCGGCCGATTCCGCCGAACTTCGGACACATTGCCAATCCGAGTTTGAGACTGCCGTGTTCGATGCGCTCGTAGAGCGCGGATACCAAGTAATTCCACAGGTGCGCGCCGGAGCCTACTCCATTGACCTGGTAGTCGAAGGCGACAATGATGAGCGGCTCGCAATCGAGCTCGACGGAGATCAGTACCACGTCGACCGATGGATTGAGGACATGCAGCGTCAACGGATCCTCGAGCGCATGGGGTGGCGCTTCTGGCGGTGCTGGGGTTCGTCGTTCACACTAGATCCAGACGGTTGCCTTTCCGACCTAGAAGGAAAGTTAGAGGAACTCGGAATCACGCCCACTACCAAGCCGACGCGAAAATCACATCGATATACTGAATATCGCCACGTACGCGCCCTTGATGCAGGCCCCGTGGAACCTTCACTGGAAAAGTCTGAAACGACAGAACTACCCAAAGAATTCCCAAGTTCAGAGCATGAGAATGCCTCGCAGTCGCCTGCGCATATACCTAGGTCGGAACAGATACCGCAGCAAGAACGTTCCCAAGTAGGCACAGCTTCAGCGGAACGCGGCGACGGGTTAAATGAGGCCGCCCAAAAGGCGCCTCTTGGGTCGCAAGTCGAGATTTTCGGAGACGACGATCTGGATAGATATCACAAGCCGAGTGCTACGAAGAGCGTTGACGGACCTGAACAAGGTGCTAGGCACGCTCCGGCGAAGGAAGATAAGCCAGCCGCTCAAGAATCCAGCCATGAAGTCGTGCCAGATTCGGATAAGCGTGTCGTGAAGCTCAATGACGTCGTCGTCTATTCGGTATTGAACGAGAACGAACGACAAGCCCGAGTTCAGATCGTATCGGGCAACTCAAGTACAGAGCATGGAATCGTTAATCGCAACACGCCGATTGGTCTAGCGTTGCTAGACGCGGAAATAGGGCAGGTCGTGACTGCTCGCATGCCGACCGGAAAGGAGTTGGAATTGCAGGTAATGGACATTGTTCGGCCGAAATCCTAATCTGCCAAGGATTTTGATCGGCGGCAACACTATGGACATGTTTTGGTCTACCGGTGCTCGGTGCGGACCTGCTCTGCTCTCGTTCTCGATGCGCCAATGCTTCGACGCGACCGCGCCTGGCAGCCAGACGATTATTTTTGACCGGACGTGAGGCAGCAAATCTGGCCGTTTGCAGTCACGCCACCCGGTAGTACGCGAACCCTCTCTCCACCATCCTCCAAGCACCACCTAAATGGGAGGGGCGGACCCGGATGCCACGCCGAATTACCGTACCCAGTTAGTCACTCTCCACCACCAGCGATGTCCGATGGCACCCACTCCCATGCCACTTACGCGGCCCTCAGCCGCAGGGGATCTGGAGTTCGGGTGGGATCCTGTTTTTCGACCGCGGAGGAGTCGCTCAAGGCTCTGGGCTGGAACAGGTTCAATTGCACCAAGCGCAGCACGGCCATGGATGACCATGGGCGAGCGCGAGACGAACTTCTTGAAGGCCGCCAGCAGGTAGAAGACAGCGTCACGAAGATCTGCGAGGCGACGGCGTTCAGGCTCCGGCCCAGGACGCTGCGGATCTTCGGGTCCTGCTTAATCCATCCAGCGAGACTTGTAGATGTTGGCCACAGTCTGTGCGGCACAGCGCCGGTGGTTGGTCAGGAAGTCATAGACCTTGCCATTCTCCGAATCCCGACATTTCCTCACCGCTAACTCCCTGTGGCTTACCTAGCCTTCGCGGACAGCGCCCAAGCAATGCCCCAGGCCAGCAACACAGGAAGGATTCCCAAGACAACCCATCCCGCGAGAAAATCTGCGAAGTCGAAGGTTGCCGGCCCAGAGAAGCGCCCTGATGTTGCGGGCTTGTAGGCCGCGCTAAATGCACCCACCAGACTGACTAGGACCCAAACAGTCGAAACGACAAGGCCCAATCGGCCCCACCGCCCCAACCCGTTCAGCTTTTCGAGCATACCCTATCCCTGCTACACCGCTCCCGGTGCCCGTCAGGTGGCGTAGCCACCAGGCTGGCCCACGATGGAATTTCCGTTGTCGCTCCAGTGTTGTTGGTCCGTCGCCCCGGTCAGGCTTGTTCCCCCCGGGCGGGACATTTCTCTGCCCGAAACAGACACAGAGGGCTATTCCGAACCCTGTCTGCCAGAGACTAGCAGGCGACCGGCGAGTCCTCCATTCGATTTTCGATTCGTCGGCCCGTTGGGCCTCTCACTCTTAGTGTCTTTCTTGTCATCTCCCCTTCTGACGTACTGCAGGGCCATCACTAGGTCGGCGGTTCGAGCCCGTCCCGGGGAGCCAGATAAGAAACGACTCAGGCCAGCCTTCGGGTTGGCCTTTTTCGTTTGTGTACGCGCATTTGTAGCACCTGGCGGCGTATGTGCTCTTACTGGAAGGATCGTCGACCGATTCAACCGTGCGCTCCCAGATGCCGCTTTCTTGCGGCCTCCGAGGACGGTACTCGCCTATATCGGTTGCGGCAGATGCTCGCCGTTCATCCAGGTATTGCCGCCCGCGAGCGATGCTTACTGGGCGGCGACGGCGCCGTCGTAGAAGACCTCGCAGTCCTCCGGATCGAGGGACAGCGCGGCCAGCCCGCGGCGCAGCAGATCCAGCGGCGCGCCGAGCAGCGCCTCCACCAGATGCGGTTCCTCGATCTGCGGATCATCGAAGGTCCCATGCACCTCCTGGCGCATCACCGCGCATCCCTCGGCATCGACTACCGCCACCTCGGCCTCGCGGATCCGGCGCTCGGGCAGATCCAGCGAGGCCTGTGCGGCCAGGCGGTTGCGCGGGGTCGCCAGCGCCACGTCGCGCGCGTGCGCCACGCCCTGCTCGATCTCCCAGGCCGACAGCAGCTGCACAATCTCGGTTTCGCCGTTGTCGCGCCCCGCATACCGCGCGAACTCGGTGCCGCGGGTGGCAGCCAGCCACACCGGACCGCCCAACACCACCGCCGCCGCATCCACCAAAGTGAAGCGCTGGGTGCGCTCGTAGGCCGCCAGTTCCTCGTCCAGATCCACGCCCCGGATGACCAGATCATTCCCGCTCAGCACCACCTCGCCATCCAAGTGGTGCAGCAGGGTCTGCACATCCTCGCCCCGGCTGGTCAGGGTCGCGGTCAGCGCCGCGCGCCCGGAGGCGGCCCCGGGGGGCAGCCACTCCTCCGGGAAGGACTCCAGCTCCAGGTCATCGAACGCGACATCCAGTTCCCAGTGCGGCGGCTGCTCGGTGAAATCCGCCTCGCCCTCGCCAGTGCCGTGGCCCTCGTACAGGCTCATTTCCCAGTCCGTGGTGCGAAAGACGCCATCGCGCGTGGTCAGCCCGAACGACACATCGGTCAGGGTGAGCGCCCCGGCCTCCACGCGCGCGATCGACACCTCGGCCGCCAGCGCCAGCCGCGCCAGGGGATGCGCATCATCCGCCGCCGCCTGCCATCGGGTTGCCGGTGCATCCACCTCGAGGCCGCGAACCGTCGCCGTGCGCTGTGTTCCATGATCACGCCAATGCAGTTCGCCGTCGCGGATCAGCAGATCCAGGGCCGGCGACCCGCGCCCGTTGTCTTGCGCCGTCCACGGACCGAGGTTCAGCACACCCTCCGCATCCCGCTCCAGACGCAGCACCGGTGCATCCAGCACGAGCGTCCCCGGCTCCAGGCGACCGCGCAGCAGCGACAGCCAGCGCAGCGACAGCCGCACCGCCTCCAGCTGCCCCGCCGGCTCCGCCTCGTCCTCCGGCCCGAGCAATACGTCGCGCACCTGCACCGCCGGGCGCGGGAACAGACGCAGCGAGGCACCCCCCTGGATGCTCGCCGGCACCCCCAGCTGCGCCTCGATTACGTCGGCCACCCGCTCCTCGAGCCGCTCTGCGGGCCAGGGCAGCAACCACCCGATTCCGGCCAGCACCACCACCAGCGCGGCCACCAGCAGCAGGAAACGCAAGGGAAGACGGGCAGTTGAAGGCATACGAGAAGCCCTCCCGGTGGAGGTCGAAACCGCGGAACGATAGTTCGAGTGTAGCAGCGCTCCCGCCCAGCCACGCCTGGACTACACGCCCCCCACAGCCCGTCAGCGGCACAACGCAGAAACGCAGAGTCGTGGGACCTGGGGTGCCAACCCCGCAAGTTCCCGTTGTTGATCAAGAACGAGCGTGCACGGCGCTGCGCCTTGTTCGCGCGCGAAAGCGACCCGAGCGCGAGAGTGAAGTCGAATCTGTGTTTCCCGAGGTCGCTGGCTCGCGGCCGTCCCGGGGACAGGTGGAGATGAAGGGCCAGGTCTGCGATGCCGCCTGGCCCTTATGTCGAGCATGCCTCGTCTCGCTCAATCAGGTTCGTGTTCGATAGCCCCCAGCGACTGCAGATAGGCCGCGATAGCCCGGCGGTCGTCACTGGTCAGGTAGGACGTCCCGTGCTCGATCACGTCGGCCATGCTGCTGCCGGCGAAGTCACCGTCGCGGGTGATCCCCATCTCCAGGTAGCGGGCGATATGGCGCGCACCCCATCGGCCGATACCGGTTTCCCGATCCGGCGTGATATTGGGCGCAACGTCGCCATCCGGCATGCGCGCGCCTGCCCCGAGACGCTCGAGGTCCAGCCCGCCGGTCCGGGTACGCGGGGTATGACATTCCATGCAGTGGCCAAGGGCCTGAGTCAGATAGGCACCGCGGTTCCACTCTTCGGACTCGTCCGGGTCAGCCTCGAACTCGCCCGGATCGAAGTGCAGCCACTTCCACACGCTCAGCGATGGGCGAAAGCGCACGAACCAGTCCAGATCGTGCGGTTCGTTTTCCCTGGCGACAGGCTCGACCTCGGACTGGAGATAGGCCCATAGGGCCTCCACGTCCTCGTCGGTCATCCGGGTGTAGGCGGTGTAGGGAAACGCAGGGTAGTAGTGGGTCCCGTTCGGGCTTACCCCTTGCCTCAGCGCCGTCTTGAAATCGTCCTCCGACCAGCCACCGATGCCGTACTCCTCGTCGGGCGTGATATTCGGGCCGTGGAACACGCCAAAAGGGCTTTCGATCGGCCGACCACCGGCCAGGAAGTCGCCATCCTCCGCGGTGTGACAGGTCACACAGCCGCCGGCGCGCAAGACGTACTCGCCGTAGGCAATGCGCTCGTCCTCGCCCGCCTGGGGATCGCTCTCACCGATCTCTACTTCGGCCTGTGCGCTGGAACTCCATGCGAAGGCCACAATCGCCAGGGCCGGCAGCCACGCGGCCGGCCCTGTGCGCCTTGCTGTCACCACCACCGATCAGTCGCGGCGGAAGTCGTCGTGGCAGGCCTGGCAGGATTGCCCCAGGTTACGGAAACGGATCGGAATCTCGTCGTCATCACCGGCTTCGACGGCCGCATGCAGTGCCTCGGTCGCTTCCTTGGTGTCCTGCGCGAGCTCCTCGAAGCGATCCCAGTCGTCCCAGATCTCCTCGCGGGCATCGGTATCGGGGAAGTCACTGCCCTCCGGGAATAACGCCGGGATGTCCCTGGTGAGGTCCACCAGATGCTTGGTGTGCATCTCGAGGTTGTCGCCGAACTCGGCGCCATCGACCACGATTGCGGCGATGGAACCGACGTTGCCGCCGATGGACCGCATAACGCCCTGACGGTAATCGATGGTCGCCTCATGCTCATCAAAGGCGTGCACCGAATGTACAGCACCCAGACCCAGTGCCAGTGTGCCGGCCACGGAAGCCGCGGTCAGAAAACGAAATGTTCTTTTCATTGGGAGTCCTCCCTGTTCAAGGAACGAAGCGATCGCCGCGCTCCAAGCGCGGCCCGTCAGGTACAGCCTTGAATATAGATCCTCGGCGAGCGTTCATGCCATCCCTTCCATAACGCCTTGCTCACGCCGGACCCAGGTAAGTGACCCCACGAAATGGCGGGTGTTCCGCGCGTCATGCGGCAAGGGATCCGCGATACAATCCGCCCTTTGTCCCGCACCCGGACTGCGATGACTGACACCGACTTCCCCACCGCCGATGAATCCGCGCTACGCCAGGCGATTATCGACACCGCGCTCGAGACCAACCGACGGGGCCTGAACCAGGGCACCTCGGGGAATGTCAGTGCGCGCCTGGGCGATGGCATGCTGATTACCCCGTCCGGTGTGCCCTATGAAGCCCTGCGCCCCGAAGATCTGGTCGCGGTCGATGCACAGGGGCACTGGTCTGATCACCAGAAGCCCTCCAGCGAGTGGCATTTTCATCGAGCGATCCTCCAGGCGCGACCGGAGCTGAACGCCGTGGTGCATGTGCACTCGACCTACGCCAGCGTCGTGGCGATTCAGGGGCGTGATATCCCTGCCCTGCACTACATGGTGGCGGCTGCCGGGGGTAATTCGATCCGTTGCGCCCCCTATGCCACGTTTGGCACGGAGCAACTGTCACGCTACGCGGTGGCCGCGCTTCAGGATCGCCTCGCATGCCTGCTGGCCAACCACGGCATGATTGCGACAGGGCCGGATCTCGCGCGGGCCCTGTGGCTGACCGAGGAAGTCGAGCTGCTTGCGCAGCAGTACGTGCTGAGCCTGCAGATCGGCGGCCCGCAGCTCCTGAACGACGAGGAGATGGAGCGCGTGCTGGAGAAATTCCGGGATTACGGGCCGTCCCGGGCAGCGCAAGACGGCTGAGCTACAACCCGCCCAGCGGGCTCGCGGACTCCGGGGCGCCCAGGGGGGCAAATTCGGTTAGGTGGCGCGTTTGCTGATAGTGCCCCAGAGCCCAGGAGACCGACGGAAATGCGAGCTCCCCGGGCAGATCATTGAAGTCGAACAGCGCGACCTCCTCCGATTCCGGTCCGGGGGCGACGTCGTCGCCCAGCAGCTCGGCACGGTAGATCATCTGCACCTGTCCGATATGCGGCAGACTGTAGACCGCGAGCAGGCGATCGATCCGCAGCCTCGCGCGCGCCTCCTCCCAGGCCTCTCGCTCGGCGCCCTGCTCGGTCGACTCGCCAAGCTCCATGTATCCTGCGGGCAGTGTCCAGTGGCCCTTGCGCGGTTCGATCGCCCGGCGGCACAACAGGACCCGCTCGTCCCATATAGCAACGACGCCCACCACAATCCGCGGGTTCTCGTAGTCCACGAAGCCACAGTGACTGCAGATCTTGCGTTCGCGGTCATCATTGTCGGGCACGGCCCGGTGGAATTCGGGGCGGCGGATGCTGGCGTCACGAGACATGGTATACGGTCGCTTTGCGGGTCCATGACCACACACCGGAACGCGAGACCCGGGTGATGGTCTTTTCTGAGAGACACTGAATAATGCACCAACTGCCGCCAGGGGGCAGCGATGACACAGGGAACACGCTTCACCGTGGGTGAACTGGTCCACCATACCAAGTTCGGCTACCGCGGTGTGATCGTCGACGTCGATCCGGTCTACTCCGGCTCGGACGAATGGTATGAAACGGTGGCCAAGAGCCGCCCGCCCAAAGACCAGCCCTGGTACCACGTGCTGGTGGATGGCTACTCCCACAGCACCTATGTGGCCGAGCGTCATCTGGAGCCGGACACCTCCGGCCAGCAGATTGACCATCCGGCGCTGGGTCAGTTCTTCGATCACTTCCTTAACGGGCGTTACTGCCGGGGAAGCAATTCGCGCACCCACTAATCTGGCCCTTCTTGGGGGTCACCAACGGACAGGACGAGTCGATGACCCAGGACAACCGACGCAGCCGCGTCGTCACCGAAGGCCCAAGGCGCACCCCCAATCGCGCCATGCTGCGAGCGGTGGGCTTCGGGGACGAGGACTTCCAGCGCCCCATCGTCGGCATCGCAAATGCCCACAGCACCATTACCCCCTGCAACATCGGGATCGGCACGCTGGCCGAACGGGCCGAGCGGGCCGTGCGCCAGGCTGGAGGAATGCCTCAGACGTTCGGCACCATCACGATCTCTGACGGCATCTCAATGGGCACGCCCGGCATGAAGTACTCGTTGGTGTCGCGCGAGGTCATTGCGGATGCGATCGAGACCGTGGTCAACGGACAAAGTCTTGACGGCTTGCTGGCCACCGGCGGCTGCGACAAGAACATGCCGGGGGCCATGATGGCGATCGCCCGGCTTAACGTTCCGGCGATCTTTGTCTACGGGGGCACCATCAAGCCGGGACACTACAAGGGACAGGATCTGACGATCGTCAGTGCGTTCGAGGCGGTCGGGCAGCACGGAGCCGGGAAGCTGTCCGATGAAGACCTGGCCGGGGTGGAGCGCAATGCCTGCCCCGGGGCTGGGTCCTGTGGCGGCATGTTTACGGCCAACACCATGTCCAGCGCCTTCGAGGCTATGGGCATGAGCCTTCCCGGGTCGTCGACGCAGGCGGCGGAGGATCCGGAAAAGGCCGAGTCCGCTGCCCGTTCCGCCGAGGTCCTCCTGGACGCGATCCACGCCGACCGGAAGCCACGCGACATCCTGACGCGCGAGGCCTTCGAGAATGCCCTGGCGGTGGTGATGGCCGTAGGCGGCTCGACGAACGCGGTGCTCCATCTGCTCGCCATCGCTCATTGCGCGCACGTGCCCTTGAGCCTGGATGACGTCGAGCGCATCCGTCGCCAGACCCCGGTTCTGTGCGATCTCAAGCCCTCCGGGCGCTACGTGACCACGGAATTTCACGCCGTGGGCGGGACACCCCAGGTCATGAAGCTTCTCTTGAATGGCGGGCTTCTCCACGGTGACTGTCTGACCATTACCGGCCAGACCCTGAGCAAGGTCCTTGCGGACACACCCGATGCGCCACCGCCGAATCAGACCATCATCCGGACCTTGGACGCGCCCCTGTACCCGCAAGGACACCTGGCCATTCTCAAGGGCAATCTGGCTCCGGAGGGAAGCGTGGCCAAGATCACAGGGCTCAAGTCCACCTCGATCCGGGGACCGGCACGCGTGTTCGAATCCGAAGAGGCGTGTCTGGACGCGATTCTGGCCGGCGAGATCCGGGCCGGCGACGTCATCGTGGTGCGCCACGAAGGGCCCCGCGGGGGTCCGGGGATGCGCGAGATGCTTGCACCCACGGCCGCGATTATTGGTGCGGGCCTGGGCGACTCTGTCGCGCTGATTACCGATGGACGATTCTCGGGCGGGACCTACGGGCTCGTGGTTGGACATGTGGCCCCCGAGGCGGCACAGGGTGGCCCGATTGCGCTAGTACGCGAGGGCGACGTCATTGAAGTGGATGCCAGCCACAATCGACTCGCGCTTGAAGTGCCCGAGGACGAACTGGCTCGTCGCCGCAGTGCCTGGCAGGCACCCGCCCCGCGATACGACCGGGGTATCCTCGGCAAATACAGTCGCCAGGTCGGATCCGCCAGTCGCGGCGCGGTCACGGACGATTTCGGCTGATCCCGGTCCGCATGACGCACCCGGACCCTCGCCACCCCGACTTCAGCATGATGCCGCCGGTGATCGGTTTCTTGCTGATCTCCAATGTGGCGCTTTTCCTCGCCCTGCCCTGGCTGGGCGAATGGCTGATGACCCATTTCGCCCTCTGGCCTATCGGCACGCCGTCCATGATCCATCAGGATGGCCAATGGCTTCGCGTCCCCGATTTCCAGCTCTGGCAGCTTCTGACCTACGGCTTCCTGCACGGGGGGCTGATCCATCTGTCGGTGAACATGTTCGCCGTATGGATGCTGGGAGTACAGATCGAAAACGCCTGGGGATCCAGGACCTTTGCGGTCTATTTCCTGATCTGCGTGATTGGCGCCGGGCTGGTTCAACTCGTGGTGACGGCCTATGGCCAGAACGGCATGGTCTACCCGACAGTGGGCGCCTCCGGGGGAGTCTTTGGGGTATTGCTGGCGTTCGGGATGATGTTTCCCAACCAGCGGCTGTACCTGCTCTTCCTTCCGATCCCCATCAAGGCGAAGTATTTCGTGATCGCGTACGTGGCGCTGGAGCTCTATCTGGGCATCTCCGGGACCCTCGCGGGCATAGCGCATTTCGCGCACCTGGGGGGCATGGCATTCGGATTCCTGGCCATCCAGTACTGGCGCGGGAAGCTCCCAGTCCGCCCGCGCCACAGAAGGTTCTGGTGGTGAGGCCTCAGGAGGCGCTGGCGCGCGATCTCAGGTAGGCGCCAAACTCGTCCTTCAGCTCCGGGTGCGTCAGCGCGAATTCCACGGTTGCCTCCAGATAGCCCAGCTTGCTCCCGCAGTCGAAACGACGACCTTCGAAATTCAGTGCGGTTACGCGCTCTTCCTCAAGCAGTTTCGCGATAGCGTCCGTCAGCTGGATCTCGCCCCCGGCCCCTGGCTCCTGTTCGGCCAGCAGCTCGAAGATGCGCGGGGTCAGGATATAGCGGCCCACCACGGCGACATTGGAGGGTGCATCGGCTGGCTGCGGCTTTTCCACAATCCCGCGCACATCCCAGGTCCGCGGGCCCGTTTGCACCGGGTCGATGATGCCGTACTGATGGGTACGATCCGCCGGGACCTCTTCCACGCCCAGCACGCTGCAACCGTGTTCGGCATAGGCATCGACCATCTGCCTGGTGGCGCCACCCTGCTCTTCCTCGATCAGATCGTCCGCCAGGATTACCGCGAAGGGCTCGTTGCGTACCACCGGGCGCGCACAGGCCACCGCATGCCCCAGACCCAGCGCCTCGGCCTGACGCACGTACACGCAGGTCACGTTGGGCGGCACGATGTTGCGCACTTTCTCCAGCATCTCGGTCTTGCCGCGTTCTTCAAGCTCCGTTTCAAGCTCGTAGGCCTTGTCGAAGTGATCGGGGATGGAACGCTTGTTGCGACCAGTCACGAACACCAAGGTCTCGATGCCCGCCCTCACGGCCTCCTCGGCCGCGTACTGAATCAGCGGCTTGTCCACGATGGGAAGCATCTCTTTGGGGTTGGCCTTGGTGGCCGGCAGAAAGCGGGTGCCCATGCCCGCGACAGGAAAGACGGCGGTACGAATCGGTGGCGTGTTCGGGTTCATCCTGGCTCCAGGTGAGAAAGGACGACGGGGATCGGCCCCGTCGTCCTCGATCGGGCTACTCGACCTCGATGCGGTCGAGGTTCATCTCCACCGTGCGCTCGCCAATGCCGGAGACGTCCGTCAGCGCCTGCACCGAGGCAAACGGACCATGGGCGTCGCGATGCTCGACGATTGCCTCGGCCTTGACCTGTCCGATGTTGTCCAGCGTCGCGAGTTCTTCCGCTGTTGCCGAGTTGACGTTCACCGGCGACTGCCCGCCCGACGCCGTGACCAGCGCCAGCGGCAACACGCACAAGGCGGCGAAGAACCAGCATTTCACACAGTAGATGGCGTTTTTCATGTAACTGCTCCTTGTTGAATGATGACTGGCGCAACCCTTGCGCCATGCTCATCCTAACGGGATCAGTGGTTCTGGAAAACCCTCTCCAGACGAAGTGCAAAATCGTTCGCAGCCGCAGCAGGATCCGCTGCACGGGTGATCGGACGTCCGACGACAATCGCACTGGCGCCGGCCTGGATCGCGCTTTCCGGCGTCATGACCCTGCGCTGATCATCCCCTTCCGCATCCGGAAGGCGGATTCCGGGCGTTACCAGCATCGGGCCCGAACCGAGCTCCTCGCGCAACAGGTGCGCCTCCTGCGCGGAACACACAAGACCCTCGAGACCGGCCTGGGCGATGGCCAGGTTGGCCAGCAGCCGTACCTGTGCCTCGGGATCTCGCTGCACTCCGGTCTCGCGCAGTGTCTGTGCGTCGCTGGAAGTCAGCACAGTCACGCCCAGCACGGCCGTATGATCATTCACCTCGCGTACTGCCTCGTGCGCGGCCTGCATCATCTGCAGCCCGCCGCTGGCGTGGACATTCACGAGCCATACCCCGGTGCGAGCCGCCGCACGACAAGCCGCAGCGACCGTATTCGGGATGTCATGAAACTTGAGATCCAGAAAGACACGAAATCCGAGGTCATGAAGCCTTCCCAGCAGATCCGGCCCGGCCACCACAAACAGCTCAAACCCGACTTTCAGCGCGCAATGGGACGGGTCCAGGCTGCGAGCAAGTGCGACGGCACTCTCGGCCTCGGCAAAATCCAGCGCCACTATCAGCCTGGGGGCTGGTGAATCGACGGCAGTTCGCATGGTTCTCCCCGGTTTAGTGTTGTTCAGTGCGTCCGTTCACGAACGAGGGCATCCTCCGCTTCCTCGGTGGTCGCGTCGAGTTCGAAGTCCAGGCCTCGCAACGTGTCCCAGCGTCTGCAGCTCGGGCATTGCCAGACGTGCGCTCGTCCCTGGTAGCCGCAATTCACGCACTGGTAAAGATGCTGGCTACCCAGCTGGTCCGACAGCGCTTTCTCGAATGCGGCAAATTCGGTGTTGTATTCCTGGACCGCTGGTAGAATCTTCATCCAGCGAACGGCCTCCAGCAAGCCCGACGTTGGCACCGGCCTCTGCGACAAGATCATCCCCAGCTCGGAGAGCGCCGCATCCAGCCGCCCCGTACGCCGGTAAAGGCGCATCAGCGCGATGCGGGCGACCGTGATCCCGCGGCTGCTGGCGAGATCCTCCAGGGTTTGCTCCAGCTGCCCCAGACGATTCTCCCCGGGCAGCGCCTGATGGAGTCGTTCCAGCCGCGGCACGACCAGCGGCGCGAGTTGCGGCGTACGTGCCACCGCTTCGCGCCCGTGGGCAATGGCATCCGGGATCCGGTCTTCGCGTTCCGCAATTTCGGCCTGGATCAACAACGCGCGTGACAGCCCGGGCACCTCGCCCTCGGCCTGTGTCGCACGCTCGGCCGCTGTAGCGCGATCACCCGCATCCAGGGCGATGGTAGCCAGCTCACAGTGATAATGTGCGATCCGCAGATTCTCATTCGGCACGCCATGCGACTTCAGGCGTGTGCCAACCTCGATCGCCCGCTCCCACTCGCGTTGCGTCTCGTATACGTGCTGGAGCCCCTTCAAGGCTCTGACCGCCTGATGCGGCGAGTCCGCGAGTTCCCGAAAAACCGCTTCGGCCCGGTCGAGCACCCCGGCCAGCAGGAAGTCCTGGCCCAACTCGCACAGCGCTTGTGCCCGCTGTTCATCCTTCAGCGAAGGACGGGCCACCAGGTTCTGGTGAATTCGGATCGCGCGGTCCACCTCGCCCCGCCGCCGGAACAGACGACCGAGGATCACGTGCGTCTCGAAAGTTTCGTGATCCACCTCCACCATCTCGATGAAGGCCTGAAGCGCATCATCTGTACGGTCGTCCAGCAAGTACCGGACCCCCTCCAGGTAGCGATTAAGAGAGGGTTCCTGATCCGGCTGGTCTTCCGTATGGACACGGCGTGCAACCCACCATCCGCTGGCGGCAGCCAGCGGCAACAACAACCAGAACCAGTCGTTGATCACGAGATTGCCCCGGGCACGGCGATTGCTGCCTGTGCAGGTGCATGGCCGGCGCGGCGTCGAGTGAGGAGCTCGTTCATGAGCGGGGATACTGTGGCACGGTCGATCTGCGTTGTGCAGCGTGCTTGCGGGGTTTGTATCGCACGACTATACGACGTTCACCGCACATCGTCTGCGGACAGAATCGACTCGGGTGCAGGCCTGTGCATTTGATCAGGGTTTCCCTAGTAGAAATCCCGCATGGGGGCGGTACGCATCTGCTCGACCTCGGTCTGCAAGGCCCGGTTCTCCGCTCGCAGGTCCGCGACCTTCTGATTCAGCCGGCGAATCCGTACCCAGAAGATGGAAGCCGTAATCACGACACCGACCAGCGCCGAGATACCGAGCAAGACCACCAGGGGTGCCTGTACGTCCGTCCACGGAAGGCTCAGGGTGACATGGCCTTCGTTGAACACGACAAGAATGCCGATCGCCGAGGAAATCACGATCAGCAAGACGAACGCGAGTACGTTGCGTACCTGCTGGCGCCGTCGATCGGACATCCCGGCTACTCGTCGGCAACCGCGGGTGTATTTACCCGTTCACGCAGTTCCTTGCCGGGCTTGAAGTGCGGGACATGCTTGCCAGGTAGCGCTACCGCGTCACCCGTCTTGGGGTTGCGGCCTAGCCGTGGCGGCCGGAAATGCAGCGAGAAGCTCCCAAAGCCGCGAATCTCCACTCGCTGACCATTCGCCAGGGCCTGACTCATGCGTTCCAGCAACGCCTTCACGCACATCTCGACATCCCGTGCGGGCAAGTGAGGCGATTTCTGGGCGAGGCTTTCGATCAATTCCGATTTGGTCATCTGACGCTCGTCACAGACAGGAGAAAAGGGTCCGCAGTACGCGGATAAAAAACAGTCCACGGCATCCCCATGGACACCGTGGACTTTATTGTGACGGACTTAGTCGTTCTTGCCCATCTGTTCCTTCAGCAGATCGCCCAGGGAGGTCGTCGCGCTACCGGTGGCAGAATAGTCGGACATCATCTCCGCCTCTTCGGCGCGGTCCTTCGCCTTGATGGAAAGGCTGATCGCGCGGGTCTTCTTGTCCACACCCATGAACTTGGCCTCGACTTCGTCGCCTACGTTCAGGACGGTACGCGCATCCTCCACGCGATCCTGGGAGATGTCGGCTGCACGCAGGATGCCATCGATGCCGTCGGCCAGTTCGATCACGGCGGCCTTGGCGTCCACTTCCTTGACCGTGCCCTTCACGATGCTGCCCTTGCTGTGCTCGGCCACGAAGTTGGCGAACGGGTCGCGGTCCAGCTGCTTCAGGCCCAGCGAGATGCGTTCGCGCTCCGGATCCACGGACAGGACCACGGCCTCGACCTCGTCGCCCTTCTTGAAGTTGCGGATCGCCTCTTCACCCGGCTCGTGCCAGGACAGGTCGGACAGGTGGATCAGGCCGTCGATACCGCCGTCCAGGCCAACAAACACGCCGAAGTCGGTGATCGACTTGATCTGGCCACGGACCTTCTCGCCACGGTTGTGGTTGGCGGCGAAGTCGTCCCACGGGTTGGACTGGCACTGCTTCATGCCCAGCGAGATGCGGCGGCGCTCTTCGTCCAGGTCCAGGATCATCACCTCGACCTCGTCGCCGATGGCCACGACCTTGCCCGGATTGACGTTCTTGTTGGTCCAGTCCATCTCGGACACGTGCACCAGGCCTTCCACGCCGTCTTCGATTTCCACGAAGCAACCGTAGTCGGTGATGTTGGTGACCTTGCCGAAGATGCGGGTGCCGGTCGGGTAACGGCGGGTGATGTTCTCCCACGGGTCCTCGCCCAGCTGCTTCAGGCCCAGCGAGACACGCATGCGCTCGCGGTCGAACTTGAGCACCTTGACCTCGACTTCCTGACCGATTTCAACGACATCGGACGGATGCTTCACGCGCTTCCAGGCCATGTCGGTGATGTGCAGCAGGCCGTCGATGCCGCCCAGGTCGAGGAACGCACCGTAGTCGGTGAGGTTCTTCACGATGCCCTTGACGACCGCGCCTTCCTGCAGGTTCTTCAGCAGTTCCTCGCGCTCGGCGCTGTATTCCTGCTCGACCACCGCACGGCGGGAGACGACCACGTTGTTGCGGCGCCGGTCCAGCTTGATCAGCTTGAACTCCAGCTCCTTGCCTTCCAGATACGCGGTGTCGCGTACCGGACGGACATCCACGAGTGAACCCGGCAGGAACGCCCGGATATCGCCCAGCTCGACGGTGTAGCCGCCCTTGACCTTGCCGGAGATCTTGCCGGTGACGTACTGCTCTTCTTCCATCGCACCTTCAAGACGGTCCCAGGCCTTGGCCCGCTTGGCCTTCTCGCGCGACATGCGCGTCTCGCCGAAACCGTCTTCCGGGGTCTCGAGGGCCACTTCGACGACATCGCCGACCTGGACCTCGAGCTCACCCTCGTCGTTCATGAACTGCTCGGTGGGGATGACCCCCTCGGACTTCAGGCCGGCGTTCACCACGACCACATCCGGGGTTACCTCAATGACGGTGGCACTGAGGATGGCACCCGGCTGCATCTGGGTGTAGGCCATGCTCTCTTCGAGCAGTTGCGCGAAACTTTCACTCATGGATTTAAAAACCTGTGATTAAACAAACTCCTGCAGAAACTTCCTACAAGAGGGTTTGAACGTTAATGAACCCGCTTCGAGGCTATCCCTCGATTCGGGGGCTTTGTTCCGGGAGTACGTCCCGGAGGCGCTCCAGGATCATGTCCACCACGCTGACGATGTCGAGTTCCGTGGTATCCAGCACCCAGGCATCTTCGGCGGGCTTGAGGGGGGCCACGCTACGCTCGCGGTCACGGCGGTCGCGCGCCTCCATCTCGTCCCGAAGGCCAGAAAGATTAGCACTAAGTCCTTGTTCCTTCAACTGCATGTAACGCCGACGCGCCCTTTCCTCCGCGGAGGCCGTGAGGAAGATCTTGAGGTCCGCATCCGGGAACACCACGGTGCCCATGTCACGCCCGTCCGCGACCAGCCCCGGGGCCTGTGCAAAACCCCGCTGTCGATCCAGCAACGCCTCGCGTACCGCAGGTAGCGCGGCGACTTGCGAGGCATCAGAACCGGCCTGTTCGGTGCGCAGCAGAACGTCCACCGGCTGACCTTCGAGCAGGGTCGTCACCCGCGTGGCGTCGCGGTCGATTTCGAAGCTGACATCCAGGGATGCGGCCAGATGTTCCAGACCGGCAATATCGGTCAACTCGACCCCATGCTGGCGGGCGGCCAGGCCCAGCAGTCGGTACAGGGCCCCGCTGTCGAGCAGGTGCCAGCCCATCGCCGCGGCGACACGCATGCATACGGTCCCCTTGCCGGCCCCACCCGGGCCGTCGATGGTCAGCACCGGGATTTCCGCCGTCATGCCGCCTCCAGCGACAGGCCGGCGGCGCGGGCCAGATCCACGAACCCCGGGAAGGACGTGGCTACATTCGCGCAGTCGCGGATACGTATCGGGGCACTGGCCCGCAGCCCCGCCATCGCGAACGACATCGCGATCCGGTGGTCGCCATGGCTGTCGACCTCTCCGCCGGAAAAGCCCTCGCCACCCTGGATGCGAATCCCGTCAGGCTGCACCGTACACTGCACACCCAGGGCCTGAAGGCCGTCGGCCATCACCTGGATGCGGTCACTCTCCTTGACCCGCAGTTCTTCTGCGCCGGTCAGCACTGTCTCGCCCTCGGCGCAGGCCGCCGCGACGAAGATGGCCGGGAATTCGTCGATCGCCAGCGGCACCAGCTCGGTCGGGATGTGGATCCCCTTGAGGGGGGTGGCGTGCACCTCGATGTCAGCCACCGGTTCTCCGCCGGCTTCGCGCTCGTTTTCCACCCGGATGTCCGCACCCATCAGGCGCAGGATGTCGATCACGCCGGTCCGGGTCGGGTTGATGCCCACATGCTCCAGGCGCATCTGCGAGCCCGTCGCGATGCTGGCTCCCACCAGAAAAAACGCGGCCGAGGAGATGTCCGCCGGGACATCCACGGAACTCGCCTGCAGGCGCCCGCCCCCGGTGACGCAGGCCTTCGGGCCATCCCGGGTCACGACGCAGCCGAAGCCATTCAGCATGCGCTCGGTGTGATCCCGAGTGGGCGCGGGTTCCGTGACGCAGGTCGGTCCTTCTGCCCAGAGACCCGCCAGCAGGATCGCGGACTTGACCTGTGCGCTGGCGACCTCCAGCACATGATCGGTACCCCGCAGGGGCGCACCGCCACGGATACGCAGGGGCGGCGTACCCGCCTCGCTAGTCTCGATCTGCGCACCCATGCGGGCCAGGGGCTCCGTGACACGGCGCATCGGACGACGGGTCAGGGATTCATCGCCAATCAGTTCGCTATCGAACGACTGCCCGGCGAGCACCCCGCACAGCAGCCGCATGGCCGTTCCGGAGTTGCCCATGTCCAGCGGACGATCCGGCGCCCGAAGGCCCTGCAGGCCCCGCCCCTGGATCACGACCTCGCCGGGACCCTTGCGCTCGATCGGCACGCCCATCGCCCGAAACGCCTCCAGCGTCGCCAGGCAATCGGCCCCTTCGAGAAAGCCGCTGACGCGGGTTTCGCCCTCGGCCAGCGCACCCAGCATGATCGAGCGATGGGAAATGGACTTGTCGCCCGGCACGCGGGCCGCACCGGAGAGCGTGCCCCCCGGCTGTACGGTAAAGGTGTTCATGTCTCAGGTATCCAGTTGTGCGTCCGCCGGGTCGCAAAAGCGGTCCCGGGTTTCCTTTGCATGCCGAAAGCGGGCTTCGATCGCGGGCCCGTCGGCGGACTCGATCATCCCACGCAGTTGTTCCAGGTCACCCTGATAGCGCTCGATCACCTCGAGGATCGCCGCGCGGTTGGCTAGACAGATATCGCGCCAGACCACCGGGTCCGACGAGGCAATGCGGGTGAAGTCGCGAAACCCGCCCGCGGCATAATGAAAGATCTCGTCGCGTTCGCTCATGTCCGACAGCGACGCCACCAGCGTGTAGGCCAGCACGTGCGGCAGGTGGCTCGTGGCCGCGAGGACCCGATCATGGTGGGCGGGCGTCATGAACTCCACCCGCGCCCCGGTCGCCTGCCACATCTGTGCAATGCGATCACTGGCCAGCGGATTCGTCGCATCCGCCGGGGTCAGGATCACCAGCCGGTCCCGAAACAGGCGGGGAAAAGCGGCCGCTACCCCGCTTTTCTCGGTCCCGGCGATCGGGTGTCCGGGCACAAACTGGCGCGGCGTGGTGCCAAAGCCCTCGGTCACCGCGTCGATCACGGCCTGCTTGCTCGAGCCGACATCGGTCAACGGGCTGTCCTCCGGCCACCAGCCGGCCAGGTCGCGCGCCAGCGGCCCCATCGCCCCCAGAGGCACCGCCAGTACACCGATGTCCGCCCCTTCCGCGGCCTCTGCCACAGAGGTCGTCCAGCGATCGATCACGCCCAGACGCTGCGCCTCGCGCAGGTTGTCTGCATTGCGCGAACAGCCCACGATCTCGCGTACAGCACCCGCCTCGCGCAAGGCGAGCGCGAGCGAGCCACCGATCAGGCCGACCCCGAAGATGACCAGCCGCTCGATCATGCCAGGGCCCGATCCAGTGCCTGCAGGAAACGTTCGTTGTCCTCGGCCGTGGAGACCGTCACCCGCAGATGTCCGGGCAGCCCGTAGTTCTCCACCGGTCGGGTGATTACGCCTTCGCGCTGCAGCGCCTCGAACACCGGCCCCGCATCACGTCCGGTGTCGAAGGTGATGAAGTTGCCCACCGAAGGGATTACGCGAAGTCCCCGCTCGCGCAAGCCTTCGCCCAGTTGCACCAGGCCCTCGCGATTCACGCGCACCGAACGCTCGATGTGCGATGAGTCCCCCAGCGCCGCCAACCCCGCAGCCTGGGCAAGCGCATTCACATTGAACGGCTGGCGCACGCGATTGAGCAGTTCCGCAACCGCGGGCGAGCTGATGGAGTATCCCAGGCGCAGGCCGGCAAGGCCCTGAATCTTGGAGAACGTGCGGGTCACGATGAGATTCGGGTAGCGCGAAACCCATTGGGTGGTGTCGGGATAGTCGTGTTGCTCGACGTATTCCGCGTAGGCCTCGTCGATCACCACCAGCGTGGTGGCCGGCATCGCCGCCACAAACGCCTCCAGCGCCGAGCGCCCGACCCAGGTCCCGGTCGGGTTATTCGGATTGGCGACGAACACCACCCGCACGGTGTCATCCACGGCCTTCTGCATCCCCGCCAGATCATGGCCGTAGGGCTGCTCCAGGTCGGTCGCCGGCAGGGCATCGATCACGCGCGCCTCCGCCCCCACCGCCTGCGTGACCAGCGGGTAGACGGCAAAGGCATGAGCCGAAAAGACCGAGGCCCGACCGGGCGCCAGCCACGCACGCGCAATCAGCTCCAGAACCTCGTTGGACCCGTTTCCAAGGGTAATGGCGTCCGGTTCGACACCATGCCGGGTGGCCAGCGCGGCCTTCAGTTCGAAGCCTGCCCCATCGGGATAGATGTGGGCCTCGCTCATGGCCGCGCGCGCGGCCTCCACCGCCTGGGGCGAGGGCCCCAGCGGATTCTCGTTGGAGGCCATCTTGATCGCCTGCCGAATGCCCAGCTCCCGCTCCAGCGCCGCGACCGGCTTGCCCGGCTGATAGGGCGTCAGGCCCCGAACGCCATCCACGGCGAGCGCGGCGGCATCAAAGCCACCCAGGTTCGTATCGGACACGGGGTTGCGTGAAGCCATGGAGTACCTCGATTAGGGGAACACTGATTCATGCACGCGTTCGCGCTCGAGTCGCTTTTGCGTGCGAACAAGGCGCGGTGACCGCCGTGCAGTCATTCTGCACAAGGGAGCCGCAACGCCGTGCGCGCGCAAAAGCGGCCGAGCCCCT
>NZ_ARQK01000056.1 GCF_000385215.1 Thioalkalivibrio thiocyanoxidans ARh2
GTTCATCTCGTACGGCAGGGTCCAGCCGTTCGGCGTGTGCACCGGCATGTAGCCCTGATCGGTGCGCTCGCCGGGCGTGGTTTCGCCCTCGTTGTGGTGCTCGTGACCCGTTTCGGCCATCACCCGGGTCAGGGTGGTTGCCGGCAGCATTGCCGCGCCGGCGGCCAGCAGGAAGTTACGCCGTTTCATCAGTGATGCCCTCCGTGACCGTCGTCGCCGTGGTCACCGTGATCGCCATGGTCATGATCTCCGTGATCTCCGTGATCTCCGTGATCTCCGTGATCTCCGTGATCCCCGTGATCTCCGTGATCCCCGTGATCCCCGTGATCCCCGTGATCCCCGTGATCCCCGTGATCCCCGTGATCCCCGTGGTCCCCGTGGTCACCGTGGTCACCGTGGTCACCGTGGTCACCGTGGTCATGATGGTCGTGATCCATCTCGGACGGGTCATGCTCGAGCGCGTCGGTCTCGAGGTAGCCCTCGTCACCCGGCGCTCCATCCGGCAGCTCGCCGGCCACCGTAAAGGCCAGATCCACGCGTGCCCGCCAGTAGTCACCCAGCGCGGCCACGGCCCGCTGCCAGTCGGCCAGCTCTTCCTGCTTGGTCACCAGCAGGTCGAAGACATCGTCGAACATGAAGTTCACACGTTCCTGCATGCGCTCCAGCTCGATCTCGCGGGCCGGCAGCAGCTCGTAGCGCTTGGCGCTGAATTTGTCCCGGTGATGGGCCAGTCGCACAAAGTGCTGGTGGACATCGGCCGTAACGGCCTGCTCCAGCTGGGCCCGTCGGGCCTCGCCGTCCTCCAGTCGTGCCTCGGCGCGGGCGATGCCGGCCTGATTCTGGTTGAAGATCGGCAGGGTGAACGAAATGCCACCGCCCCACAGGCGGGTGCCGTCCGTCTCGCGCTCAAACTCGATACCGGGCTCGATGTCGCCCAACCAGCGATAGCGCCGCACCAGGGCCACACCCTCGGTGAGCCCCTCCAGGGCATGGTCCACGGCCCGCAGGTCCAGACGCTGCTCCAGGGCCTGTTCGACCAGGCCCTCGCGATCCTCCACGCCGGCCAGCGGCAGCGGCAGCTTGCCGGGGACCTCCCAGTCATCGACCTCGCCGGGCAGCCCCATCAGGTGGGCCAGACGCAGACGTGTCTCGCGTTCGCGCTGACGCGCATCCTCGAGCTTCAGCCGCGCCTCGGCGGCACGGATGCGCAGCTGCGCGCGTTTAAGGTCCGTCATGTTGCCGGCGTCGTAGAAGCGCTCGCCCAGCAGCGACCCGAGATCCGCCGCCCGGGTCTCCAGCGCCTGCACCTGAGCCCGCTGGCGCGCGGCCACTGCGTCATACCAGGCGCGCTCCGTGTCCGAGGCAAGGGCCACCATGCCTTCGGCCAGTTGCAGACGGGTGGACTCCCAGTGGGATTCGGCAATGTCCTGACGCGCACTGCGCATCAGCAGACCGGAAATACCCCAGGCCAGCCCGACCCCGACTTCGTTACCGCCACCGCCCTCGGGGCGCATCACCGACAGCGACAGGGTGGGATTCGAAAACTGGGAGGCCTCGACCACGTCGGCGGCCGTCAGATCCAGTTTGGCGTAGGCCTGCTGCATACGCGGGTTGCGCCACAGGGCCTGATGGATGGCCTCCTCGAGCGTCAGCTCGCCAGAGGGGCGGGGCATCTCCGACTCGGGCAGGTCGATCCCCTGCACCGAGATGTCCTCCGCCAGTTCGGAGCGGTCCAGCTCGGGCGCGGTGACCGCGCAACCGGCGAGGAACAGCACCGAAACGACGGGGAGCAGCAATCGGGTTGCTCGCATCGTGAAAATCTCCTTGATCGGACTTCGATTCCGCATCCCGCGCGAACGCGCGACACGGCCTTGCCGCCCACCAGTACCGGGTGGAACCCGGACGTGCGGACAGCCCCGGCGCTCGGGCCGGTACAGTCAGATCAGGAGAGGATCGGGGGTCGGTATAACGCGGTCGCAGGCGGACCGTTCTGGAAGGAGTACAGGCTCATGGCCTGCGTGACCGGAGTCAGCAGGTGCATGCCGGTGATGGACGGCATGCCCTGGCAGTGGCTGCAGGCCGAGCAACTCGCCAGGCAGGCGGCATCCACGCAATCCACGTGCTGGATCACCCCGCTGGCAGCAGAGGAATCCGAAGTCTCGTGGGTATGGTCGTCGGCATGCCGGGTGTCGGCATGATCGTCATGCGCATGGTGATCATGGTCGTCGCCGTGCGCGTGATCATGTGAGTGGGCATCCGGATGATCGTGGGCCGCGTGATCCGCAGCCTTGTCGCCCTTCGACTGGGCCCCGTGCATCGCATGCCCGGCGTGCCCGTCTTCCACACTCGCAACCGCCGCGAGCGCCGGCAGGCCGGCAATCGCCAGCACCAGCATCCAGCACAGCAGTCGGTGGAAGACCCTTTTCACGTCGGCCAAACCTCGTTTGGGGCCATCTCGGCCCAGCAATCGGCGGTCAACATACCACACCCCACACCCTTGGGCGCCATCCCTGTAGGAGGCCAGCCCTCTGGCCGATGGGGACTTAACCAGCGCCCCATCGGCGAGGGGCTCGTCTCCTGCAAATCCGGGGCTACCCACTGTAGGAGGCCAGCCCCTGGCCGATTGCGACCTGACCAGCACCCATCGGCCAGAGGGCTGGCCTCCTACGCGAGCGCGCGCTCGATCACGTCGCGCAGGTCGCGCGACAATTCGAGTGCGGCGAGGCGCTCGAGTTCCGCACGCATCTGCTCGCCGCGAACGCTGTCCACCTTCTGCCAGCGCGTCAGCGGCTGGGCCAGGCGCGCGGCGGTCTGCGGGTTCATCGGATCCAGCTTCTCGATGAAGGCGCCCATGCGGCGGTAGCCCGCGCCATCTTCCTGGTGGAAATGGCGTTCGTTGCGCGCCATGAACGGCCCCAGCACCGCACGCACCCGGTTCGGGTTGGTCCAGCGGAACCCGGGGTGCCCCAGCAGCGCCTCCAGGCGCTCGAAGCCGCCGGGGACCTGGCTGCCGGCCTGCAGGCCGAAGTACTTGTCCAGCACCAGCGGATCGTCGCGGTAGCGCTGCTCGAAGTCCGTCAGCAGCACCTCGCGTGCCTCGTGATCCAGCTCGTTCACCGCATTCAGCGCACCCATGCGCATGGTCATGCTGCGCGCCTTCTGGCACTGCGCCAGGGCCTCCGGCACCGCGGCCTGGTCGCCGGCGGCCACACGCAGCGCCAGCAGGCGGTTGCGCAACTGGCGCCGGCCCATCGCCTCGGCGGTGAAGGCGCCGTTGTCCACGGCATCCAGCTTCGGCTGGATCTGCTGCATCGCGCCGGCCAGCGGGGCGTAAAGGCGCTTCTCCAGGTCGTCGCGCTCCATGCGCAGGCGCACCGGATCGACGCGCTCGAACAGCTCGGCCAGCTCGCGCGTGGGCGGCAGTTGCAGGATAGTCGCCAGCAGCACCGGCTCGATCGCCGGGTCCTCGATCAGGGCATGCAGGGCGTGCTCGGTGGCGGCCTCCAGCGCGGAGTCGGCGGCGTCGTGCTGGATGCGCGTGCGGATCGCGCGGCGGAACAGGGTCTGCGCGGCCTCCCAGCGGGAGAAGGCGTCATCGTCGTGCGCCAGCAGGTGGGCCAGTTCGTCCACGCCCTGGTTGGCGTTCAGGATCACCGGGGCGGAGAAGCCGCGCAGCCAGGAGATCGCGACCGGCTCGGCGGACAGATTTTCGAAGCAGAAGGTGTGCTCGGCGGCATCCAGCTCGAGCACCCATTCGTCGCGCTCGGCCTCGTCGCCTTCCCGGCGCGCGCGGATGCGCTGGCCGTCGGCATCGAGAAAGGCCATGCGCACCGGGATCACCACCGGCTCCTTGTGCGCCTGCCCCGGGGTCGGCGGGGTCTCCTGCGCGAGTGTGATACGGGCCGGTCCGCCGGGGCCGTCGAACGCGGTGCTTGCGGTCACGTGCGGCGTGCCGGCCTGGGTGTACCAGCGCTTGAAGCGGGAGAGATCGCGCCCGCTGGCCTCGGCCATCACCGCGACAAAGTCGTCTGTCGTCACTGCCTGGCCGTCGAAGCGCTGGAAGTAGAGATCCAGCCCCCGGCGGAAGGTCTCGCGCCCGATCAGGGTACGCAGCATGCGGATCAGCTCCGCGCCCTTCTCGTACACCGTCAGGGTGTAGAAGTTGTTGATCTCGGCGTAGTGGTCCGGGCGCACGGGGTGCGCCAGCGGCCCGGCGTCCTCGGGGAACTGATGGGCGCGCAGCAGCGAGACATCGTCGATGCGCTTGACCCCGAACAGGGTGCAGTCGGTGGTGAACTCCTGGTCGCGGAAGACCGTGAGCCCCTCCTTCAGCGACAGCTGGAACCAGTCGCGGCAGGTCACGCGGTTACCGGACCAGTTGTGGAAGTACTCGTGGGCGATCACCGACTCGATGGCGACAAAGTCGCTGTCGGTGGCGGTGTCGGGGCTGGCGAGCACGTACTTGGCGTTGAACAGGTTCAGCCCCTTGTTCTCCATCGCCCCCATGTTGAAGTCGTCCACCGCGACGATCATGTACACGTCCAGATCGTATTCGCGGCCGAAGGCCTCCTCGTCATAGCGCATCGCCCGCTTCAGCGAGGCCAGCGCGTGATCGCAGCGATCGGCGTTGTGCGCCTCCACATAAAGCTCCAGCGCCACCTCGCGCCCGGACATGGTGGTGAAGGTGTCGCGCTGGCAGGCCAGATCCCCGGCGACCAGCGCGAACAGGTACGACGGCTTGGGAAACGGGTCCTCCCACACCGCGTAGTGGCGCCCGCCGTCCAGCTCGCCGGCCTCCACGCGGTTGCCGTTGGCCAGCAGCACCGGGTACTGCGCCCGGTCCGCCTCCAGGCGCACGCGGTAGGTGGTCAGCACATCCGGGCGGTCGGGGAAGAAGGTGATGCGGCGAAAGCCCTCCGGCTCGCACTGCGTGCACAGATTGCCGCTGGAGGCGTACAGGCCTTCCAGCGCGGTGTTCTGCTCCGGGTGACAGCGGCTGACGATCTCCAGCCGCGCACGCTCCGGCAGGCCGTGCAGCAGCAGGCCCTCGGCATCCTGCTCCAGCAGGTCCTCGCCCGGCTCCGCGCCATCCACGGTCAGTGACACCAGCTCGACGCCATCGCCGTAGAGCCGCAGCGCCCCGTTCGGCTCCACCGCCTGCGGGTTGCGCCGCACCGCCATGCGCGTGGTCACCTCGGTGGTCGCCGCGGCCAGATCAAAGTCCAGCTCCAGGTCCTCCACCACAAACGCCGGCGGCTGGTAATCGCTCAGATAAACCGCCTGGGGACTCGCATCACGCATTCCAAACTCCAGTCATCAATCGCTTTCCACACGTATCACGCCCGGCAAGCACGAACGCTAAACCCCGACAAAGGCAACGTCATTGCGAGGCGCCGAAGGCGCCGCGGCAACCTCCATCCGCCACTCCCCACGTTTCTCGGTTCCACCACCGGGGCTTCCTCACAGAGATCGCCACGTCGCTGCGCTCCTCGCGATGACACCGTTCCTTACCCCCGTCATTGCGAGGAGCCGAAGGCGACGAAGCAACCTCCATCCGCCACCCCGAGGCGCGACCGAGCCCACCCGAACAGATTGCCACGGCCCCATTGGCGCCTCGCAATGACGGCGCCGGGGATCTGGCGCTGCGCGTCCAATCCGTTAGCATACCGCGCATGGAATGGATCGATATCTGCTTCAACCTCACCCACGAATCCTTCAACAAGGAACGCGACGAGGTCCTCGAGCGCGCCCGCGAGGCCGGCGTCTCCTGGATGCTGATCACCGGCGCCGACGCCCACCAGAGCGAGAAGTGCCTGGAGATCGCCGACCAGTACCCGGACTGCTGCCGCGCCACCCTGGGCGTGCATCCGCACCTGGCCAAACAGTGGACCGACGCGATCGCCGCGCGGTTCAGTGACCTCGCCCGCGCGGACGAAAACGTGGTCGCCATGGGCGAGATGGGGCTGGACTACAACCGTGACCACTCGCCGCGCCTGCAGCAGCGCATCGCCTTCGAGGCCCAGCTGGAGCTGGCCGCCGATCTCGGGCTGCCGGTGTTCCTGCACGAACGCGATGCCCACCACGACTTCGCCCAGATCCTGCGCCGCTGGCGCGACAAGCTGCCGGCCGCCGTGGTGCACTGCTTTACCGGCGAGGCCGACGCCCTGGCCGAATACCTCGACCTCGACTGCCACATCGGCATCACCGGCTGGGTCTGCGACGAGCGCCGCGGCACCCACCTGCACCCGCTGGTGCCGCGCATCCCGCGCGGCCGCCTGATGATCGAGACCGACGCCCCCTACCTCCTGCCGCGCACCCTGCCCAAGGGCACCGGCAAGAAGCTCGGTAACGGCCGCCGCAACGAACCCGCCTTCCTCCCCCACATCGGCGAATACGTGGCCCGGTTGCGCGACGAGGCCCCGGAAGACCTCGCCGCCCACACCACCGCCACCGCCCGCGCCTTCTACAACCTGCCCGAGACGGCCAGTGCCTGAGACCCCGGACAGTGGGCCGCAACGGATCGCGCTGGTCACCGGCGCCGCGCGCGGGATCGGCCTCGGCATCGCCGAGCGCCTGATGCAGGATGGCTGGCAGGTGGTGCTGGCCGATGTCGACGGCCGCGAATGCGAACAGTCCGCCGCGAGCCTGGGGCCCGCCGCCCGGGCCATCGCGCTGGATGTCCGCGACGAGGAACAGGTCCGCGAGGCCATTCGGCGCACGGAGGAATGGTACGGCGGCCTCGATGCCCTGGTGAACAACGCCGGCATCAGCGACCCGCACTCCGGGCCACTGGAAGAACTGGAGCTGGCCGACTGGCAGCGCTGGCTGGATACCAACCTGACCGGCGTCTTCCTGCTCGGCAAGTACGCCCTGCCCCTGCTGCGCCGCCGCCGGGGCGCCATCGTGAACATCAGCTCCACCCGCGCCCTGCAGTCGGAGCCGGACACCGAGGCCTACGCCGCCAGCAAGGGCGGGCTGGACGCCTTCACCCACGCGCTGGCCATCAGCGCCGGCCCGGAGGTCCGCGTCAACGCCATCCGCCCCGGCTGGATCGACACCCGCAGCCCCGACCAGCAACAGGCCGAACCGCTGTCCGCACAGGACCACGCCCAGCACCCGGTCGGCCGCGTCGGCCAGCCCGGCGACATCGCCGCCCTCACCGCCTTTCTGCTCGGCCCCGACGCCGGCTTCGTCACCGGCCAGATATGGACCGCCGACGGCGGTATGACCCGCCGCATGATCTACGCCGACTGACCGCACGGCAGTCACCACGCCTTGTTCGCACGCCTGAATTCAACAGATCACTGCAACGCCTCAGTTCGGTTGGGGTGGTCCACAGCAGCCGTAGAACGGGTGGCTGTCACGCTTCGACAAAGGGGATACCCTCCGCCTCGAAAAAATCGGCGAGGAACGCCTTCAGCGCCTTGTCGCGACAGGCATACCAGTCCTGCTCGATCCCCCTGTCATGGATCAGGTCCTTGAACCGGCGGAACGCACCGCGACCTCGGATGGCCTCCAGCAGTTTGGCGCGGACTGCCGGATCCTCCTGCAGGCGGCAGAACTGATCCATCACCCCGTACTCGTCAAAGTCGAACTGGTCCGGAAGCCGCACATAGTCATCCGAGGCGTGTACGGCCCGCACCGTCTGCAGCACCTCCTGCTGCCAGTCCGGAAGATCCAGTGGTTCACACTCGGCCAGGGCCTCGTCTTCGTCGCTGAAGCCCACCACCTCACCGGTCGCCCGGTGGACATAGGTCTGCCAGCCATCCGTGAGCGGATCCATCTGCTCCACGACGTCCGTCAACACCACCGGAAGCGGCATCGCGCCCTCCCCTGCACAGCTGTTCACATCGTCTTCACGCGCCGGGCAACGCGGGGCAAACGGCGCTACCCCAAAGCATATTCCAATGCCCGAACATCGGCATTCAAGCGCCCCCGGCATTGACCGCGCTGCGTCCGCATCAATGCAACAGGGCGTACGCCCCGCCACGTCGAGGTCGATAGCGCCCGACAGCGGGAAGGCATCCCCTCTGAAGCAGCCTTCGCCCCGGATGAGCGTTACCGCGCCAAGCGCGGCGGATTTCAGCCGTTGGCGGTCTGACAGGCGAGCAGGCGCTGTTGCACCACGTCGGCGACCACCCGCAGGGCGGCGTCGCGGGTGTCATGGACCTGCACGGTTGCGAGTACCGCGGGGTCCACGGGGTCCCCGATGTCGACCTCGGGCGTGTGCGCGGGGCACCCGTCGAGCCAGGCGGGGTGGTACTCGCAGCCCGGTTCGGCGGGGAACAGCGCAGCATAGGCGATCCGCGCCTCCACCAGGTCCTGGAAGAAGTGGCTGCCGAACGAGAGGTCGGGGACGATACCGGCGTCGGGGTCGGCCACCTCCACCAGCATGCGCACGCGGTCGATGTCGGCGAAGCGCACGGGGACGCCCAGCTCGGGGGTGCTGGTGCCCCAGCGGCCGGGGCCGATCAGGAGCGTGGTGCAGTCACCCGCGGTGGCGTACTGGCGGTTGAGGGCACCCACCAGGCGGGCCACGGCGTATTTCTGCGGGCGGGACAGCACCGCATAGCGGGCACCGTCCACGCGGATGACGCGATCGATGACGAGATCCATGTTGCCGCCCATGAAGCGGCCGGCACTGGCGAAGAACAACTGCCCGGGGTCGATCGGGTCCGGCAGTTCCACCGGGCGATCGCTGCCCAGCGTGGCGAGCGGGCGGCACTGCACCAGGTTCACGCCGGCGGCGCCGTCGGCGTCCAGGTGCACGGTGAACTCGACATCCACCGGATGGGCGTAGGCGGCCTCCAGGGTCTTGAGCAGGTCGCGCATCAGCGGGGCGAAATCGGTGCGCTGCAGTAGCGGGGTAAAGGTCACCCGCCACAGGCGCTCCTCGCGCCCCTGCTCGCGGGCGCGGCGGCCGGCCTCGCGGTCGATCTCGCCGAGCAGGTTCAGCGGCAGGCCCGGAGCGGCCTCGGCCAGCGCCTGGATGGGCACGGCGGCCTCGCGGTTGGCCTCGATGTCGAGCACATCGGCGGCGTGCTGGGAGTAGCGATACGCCTCGTCCCGGCTGTGAAATGGCCGTCGTTCGGGCCGGTCCAGCGCCACCACGCAGGCATGGTCGCGCGCGACCCGGTCCACCGCGCGGGTGCCCAGCCCCAGCACCAGGCGCAGCATCCCGGCCGCCGGATCCAGCGCGCCGTCCCAGACGAAGGTGTTCCAGGAGACCCCGACGCCGGCGGCGTCCGGCAGATAGTAGCGCCCGTGGTAGCGGCCGTTGACCCGCTGCAGCAGCAGCGCCATGGGTTCTTCCTGATCCATCAGCCCACGCTGCTGGCGGTAGCTCAGCGCATCGTCGCTCATCGTCGATGCATAGACCTGGCGGATGGCGTCTTCCAGCTGGGCCAGGCGCTCGCCGGGGCTGCCCTGGTTCACGCAGAACACGCTCTCGTACTTGCCGGCAAAGGCATTGCCGAACCCGTCTTCCAGCAGGCTGCTGGAACGTACCAGGATCGGGTACTGGCCATAGTGATCGAGCACGCGTTCCAGCTCGCGGCGCACCTCCGGCGGGATCTCGCCGTGCAGCATGTCGCGGCGCAGGCTGCGCGCCTCGTCGAAGTAACCCTCCGCGGTGCGCTGGCGCATCAGCCGCGGCCACCAGCCGTTGTGTACCAGATAGGCGTAGTACACGTCCGCGCCGATGAAGTGCGAGTCGTGCGGCTCCAGTGAGCGCCCCCAGCGCTGCGGGTCCTGAGCGAGCAGGATTTGCCGCGCCAGCAGCATGCCCGCGGCCTTGCCGCCGATGTAGCCGCTGCCGACCATGCGGCTGCGGATCGCCAGCAGTTCTTCCAGCCCGAGATGGCGCCGCGCCAGTTCCAGCATGCGCTCGTCACGACCGATCAGCACCCGCAGGATGTCGTCCTGCACCCGGGCGCGGTCGGCCGCCGGCGCCTCCTGCGCCAGCGCGTCGGAGGCCGCGAGGAACAGGCGGTCCCAGTAGTCCAGCAGCTGCCGGCCGTGCGACTGCCCGGGGCGCTGTTCCTCCAGCAGGGCCTGCAGCCGCGTGGCCTCGCTGCTGTCCACCACCGGCTCGAACCGCGTGCCGTGCTGGCGGTGCGGCAGGAACATGGTCGGCGAGCTGCGCTGCCACACCTTCACCGGCTGTACGTGCACCGCCTCGCCGGCGCGGCGCACGTCGATCAGCACCTGCGTTGTCTCGCGGATGCGCGACAGCGTGGTGTGCGAATGGCTGTGCGGATGCAGCGCGAACCAGGCCACCGTGTCCATCTCGTACAGATACGGGCAGATGGCGCGGAAGAAGTTGCCCACCATGTGATCGGTGGCCCAGGCATCCAGCAGCTCGGACAGGCAATCGCACAGATAGAACGCGCCGCGACCGTGCTCGGTGATCAGACGGTAGACGTGGCGGGTGAACGGCTCGAACCCGCGCAGCGCGTCGATGTCCACCACCTCGATCCCCGGGCCGGCCTCCACCAGCGGCGGATGGGCGCCGAAGCGCAGATAGATGATCGAGCGACGCTGGGTGCGGGCCGCGGCCACGAACGGCCGGACAAAGCGTCGGTAGTCCTCGATGTCGTCGACCCGCCAGACCACGTTGTCGCCGATCCGCAGCCCGTCGAGCACCCGGTCCAGGCCGTCCAGCCCGGTGGAGACGGTCTCCTGCTGAGGTTGCGGATCGGTGGCCATCAAGCGCCCGTCCAGTCTGGGCGCCCCACAGTACCCCCTGCCCCACAGGCGCTCAACGCTCGGCACACCCGGACGCCCCCGTGAATGCAACTAATGGGCATCACTTGACTTACCATGGACTGTCCTGCCCCAGCGGCAACAGGAGATTTACCATGAAGACATCTTTGATTCTGACGCTCATCGGCCCGGACCGTCCGGGGATGGTCAGCGCGGTGGCGGCCCGGGCGCGTGCGGCGGGCGGCAACTGGCTGGAGAGTCGCATGGCACAACTGGCCGGACAGTTTGCCGGCGTGGTGCTACTGGAAGTCGACACGGATGCAGCCGACGAGCTGGAGGCGGCGCTGCGCGAGCTGGAAGAAAAGGACGGGTTGAAGGTGCACGTCCAGCGGGGCAGCGAGCTGCCGGCGACCGCACGGCACTCGGTGTTGCTCGACCTGATCGGACACGACCGACCGGGGATCGTGCAGGATATTACCGCCGTGCTCTCGCGCCACGGCGTGAGCGTCGAGACACTGGAGACCGCCTGCGAACCGGGCTCAATGACCGGCGAGCCGATGTTCCGCGCGAAGGCCCGCCTGGGGGTCCCCGAAGGCCTGGACCTGGATAACCTGCAGGACGACCTGGAGGCCCTGGCCAATGAGCTGATGGTCGACCTCGAACTCCGCGACCCGCTGCAGGAACCACCCGAGGCGGCGGCCTGACCCGGACGGCAACCCACGATTAGTCTCGACGTGCCGCCCGGATGACCGCCTCGGGATCGTTTCCCACCACTTTGCGCAGTACGCGGGCCGGGCCGGCATCGGCGAAGGCCGGGAGCTGTCGATAGCGCCGCAACAGCTCCGCCTCCTGCCCCGGTGGGAGCGCGATACCCAGCGCCTCGCAGCAGTACCGCAACGCCTGCTCGGTGCAGGTATCGAAATCCGCGTGCGCCCCCTCAGCCCGCGCCGGAAGGTGTACTCCAGCTGCTTCTCGCGCCAGGCACGCGCCAGCACCGTCGCTCGCTCGCCCATCCACCCCTTGAGCGTCGCCGCAATCCCCTGCGTGTCAATCAGCGTCCCGTACACATCAAACGCCAGCGTCTGCCGCATACACCCTCCCACTCGCGTTGACCCTGCTGCATCCCGCCCGGCGGATGGCGGATCTGGACATCGCCGCTGCTCGGCGAAACACTGCACGCGTTGAATCCAATTGTCAGGAAATGCCCATGAGCATGCAGGAGACCATTACCCGGAAGCTGGAGGAGCGCTTTGCGCCCGAGCATCTGGAGGTGGTGAACGAGAGCCACATGCACAACGTGCCGCCCGGTTCGGAGTCGCATTTCAAGGTGACGGTGGTGTCCGAGGCCTTTCGTGACCAGAAGCTGATCGCGCGACACCGGCTGGTAAACCAGGCCCTCGCCGACGAGCTGGCCGGTGGCATCCACGCCCTGGCGCTGCACACGCTGGACCCGGACCAGTGGTTCGAGCGTGCCGGCAAGGTCGCCGACTCCCCGCCCTGCATGGGGGGCGACAAGGACTGAAATCTTGCCCATGAGGGACACCCCTGCGGCCGAATCGGCCGTCGACCACATCCTGCGCGCCCGGCTGGAAGCACCCGGGCTGATGGACCTGCTCGGCCAGATCGAGGCCAGCCTGAGCCCGGCGGCCAGCCACCCGCCGCTGCCGGGCGTATCCGAGCACCTGGGGCCGGACCGCCACATCGTGCTGTGGCTGATCGACGGCTTCGCCACCCGCTATCGCCGCCATACGCCGCTGCTGGGCGCAGACTACGTAACCGACCTCGAGACCGTGTTCCCCAGCACCACGGCGACCGCGATCAGCAGCATCCTGACCGGGCGCACACCCGCGCAGCACGGCCTGCTCGGCTGGCACACCCGCCTGCCGTCCGCCGAGTGCACGCTGACGGTGCTGATGGGCCAGGAGCGCGACGCCGAGGACCGTCCGGCCACGCTCGGTTACCGCGAGCTGACCGGTCGCGTACAGCCGGACCGCCTGGTCGACCGGCTCGGCTGCCACACGACCATGATCGGCCCGGACTGGATCGGCGGCACACCATACAACCGCATGATGAACGGCTCCGCCGCGTTCATCGGCTTCGAGGACCTGTCCGAGCTGCCGGCGCGGGTGGCCGCGCATGTGAACGCGACGCCCGGGCCGCATTTCACCTACGTGTACTGGTCGGAGCTGGACCACCTGGGCCACGCCTATGGCCCGGAGAGCCCGGAGGTGGAGCGCCACCTGAAGCAGCTGGACCTGGCCTACACCGCGACCTGCGCGCAGATCCAGCGCCCGGAGGGCATCTTCCTGACCACCGCCGACCACGGCATGCGCAGCATGGAACGCCGGCTGGACCTGCGCGAGCACCCGGCGGTGCACGCCTGCCTGCGCCACCGCCTGACCGGCGAGCCCCGTGCGGCCATCGCTCATGTGCGGGAGGGGCGGGATGCGGAGTTTCGCCGTGCGCTGCACGCCGCGTTCGGCACGGACGTGGCGGCAGTCCCGGCCGCCGACTGGCTGGGGCCCGGCACGCTGGGCCTGCCCCCGGGGCATCACCGTGAGCACCCCGAGCTCCGGGCACGCGCCGGCGACTACCTGCTGCTGCCCGCGGAGGACGCCTACCTGGTGGACCCGCCGGCCGACGACGAGGGACCGTTCTTCCGCGGTGCCCACGGCGGCCTGTCGCCGGAGGAACGGCATATTCCGCTGTTTCTTCGGAATATCGGCCAGTCGCGGTAAACTGTCGGGTTCTGTGCCGGCCAAACGGGCTGGCGCTGGCTGAAACAAGACTGTCCCGAGATCCCATGAACGACACCGCCGACCAGACCTACAACAACGCCGCCCAGCACCTGATCGAGCTGGCAAACCGGCTCGCCGATGACGGGCAGGCCGCAGAGACCGGCGACGTCGCCGACGGCCTGCTGGCCGGTGCCGTGCACTTCTGGCTGTACAGCCGCCAGCCCTGTGGCGATCCGTTGTGCGAAGACTGTGCGCCGTTCGCGGACGCCGAGAGCCGTCTGGCCATGCTGCACGAGTTGATCGACGAGCTGGCGCGCGACAGCGACTACTTCCACGCCACCACCGACACCACCGTCGGCCACGCCTGACCCGCTACGCCCGAGCCGATGCCGGTCACGCCCTTTCGCCCCGCGACCGATACCTGGTTCGGCGAGGCCTTCGGGCAGGCGACCGCGATCCAGTCGCGCGGCTGGCCCGCGATCCGGGCCGGCCGCCACTGCCTGCTGATCGCCCCCACCGGCAGCGGCAAGACCCTCGCCGCGTTCCTCAGCGCCATTGACCGCCTGACCGGCGAGCTTGCACCGGATGCCCGTCGCGGCTACTCGGTGCTGTACATCTCGCCGCTGAAGGCGCTGGCCACCGATATCGAACGCAACCTGCGCGCCCCGCTGACCGGGATCGCGCAGACCGCCGCGCGTCTGGACCAGACCGCGGGCCAGACCGTGGACGAGACCCCGGGCGAGCCGGTCGTGCACATCCGCACCGGCGACACCCCGCAGGCCGAGCGCCGCGCCCAGGCGCGCGAACCCGGCGACATCCTGGTGACCACGCCGGAATCGCTGTACTTGCTGCTGGGCTCGAAGGCCGCCGAGAACCTCGAGTCCATCCACACGGTGATCATCGACGAGGTACATGCGCTGGCCGGCAACAAGCGCGGCGCGCACCTTGCCCTGTCGCTGGAACGCCTGGCCGAACGCTGTGGCGAGGACCCGCAGCGCATCGGGCTGTCCGCCACCGTGCACCCGGTGGAAGTAGCGCGCGGCTTCCTCGGCGGCGACCGCGAGGTGGAGGTGATCGACGCCGCCGAGCCACCGCGCCTGGACCTCGAGATCCTTGCCCCCGAGGAGCCGCCCGCCGAGCACGCAGCACCGACCGTCGAGGGCCCGGAGGCGACAAGCCCCATGCCATCCGGCCCGATCCCGTCCGGTTCCATCCTCGGCGCGGTGTACGGCCAGGGCACCGGGCAGCTCCCTACCGGTGGCGGCGACCGCGCCGCACGCCTGGAGCCGCGCCTGCTGGCCGCGATCCTGGAGCACCGCTCCACCATCGTGTTCGTGAACAGTCGCGGGCTGTGCGAACGCCTGGTCCAGCGCATCAACGAGGCCTGGCGGGAGCAGCAGCCGGAGGATGCCGAGCCGGTGGAGGACCTGGTCGCCGCCCACCACGGCAGCGTGTCCCACGAGCGCCGTGCCGAGATCGAGGGCCGGCTGAAGACCGGGCGCCTGCGCGGCATCGTCGCCACCAGCTCGCTGGAGCTGGGCATCGACATGGGCGCGGTGGACCTGGTGATCATGGTCGAATCCCCCGGCGCGGTCGCCCGTGGGCTGCAGCGCGCCGGGCGCGCCGGGCACGGCGTGGGCCAGGTCTCGCGCTCGCTGCTGCTGCCGCGCTTTCGTGGCGACCTGCTCGAATGCGCGGTGATCGGCGAGCGTATGCAGGCCGGCGCGCTGGAACCGATCCACGCCCCGCACAACCCGCTGGACGTACTCGCCCAGCAGATCGTCGCGATGGTCTGCGAACGCCCGCGCACGGTGGACGAGCTGCACGCGCTGGTCCGCCGCGCCGCGCCCTGGCGCGAGCTGTCGCGCCCGCTGCTCGAGGCCACGCTGGACATGCTCTCCGGCCATTACCCGAGCACCGACTTCGCCGACCTGCGCCCCTGGCTCGCCTGGGACCGCGCCCGCGACGAGCTGACCCCGCGCCGGGGGGCGGCGCTGGCCGCGCGCCTGAACGCCGGGACCATCCCCGACCGCGGGCTGTACGGCGTGCATGTCGGCGAGGGCGGGCCGCGCATCGGCGAGCTGGACGAGGAGATGGTGTTCGAGCTGAAGACCGGCGAGAACGTGACCCTGGGTGCCAGCACCTGGCACGTGGAGGCGATTACCCGTGACCGCGTGCTCGTCTCCCCCGCCCCCGGCGAGGTTGGCAAGCTCCCGTTCTGGCATGGCGATGGCCCCGGCCGCCCGATCCAGCTCGGCCAGGCCATCGGCGCCGCCACCGAGCGGCTGGCCCGCATGGGCCGCGCCGAACGCACGACCTGGCTCAGGGAACACGCGCCACTGTCGGAGGCGGCGGTGGAGACCCTCTGCGACTACATCGACGAGCAGCGCGAGGCCACCGGGCAGCTGCCATCGGACCAGCGCATTGTGGTCGAGCGCTTCCGCGACGAGGTCGGCGACTGGCGCGTCTGCATCCTGACCCCGTTCGGCGCGCGCGTGCACGCCCCCTGGGCGCTGGCCCTTCAGGGCGCGCTGACCAGCCGCTCCGGCTTCGAGGTGCAGGTGATGTACACCGACGACGGCATCGTGCTGCGCCTGGCCGACAGCGAGGACCTGCCCGAACTGGACGCCTTGTTCCCCGACCCGGAGGAGCTGGAAGAGGCGGTCACCCGCGAGCTGGGCAACTCCACGCTGTTCGCCAGCGCCTTTCGCGAGAACGCGGCACGCGCCCTGCTGCTGGTACGCAATCGCCCCGGCCAGCGCACCCCGCTGTGGGCGCAACGCCTGAAGTCGCAGCAGCTGCTGGCCTCGGTGCGCGAGTACGCGAGTTTTCCGGTGGTGCTGGAGACCTACCGCCAGGTGCTGGCCGACGTGTTCGATCTGGACGCCCTGCGCCAGATCCTGCGCGGCGTGCAGGAACGCCGCATCCGCGTGCACGAGGTAGAGACGCCGCAGGCCTCGCCGTTCGCCCGCAGCCTGGTGTTCGCCTATGTCGCGGCCTACATCTACGAGCAGGACGCGCCGATGGCCGAGCGCAAGGCCCAGGCGCTCACGCTCGACCGCGGCATGCTGGTCGAACTGCTGGGCCAGGCCGAACTGCGCGAGCTGATTGACCCCGACGCCCTGGCCGAGCTGGAGGCCGAGCTAGCACACGCCACCGAGGCAACCCGGGTGCAGGACGCCGACGCCCTGCACGACCTGCTGCGCCGGCGCGGGGACCTGAGCCCGGACGAAGTGGCGGCCGCCTGCGCCGAGGCGCCGGGGCCGTGGCTGGAACAGCTCGCCCGGTCCCTGCGCGCGGTGGCGGTGCGCATCGCTGGCGAGCCGCGCTGGATCGCGGCCGAGGACGCCGCGCTGTACCGCGATGCCCTAGGTGTGGTGCCGCCGCCCGGCCTGCCCGCCGCCTTCCTGGAACCGCCGCAGCGCCCGCTGGAACAGCTGCTGCGCCGCTACGCCCGTACCCACGGCCCGTTCCGAAGCGAGGACCTGGGCGCACGCTACGGCCTCGCGCCGGGCGCACTGCTGCCGGCGCTCGAGAGCTTGGAGCGCGCCGGCGTGCTGCTGCGCGGCGAGATCCGCCCGCAGGGCACCGGCGAGGACTGGTGCGAACTGGACATCCTGCGGCGACTGAAACGCCGCACCCTGGCGCGGCTGCGCGACGAGGCGGCCGCGGTCGATGCCCGTGCGCTGGGCCGCTTCCTGCCCGCCTGGCAGGGCCTGGCCGAACCCGGCCGCGGGGCGGGCGCCCTGCGCGACACGCTGACACAACTGGAGGGCATCGCCCTGCCCTGGTCCGCCTGGACCGCCCATGTGCTGCCGATGCGGGTGCGCGACTTCTCGCTGGATGCGCTGGACCGCATCACCGCCTCCGGGGAATTCGTCTGGGTCGGAAGTGGCGCGCTGGGCCAGCGCGACGGGCGCATCCGCTTCCTGCGCCGCGAACAGGCGATGGTGCTGCTGGAACCGGAGGCCGATGCCACGGATACCCCCGCCAGCGACGACCCGCTGGCGCAGGCGATCCTGGAGGCCTTGGACCGGCGCGGCGCCTGCTTCTACCTGGAGCTGGAACGCGCGGCCCGCAGCGCGCAGCCGGACGCCCGCCAGGACGCGATCGAGGCCGCAATCTGGGACCTGGTCTGGGCCGGGCAGATCACCAACGACACCTTCGCGCCACTGCGCAGCCTGGGCCAGCGCAGGACGTCCACACGCGGCCGCCGGCGACCGGGACAGGGTCTGGCCGGCGGGCGCTGGTCACGGGTCGCCGAGCTGATCGACCCCGGCGTGTCGCTGACCGAGCGCGCCCGCGAACAGGCCGAGAGCCTGCTGGCCCGCTACGGCGTGGTCAGCCGCGAGATGGCCCGCGCCGAGGGCCTGCCCGGCGGCTTCGGCCGCGTGTACCCCGTCTACCGCGCGATGGAGGATGCCGGCAAGCTGCGCCGCGGCCACTTCGTCGAGGGCCTGACCGGCGCGCAGTTCGCCCGCGCCGGCGCGGTGGATCGCCTGCGCGCCCTGGAACGCGCGGTCGACGACACCCCCGAACCCCAGTGGCTGGCCAGCGTCGACCCGGCCAGCCCCTGGGGCCTGCTCCTGCCCTGGCCGGAGCCGCCGGAAGCGGCCGAGGGCCGCCTGCGCCGCGTGGCCGGGGCGCTGGTCGCGCTGGCCGGTGGCCAGCCGCTGCTATACCTGGCCACTTCCGGCCGCCAGCTGTTCGTCTGGGAGACCATCCCCGGCATCGACACCGGCGAGGCACACGCGGCACTCGTCACCGAGGCGATCCGCCAGCTCGCGAGCAGCGGCTGGCTGCCGAAGCGACGCGGCGTAACCATCGAGAGCATCAACGGCGAACCGGCGCGCCAGTCCCCGTTCGCGGCCGCGCTGCGCGCCGGCGGTGCCATGGGCGAGGTCCGTGGCCTGCGCCTGGAACCGCCCACCGGCCGCCGTTGATGCGATTCGCCGCGCTCTGCGCATCCTACGGGGCATGGTCGCAGATCGGGGCAGTGTCGTAGGGTGCGTTGAGCCCTGCGAAACGCACCGTTCGCCCGGAATCTCGCGAGGCTCGAACGGCTGCCCCAACTCATCGGCATATCGCAGTCGCCCATCACACGAGCCCGGGCAAAAAACGCCTGTCTGGCTGGACACTCGCACCACCGGTACGGCAGAATCCCGTTCATTCGATGCACCCTCCATTTTTGGTGCAATCGCGTCCATTCACGACAGGATCGCTGCCGATTCCGCTCATCATGCCTTCTATCCTGCTGCTCAACGGCCCCAACCTGAACCTGCTGGGACAGCGGGAGCCGGAGCGGTACGGGCACTATACGCTGGCGGACATCGAGGCCGACCTGACGGCGCACGCCCAGGCCGCCGGGGAAACCCTCGCCTGCTTCCAGAGCAACCATGAAGGCGAGCTGATCGACCGCATCCATGCGGCGCGCAGCGAGGGCGTACGCCGCATCCTGATCAACCCGGGCGGCCTGACGCACACCAGCGTAAGCCTGCGCGACGCCCTGCTGGGCGTCGACATCCCGTTTTACGAGATTCACATCAGCAACATCCACGCGCGCGAGGCGTTTCGCCATACTTCGCGCCTGGCCGATGTCGCCGCCGGCACCCTGAGCGGGTTCGGCGTGATCGGCTACCGGATGGCGCTGGACGCGGCAATCGCGGCCCTCAAGGAGTCATAGACACCCCATGGATATTCGCAAGGTCAAGAAACTGATCGATCTGCTCGACGAGAGCGGCATCCACGAGATCGAGATTCACGAAGGCGAGGAATCGGTGCGCATCACGCGCTCGCCGAGCGGCACGGCCGTGGCGGCCGCCCCGGCGGCGATGCCGGCCCCGGCATCCGCACCGGCCGCGTCGGCCGGCGACCCCCCCGCCGCGGAACCCGCGGCGCCGGCAGTGGACGGCCACCCGGTCACCGCGCCGATGGTCGGCACCTTCTACCGTGCCCCGAGCCCCGGCGCGAAGCCCTTTGTCGAGGTCGGCCAGACGGTAGAGGTCGGCGAGACACTGTGCATCATCGAGGCGATGAAGATGCTCAACCCCATCGAGGCGGACCAGGCCGGCACCATCCGCGACATCCTGGTCGAGAACGGCAACCCGGTGGAATACGGCCAGCCCCTGTTCATCATCGGCTGACGCCCCCCGACTCCGCTGCCTACAGGTCCGAGCATGTTTGAAAAGATTCTGATCGCCAACCGCGGCGAGATCGCCCTGCGGGTCCTGCGCACCTGCCGCGAGATGGGCATCGCGACGGTCGCGGTGCACTCCAGCGCCGACCGCGACCTGAAGCACGTGCGCCTGGCCGACGAGTCGGTCTGCATCGGGCCGGCCGCCTCCGGCGAGAGCTACCTGAATATCCCCGCGCTGATCGCCGCGGCCGAGGTCACCGATGCCGGCGCGATCCACCCCGGCTACGGTTTCCTGTCCGAGAACGCGGACTTCGCCGAGCGCGTGGAGTCCTCGGGCTTTGCCTTCATCGGCCCGCGCGCCGAGACGATTCGCCTGATGGGCGACAAGGTCTCGGCCAAGCAGGCGATGCTGGACGCCGGCGTCCCCTGTGTACCCGGCTCCGGCGGCGCGCTGACCGACGACGCCGACACCAACATGGCGCTGGCCCGCGAGATCGGCTACCCGGTGATCATCAAGGCCGCCGCGGGCGGCGGTGGCCGCGGCATGCGCGTAGTGCACACCGAGGGGGCGCTACTGCATTCGATCTCGCTGACCCGCAGCGAGGCCCAGCAGGGGTTCGGCAACGACACCCTGTACATGGAGAAGTACCTCGAGCACCCGCGCCACGTGGAATTCCAGATCCTCTCCGACAGCCAGGGCAACGCCATCTGCCTGGGCGAGCGCGACTGCTCGATGCAGCGCCGCCACCAGAAGGTGATCGAGGAAGCCCCGGCACCGGGCATCACCGACGAGCAGCGCCAGGCCATGAGCGAGCGGCTGGTCCGGGCCTGCCAGGAGATCGGCTACCGCGGCGCCGGGACCTTCGAGTTCCTGTACGAGAACGGGGAGTTCTACTTCATCGAGATGAACACCCGGCTGCAGGTCGAGCACACGGTGACCGAGCAGGTCACCGGCATCGACCTGGTGCGCGAGCAGATTCGCATCGCGGCGGGCGAGCCGCTGTCCCTGACCCAGGACCAGGTGGAGATCCGCGGGCATGCGATCGAGTGCCGCATCAACGCCGAGAATCCGGCCACGTTCATCCCCAGCCCGGGCACCATCCAGCAGTATCACGCCCCTGGCGGGCTCGGCATCCGCATGGATACCCATATCTACAACGGCTATGCGGTGCCGCCCTACTACGACTCGATGATCGGCAAGCTGATCGCCCACGGTCATAACCGTAACGTCGCGATCGCCCGCATGCGCGGCGCGCTCGGCGAGATCGTGATCGACGGGATCGAGACCAACATCGCCCTGCACAGCGAGCTGATAAACGACGCGAACTTCCAGAACGGTGGGACCGATATCCACTACCTGGAAAAGAAGCTGAAGTCGCTGACCTGATGAGCCTCGCCGAGCTGCAGTGCCAGATCGCCCCGGAACAGGCCGAGCCCCTGGAGGATGCCCTGTTCGAGCTCGGCGCCGTGAGCGTGGAGCTGCACGACGGCGCCGACGAGCCGCTGTTCGAGCCGCCGCTTGGCACCCATCCGCTGTGGTCCAGCGTGTGCCTGAAGGCCGTGTTCGCCGACGCCACCCAGGCCGAGCTGGCCGCCGCGTCGCTGGAGCGTCGCCAGCCGGCACCGGAGTCCATCTCCGTGGTCGCGATCGAGGACCAGGACTGGGTGCGTGCGGGGCTCGACGGCCTGGGCGCCATCCACTGTGGGGGGCCACTGTGGATCGTGCCCTCCTGGGAAACCCCGCCCGACGTCGAGGATGGCGTATTCGTGCATCTCGACCCGGGCCTGGCCTTTGGCACCGGCAATCACCCGACCACCGCGATGTGCCTGAAATCGCTCGCGGCGAACCCGCCACACGACCAGGAGGTGCTCGACTACGGCTGCGGCTCCGGCATCCTTGCGATTGCCGCGTTGAAGCTGGGGGCACGGCATGCGGTGGGCACCGACATCGACCGCCAGGCCGTCCAGGCCACCTACAGCAATGCGGCGGCAAACGACATCCCCGAGGACCGGATCGACGTCGGCCTGACCGACCACCCGATACCGGATGCGGGCTTTGACCTGGTGATCGCCAACATCCTGGCCAAGCCCCTGATCGACCTCGCCCCGGAACTGGCCCGTGCGGCCCGCCCGGGGGCGCGCCTGCTGCTGGCCGGCCTGCTGGAACGCCAGGCCGACGAGGTCATGGCAGCCTACGCGGACGCCTTCGACATCGGGATCGAGGACACCCGCGAGGGCTGGGCCCTGCTCAGCGGGCGCCGGCGCTAGCGTATGCGCACGCGTACGGGCCGCGAACGTGTACATGGGTCAGTGTTTCCCTAGTACGGCTGACCGAAGCCCCTCGCGATGCTCGCCCGCTGCCCCCATTGTGGCGTTGCCCACACCCTGACCCGCGGCGAGGAGCTGCGTCTGGACCAGGCACACTGCGATGCCTGCGGCGTGGACTTTGCGCTGTTCCCGGCACTCGAGATCGGCGGCGCCGGCGAACGGGCGACCGGCCCCGGCATCTCGGCGGTGCGCCACGCCGTCTCCCTGGATATCGAGCGCAGCCCCCGGCGCCAAGCACAGGAACTCGATATCGATACCCGCCCCGGGCAGGCCACGGCATATCCGGGGCGGCGCCCGGGGCGGGCGTTCGCCACCTTTTTGACCCTCCTGCTGCTCGCCCTCCTCTCCCTGCAGCTGCTGCTGGCGCCGCCGGTGCCCCCGGGGACCTGGAGCGGGCTGGACCACGCCCGGGCGAGCCTCTGCACCACCCCCCGTATCGAGGATCTCTGCCCGCCGTGGGAACCCGCACGCGAACCGGAACGCATCCGCGTCTCGTCCCCGAATCTGGAGACCACCGACGCGGGAGACCTGTCCATCCGATTCGAGCTGACAAGCCCCCTGAGACAGGCCTGGCCGGTGGTGGACATCCAGCTGTCCGATCGGCTGGGCACACGCCGCGGCAAGTGGCGCCTCCACCCGGCGGATGGCCATGCCAACCTGGACGCATCGATGAGCGCGGGTCGCCGCTATGCGATCGAGATCGAATTACCCGATACCGGGCCGCACATCACCGGGGCCGAAATCACGCTGCACTGAGCCCGCTTTGCACGGCAGCTGCTAGAATCGCGTGTTCGACCCCCGTTGGCCTGAACCCCGCATGCAGCTTGGTCCTCACCATTTCCCCGACCCGCCCGTATTTCTGGCCCCGATGGCAGGCGTCAGCGACCGCCCCCTGCGCCTGATCGCGCGGCGCCTGGGTGCGAGCGCGGCCGTCTCGGAGATGGTCACCTCGGACACGCGCCTGTGGGGCAGCGACAAGAGCCGGCACCGGCTGGACCATCGCCAGGAACCCCGCCCGCGCATCGTCCAGCTGCTGGGCAACGAGCCCGAGGCGCTGGCCGAGGCCGCGCGCGAGAACGTGCGCCGCGGGGCGGACGTGGTCGACCTGAACCTCGGCTGCCCGGCCAAGAAGGTCTGCAGCAAGGCCGCAGGCTCGGCCCTGCTGGGCGAGCCGGAGCGGGTACACGAACTGCTGACCGCACTGGTGGAGAGCGTCGAGGTGCCGGTCACGCTGAAGATGCGCCTGGGGCTGGATCGCGAGCGGATCAACGCCGAGACCGTCGCGGGCATCGCGCAGGATTGCGGTATCGCGATGCTGACGGTACACGGGCGCACCCGCGCCGACGCCTATCGCGGCACGGCCGACTACGAGGCCATCGCGCGTGTGGTACGGGCCGTTTCCATTCCGGTGCTGGCCAACGGCGACGTAGTCGATATCGACAGTGCGCACCGGGCGCTCGCAATCACCGGCGCCACCGGGCTGATGATCGGGCGCGGGGCACAGGGGCGCCCCTGGCTGCCCGGCCAGATCCGCGCCGCCCTGGCCGGCAAGCCGGTGCCGGACGACCCGGCATGGGAGGCGCGTCTTGCGCTGATCGAGGAACATTTGCGGGCCCTGCATTCGCAATACGGCGAAATGCAGGGCGTACGTATCGCGCGCAAGCACCTGGGCTGGTATCTTCAGCACTTGGGTCTCGGGGAGGACCCAACCCGGGCGGCACGGGCTTCCCTTCTCGCCGCCACTACCGCTAGTGAACAGCTTGGGCGCCTGCGCGCCATTCTCTCAGGAATCACAAGCGAGGCCGCATGAGGATGGACGTACCCTCTTTCGAACAAGAACAAAGCGGGGAGCCGGTATCATCGGGCAACCTCGCGTCGGGCTGCGTACTCGCCGAGTCGGTGCGCAATGCGCTGGACCAGTACTTCGAGACGCTGGACGGGCAGAGTAGTCACGATCTCTACGCGCTCGTGATGAACGAGGTCGAGCGCCCGCTACTGGCCTGCGTGCTGGAGCGCTGCAACGGCAACCAGAGCCGGGCGGCGGCGCTTCTGGGGCTCAACCGCGCCACGCTGCGCAAGAAGCTGCGCGCCCATGGTCTGGTCAGCGAGAACGGCAACGGCGCCCAGCGCTAACCCCCGACGGACCCGACACACGCCCGCCACCTGACGGGCGTGTGCGCAATCATCGACCGAACTACACCTTCCAGCCGAGGCGCTGCAGGGCCGTGCGGTGCAGTTCCGGCGTCGCGGCCGCCAGCACGTTGGTGGTCTGCAGGTCCAGTTCGCCGCCGGACAGATTGGTGAAGGTCCCACCCGCCTCGCGCACGATCACGGCCAGCGCCGCGATATCGAGGATGTTCACATCCGATTCGATGATCAGGTCGATGCTGCCGCGCGCCAGCAGGTGGTAGTGGTAGAAGTCGCCATAGCCGCGCGTGCGATTGACCTCGGCCATGATCCCGCCCAGCGCCTTCCAGCCTTCGGCATTCTGCGCAAGGGTCTTCAGGTTCCCGGTGGACAGCGAGGCGCGGCCCAGTTCGGTGGTCGGGGCGACGGCAATCTTTTCGCCGTTGAGGAAGGCGCCCTGGCCCTTTTCCGCCCAGGCGCGCTCGCCGAACTGCATACCGTTGGACAGCCCCAGGATCAGCTCGCCCTTGTGCATCAGCGCGATCTGGGTGGAGAAGAACGGGTAGCGACGCACGAAGCTCTTGGTGCCATCGATCGGGTCGATCAGCCAGACGTAGTCGGAGTCCATGTCCGACTGGCCGGTTTCCTCGCCATAGAAGCCGTGATCCGGGAAGCGCTCGCGGATCACCTGGCGGATCGCCTGCTCGCTTTCCACGTCGGCGCGCGTCACGGGCGTGTCGTCGGGCTTGGTCTCGACGTCGACGCCGGCGGCGTAGTAGTGACGGATGACCTTGTCCGCGGCATCGGCGGCGGCCTGGGCGGCCTCCATAAACGCGCTCTGCTGCATGCTGCTACCCCTTCGCAAAAAAGGGCTTATCTTAACACGGGGCCCGTCGGAGCCCGGCAGGCGGTTGTCCCGGCCCCGGCATGCCCCGATAATGCCGCCATCTTTTCGAGGAGTCCGACATGCCCAAGAACCTGCCCGACGTCAGCAATCTCGAACGCCTGGAACTGTTCGGCGAGGACTACAACCCGAGCGCGACCATCGAGAACGTGGACGGCCAGACCCTGTCGCTGCAGATCTACTACCAGCTGGCGCTGGACTACGGTGGCATCGGCCCGAAGGCCGCCAACTCCGGTTTGCTGATGTACGGCAGCCATGCCGACGATGCCCGCGCCAACCCGGGCAAGCACCCCAACATCGACCGCCTGTTCGAGATCCTCGACAAGGGCTACTACCTGTCGGTGAAGGCGGTACCCAAGCGCAAGAGCCGCGCCGGCTAGTTCTTCGAGGAGACGCTCTCCCGTTCCGGCGTGCATGCGCAAACCGGAACGCGTCTTCCGCGCATCACGGCAGGCGGTTGGTGTGGATCACGCGCCAGCCGCGCGTCGGATGCCGGTGCAGCCGGGTCCGGCTCGCATACTCGCATTCCAGCTGGAACAGCCGCTCGTCCGGAACCCCCATCACCCAGCCGACCAGCGCCCGGATGACCCCGGCGTGCACGATCACCAGCACGCGTTCCGCCGACTGGCCGCCGACCGCGGTCTCGAAGGCCGTCTCCACCCGCCGGCGAAAGGCCCCCAGCGGCTCCGCTCCGGCCGGCCGCGAATGCACCGGATCGGCATAGAACGCCCGGTATTCGTCGGGCCGTTCGCGCTGCAGCTCGACCCGTGTACACCCCTCCCAGTCACCAAAGCCGACCTCGCGCAGGCCCGGCTCCAGATGCAGGGACAGGTCACGCTCGTCCACCAGGCGTTCGGCAAACGCCCGGCAGCGGCGCATCGGCGAGCTGACGACCGCCTGCCAGCCGTCATCGTCGCGCACCGCGTGTTCCATCTGCGTCCATCCCTGCGCGCTGAGCGGGTCGTCACAGCCATGCCCACGATAGCGCTGCCCGCCCTCCGGTTCGCCGTGTCGCAACAGATCCACAATCATGCCGTGTCCTCGCTCAGGCAGGCCTCCAGGCAGGCCCAGTCGAAATGCGGGCCCGGGTCGGTCTTGCGCCCGGGGGCGATGTCGCAGTGGCCCGCCAGCGCATCCGGGGTGATGGCCGGAAAGCGTTCGCGCAGCCAGCCGATCAGGCGGGCCAGCTCGGCGTACTGTACCGGCGTGAACGGGTCGTCGTCGGTACCCTCGAGTTCGATTCCAATGGAAAAATCGTTGCAGCGCTCGCGGCCACGCCACTGCGAGACACCGGCATGCCAGGCCCGCCGGGAGAACGGCACAAACTGGGTTGCCGCGCCTTCTCGGTCGATCAGTACATGGGCGGACACGCGCAGGTCGGCGATCTGCGCAAAGTACGGGTGGGCATCGGGGTCGAGCCGGTTCTGGAACAGCTCGGCCACATGTGACCCGCCAAATTCGCCCGGCGGCAGGCTGATGGCATGCACAACGATCAGCTCGGGCTCCATCCCCGGAGGGCGCGCGTCCTGGTTCGGGCTCTCGAGCACGCGGGCCGGCGGCCACCAGTCGCGATCCATGGCGCAGGCTTCGGTCACGGGGCCTCCTCGGGTGCGCGCTGCAGACAGGCCGCGAGGGCCTCGCGCAGCAACGGCAGGCGCGGCGGGGCCTCGAGGCGGCCGTGGTAGGCGCCGGCGTTGAACACAAACAGGGCCGGGAGGTGGAAGACCTCGAACTCGCGCACCAGCGCGGTATCCGTCTCCGCATCCACGACGAACAGGGCGGGTGCTTCAGACTCGGCCTGCCACTGCTCCAGCACCCGCCCCATGACCTTGCAGGCCCCGCAGCCCCGGCGGGTGAACAGGATCACCGCCGGGCCCGGAACCTCCACCAGGAGGTGTTGATGGAAATCGAACTGCGTCAGACGGGACAGGCCCGTCTGACGCGGGGACGGGTCAGTCGGAGTTGTCTTCGGCCTGTCGCTCAATGGATTCACCGGCATCCTGCACGTCTTCGCCAAACCCCTCCATAGTGGCGCAACCGGCGATGCCAAGCGAGCCCAGGGCCACCAGCAGGATCAGCAGGGCGGCGGGGATACGGGAAGCGAACTGCATACGGCCTCCTCTCTTTCGTGATTCGGTCCTTGATACCGACCTTCAAAGGACGTTTCCGGGACGGTCACACTTTATGAGGCGCACGCACTGGGGTAGTTTACGCGCCGCCCTCTTTTCGTGAAGGAAGTCGCAACCCCGTGTCCGACCCAGGGAAACACTGATCAATGTACACACTCGCGTTGGTATCCCAGGTTTTCCGAGACAAGGCGCGTCGTGCAGCGGGTAGTGGTTCTACCCGCAAGCGGCGCAACGCAGGATCGGGGAACCTGGGATACCAACCCCACAACTTATTGAACGAAGGGGCTCGGCCGCTTTTGCGCGGGAACGGCGTTGCGGCTTCCTTGTGCAGAATGACTGCACGGCGGTCACCGCGCCTTGTTCCCACGCAAAAGCGACTCGAGCGCGAGGGTGTCCATTGATCAGTGTTTCCCTAAATCCGCAACAACAGGCGGCCGTGACCACCACGGACCGCCCCCTGCTGGTGCTGGCCGGGGCCGGTTCGGGCAAGACCCGCGTGATCACCGAGAAGATCGCGCACCTGATCGAGCAGCGCGGGCTGGAGGCGCGCCGGATTGTCGCGATCACCTTTACCAACAAGGCCGCGCGCGAAATGCGCGAGCGCGTCCAGGGGCGCCTGTCGAAGGAACAGGCACGCGGGCTCGGCGTCTCCACCTTCCACACCTTCGGGCTGAACTTCCTGCGTCGCGAACTGGCCGCGGCCGGACTGCGTGCGGGCTTCTCCATCCTCGACCCGGGCGACTGCCGCTCGCTGCTGCGCGAGATCACCTACCGCGACGATACTGGCTCCGAGGTCGACGCCCTGATTGGCCACATCAGTCGCTGGAAGAACGACCTGATGACGCCGGAAGAGGCGCTGCACGAGGCCAGCCAGATGAGCGACGCCCCGGAGGCGACCGCCGCGGCCAACCTCTACCCGCGCTACGAGGATGCCCTGCGGGCCTACAACGCGGTGGACTTCGACGACCTGATCAAGCGCCCGGTGGACTGCCTGCGCGCGGACGCGGAGCTGCGCAACCGCTGGCAGGACCGCATCCGCCACCTGCTGGTGGACGAATACCAGGACACCAACTCCGCGCAGTACCAGCTGGTGCGCCTGCTGGTCGGCGTCAGCGATGGCCTGACGGTGGTCGGCGACGACGACCAGTCGATCTACGCCTGGCGCGGCGCCCGCCCGGAGAACCTCGCACGTCTGCAGCAGGACTTCCCGCGTCTGGAGGTGATCAAGCTGGAGCAGAACTACCGCTCAACCAACCGCATCCTGCATACCGCGAATGCGCTGATCGCCAACAACCCACATGTATTCGAGAAACGCCTGTGGAGTGCGCTCGGCGAGGGCGAGAAGATCGAGGTGATCGGCTGCTCCGACGCCGACACCGAGGCCGCGCGCGTGGTCTCCGAGCTGATGCGCCGGCGCTTCCGCCTGAATGCGGGCTGGGGCGACTTCGCGATCCTCTACCGCAGCAATCACCAGTCCAGGCTGTTCGAGAAGCTCCTGCGCGAGCAGGGCATCCCCTACCGCCTGAGCGGCGGACAGTCGTTCTTCGAGAAGGCCGAAATCAAGGACCTGGTCGCCTACCTGCGCCTGCTCGCCAACCCGGACGACAACACCGCCTTCCTGCGCGTGGTCAACGTGCCGCGCCGAGAGATCGGCCCGGCGACGCTGGAGAAGCTGGGCCACTACGCCAACCAGCGTGGCACCTCGCTGCTGCAGGCAGCGCGCGGGGCCGGCCTTTCCGAGTACATGGATGCCCGCGCGCAGGCACGCCTGGAACGCTTCACCGACTGGGTCGACGGCTTCCAGCGTCGCGGCATGGAAGAAGCCCCGGACGCGCTGCTGCGCGCCCTGATCGAGGACATCGACTACGAATCCTGGCTGCTGGAGAACAGCTCCAACCCGCGGGCCGCGACCCGGCGCATGGAGAACGTGCGCGAGTTCATCGACTGGGTTGGACGCATGGGCGGCGGCAACACCACCGCGGAGTACGGCGACGACGAGGCGGACGACGCGCAGACCATGGACCTGGCCGATATCGTCAACCGCATCAGCCTGATGGACATCCTCGACCGCAACCGGGAGTCCCAGGACGGCGACGAGTCCGTGCAGCTCCTGACCCTGCACACCGCCAAGGGCCTGGAGTTCCCGCATGTCTGCCTGGTGGGTTTCGAGGAGGAGCTGCTGCCGCACCGGGTCAGCGTGGAGGACGATTCCATCGAGGAGGAGCGGCGGCTCGCCTATGTCGGGCTGACCCGTGCCCAGCAGACCCTGCTGATCACCTACGCCCAGAACCGGACCCGCTACGGCGAGACCATCGAATGCGAGCCCTCGCGCTTTCTGGACGAGCTGCCCGAAGAACACCTCGAATGGCCGGACGCCAGGCCGCCGGATCCCGAGACGCAGAAGCTCACCGCCCAGGCCCACCTGGCGGGCCTGAAGGCCATGCTCGGCAACTAGTCCCCATCGGCGGCCGGGGGAGTATTCGCTCACGCATTGGGGTGCCCGGCCCATTCCGGGCACCCCGGCCCGCCCCCCCTTTTCCTCTACAGCCTGAAACGATGCGTGCCGGTCACCGGGCGGCGGCGAAGGCACTGCGAGCATCAATAACGAGGGGCGACCCGCTCGTCCAAAGCCTCAGACCCACCTCATCCACAAAGTATGAAATTCATCACACTCGTTTCTTCTCTTATATCAAACCCCTCATACCAATTGGAACAACGAATGCCTTCTGTGCTGATCCACTGAGGAGAGCGCCCGGGCCAGGGGCCACCGTGGCACCCCGGGAGACGCGCCAGGGGCATCAATGCCGCAGTTTCAGGCCGACCCTGGTGATGCGGGCGCCGTCCATCTCGCGGATGACCAGACGCATCGGGCCAAGATCGACGGCATCACCGACGACCGGCTCGGCCTGGAGTTCGCGGCGCAGATAGGCCTCCAGGGTGTCGCCCTGACGCTCGGGCGGGACCGGGGCACCGTAGGCCATGCCGACCGCGCCGAGCTGGGCATCGCCATTGAGGGCGAACTCCCCGAACACGCTGCGCTCGGTCAGGCGTTCCGGCACCTGGTCCTGCGGGACGAACAAGCGGTCGAGGTCATGCAGGTCGGCCGGGGCGACCATGATGTAGAGATGGTCGCCGGCGTGCAGATCCAGCAGCTCGAGCGTATCCAGCAGTTTGCCCTCACGCAGGTGGGCCACGACCCGCGCACTGCCCGGCAGGCGGAAGTTCGACCATGCCTCGCGCACGACCGGCGTGGTCTCGGCCAGGCGATAGCCGACCAGTTCCATCTCCTGCTGTCCGGGGATATCCAGCTCGGTGCGCTGCACCCGAGCGGTAGTCGGCGGCAGCTCCAGCCCCAGCCAGCGCGCCGAAGGCGCAACGGTCCAGCCCTGCACCAGCAGCGAGATCAGCACCACGAAGAACACGACGTGGAAGAAGTAGCCGGCCAGTTCCAGACCCGCCAGCAGCGGGAACAGGGCGAGGATGATCGGCACCGCGCCGCGCAGGCCGACCCAGGCAATGAAGACCTGCTCGCGCCAGGGGAAGCGGAACGGAAACAGACACAGCCATACGGCCAGGGGCCGGGCGACCAGGATCAGGACCGCGGCGACGAGCCCCGCATCCAGGGCTACCGGCGGCAGGCCCGAGGGGGTCACCAGCATGCCCAGCATCAGGAACATCCCGATCTGTGCGAGCGAGGCGATCCCGTCGTGGAAGCGCTTGATGTTCTGCGAGGCCTCCAGCGGCCGGTTGCCGATCAACAGTCCCGCCAGGTACACGGCCAGAAAGCCCGAGCCGCCCACCAGCCCGGTCAGGCCGAAGATGGCCAGTGCCCCGGCCATCGCGAACAGCGGGTACAGCCCGCCCGCCATCGGCACCCGGTTGATCAGCGCCAGCAGGGCGAAACCGCCCGCTACACCAAACAAGGCCCCCAGTCCCATCTGCTGGACAAACTCGATGGCGACAACCACACCGAACTGCTGATCGGGCATCAGCAGCAGCTCGATCAGCACGATGGTCAGGAAGATCGCCATCGGGTCGTTGGAGCCGGACTCGATCTCGAGCGTGGCACCGACTCGGCTTTTCAGCTCGAGCCCGCGCGAGCGCAACAGCGAGAACACCGCCGCCGCGTCGGTGGACCCCACAATCGCCCCCAACAGCAGCCCCTCCAGCCAGGACAGCCCCAGCCACCAGACGGCAAAGACCCCGGTCAGGCCCGAGGTGACGAGCACCCCGAGCGTGGCCAGCCCCAGGGCTGGTTTCAGCCCGATGCGGAAATTGCGAGCAGGAGTGCGCATCCCGCCGTCGAACAGGATAATCGCGAGCGCGGCCGAGCCGACCAGATAGGCCAGGGTGATATTCTCCACCTCGAGGCCGCCCGGGCCCTCTGGCCCGAGCAGCATGCCGATCACCAGGAACACCAGCAGCAGGGGCACGCCCAGGCGCGAGGTGATCACGCTCGAAAGGATGCTGCCCAGCAGCACAATGGCCGCCAGGAAGATGATCTGGTTGGAGAGGTCCATGCGTCGATCATACCGGAAGCTCCCGACAACCCGCCCGGCCGGCACGGTGCGCGTTATGGCCTGCGGGCTGGTTGCCGCGCTGGGTCTCGCGGCGGCACCGGCCGCCGCCGAGCGCGGCGTCGACGCACTGCACTTCGAGTTCGAGAACGACCTGTTCGCCGGTGAGGACCGCTACTACACCAATGGCTTCCGCATCGGCTGGACGCGCAGCGAAGAGCGCGTACCCCCCTGGCTGCAGCGGGTCGCGGACGCACTGCCGTACTTCGTCGATCGCGAGGAACGTGGCCGCCTGAAATCGGCTATCCACCTGGGCCAGAACATGTACACCCCAGAGGACATCGAGCGCTCGCCCGCAGACCCGGACGACCGCCCCTACGCCGGCTGGCTTTATCTGAACTTCAGCCTGGCCGAGGATCATGGCGACCGTCTGGACCGCCTGCAGGTCACCGTGGGCACCGTCGGGCCCGCCTCGCTGGCCGACCGCACACAAAAGGAAGTCCACAGCTGGTCCAGCGCACCGCAACCGCAGGGGTGGGACGACCAGATCGGCAACGAGGCGACCCTGATGGTGGGTTACGAGCGCCAGCTGCGCGGGCGCTCGCATCGCGCCGAGGGCGGCTGGGGCTGGGACCTGACCCCACACTGGGGCGCGACCGTGGGCAGCCCGTTCACCTTCGCCAACGCCGGCGCGATCGTGCGCGCCGGCCGCAACCTGCCGCGCGACTACGGCCCGCCCCGGATCAACCCGGCGCTATCGGGTTCGCATACCTTCGAGACAGTCGGCTCCGCAGGCGGCTACCTGTTCGCGGGGGTGGATACCCGGCTGATGGCCTATGACCTGTTCCTGGACGGCCCGCTGTTTCGCGACGGGCCCTCGGTGAACAAGCATCCGGCGGTTGGGGAGTTGACCGCCGGGTTCGTGTTCCACGTGGGCGGGGTGCGCCTGGGCTACACCCATGTCTGGCGTTCGCGCGAATTCAGCGGCCAGGCCAAGGGCGCGGCGGAGTTCGGATCGCTGCACGCCACCTGGCAGTTCTGACTTCGGCCGCACGTCTCAGAACACCGCGGCCTCGACATCGGGGTAGGTCGTGGCGACCGAGCGGTCGATCTTATCCTCGAACCCGGGGTAGTCCTCGATGATGTCCGCCATGCGCTCGCGCACGAGCGGCACGGTCTCGTAGTCGGGCAGCCCCTGGTCCACGCCCTCCTCGATCGCGTCCCAGAGGGTGGCCAGGTAGTTCTGCAGGCGTGGCAGGGTCTCCGCCCCTTCGAGCCGGCCATGGCCGGGGACGACCACATCGGGTTCCAGCGCGATCAGCTCGTCCAGCAGTTCGATCCACCGCGCGACGTCGCCATCCCAGACCGAGGGGGCACGGTCGCTATACACCACATCCCCGGCCAGCAGGATCTTCGTCTGCGGCAGCCAGACGATCAGGTCACCCGGCGAGTGGGCACCGCCCGAGGGCACGATCACCACCTCCTTGCCGCCCAGATCGCGCGTGACGCGCTCGTCCACGGGCGTATTCGGCAGCAGTGGTGTGGTATCGCCGGTCGCGCCCTCGGTCATCTCGCGAAAGTTCTCGACCCAGGTCTCGGCCTCTGCCTCCATGCGCTCGATGGCCTCGGGGCCGGCCATGATCTCCGGATCGTCCTCGGCGAAGGCATGATTGCCCAGCCAGTGGTCCCCATGACTGTGGCTGTTCACGATCCAGCGCACCGGCTGATCGGTGACCTCGCGAATCGCCGCGCGCAGGGCCACGCCCATGGTCTCGGATGAGCCCGTATCGAAAACGAGCACGCCCTCGCCGGTCACCACGAATGCCATGTTCGCGTTCCAGCCGAGATTCTCGCGACTGGGGAAATCGCGCGCCGGGGTCATCACCGCATAGACCCCCGGGGCCACAACCTCGGGCTGCATTTCGTAGTCCTCGGGCGCCGCCGGCCCTCCGGCCGGCGACGACGTCACGAAGACCAATGCCATCGCCAACCCCGCCAGCACCACACCCACCGGTTTCCATGTACGCATCGCGGTCACTCCCGAATGATCCTGCATACCCCATGGTAGACCCGCTGGCCATCGCAATGTGCGCAGCGCCGCCCGCGTGCCCGAAACTGGTAGCATCGGGGCCTCCCCTGGGACGGAGACTGCAGGTGCGCAAGATTTCCCGGACCTTCCTGACCGGCCTGGCGGCCATCCTGCCCCTGGTCATCACCGTGGCCCTGCTCTGGTGGCTGGGCACCACCGCGGAGACGGTGCTGGGCGGGCTGCTGCGCGCGATCCTGCCCGACGCCCTGTATTTCCCGGGCCTGGGCATCCTCGCCGGGCTGGGGCTCGTGTTCGCGCTGGGCGTCCTGCTCCAGGCCTATGTGGTGCGCGGCCTGTTCGACTGGATGGAATCGCTGATGCAGCGCATCCCGGTGGTCAAGACCATCCACGGGACCGTGCGCGACGTAACGAATCTTCTTTCCGGCGACATCCACCAGCGCTTCGGGCAGGCCGTGCTGGTCACCTTTCCGGGCAGCGACTTCAAACTGGTCGGCTTTGTCACCCGCGAGGACTTCGAGGGACTGCCGGACAACCTGGGTGGCGCGGAAACCATCGCGGTATACACGCCAATGAGCTACCAGATCGGCGGCTACACACTGATGCTGCCGCGCAGCCGCGTGGAACCGCTTGATATGTCGCTGGAAGACGCGATGCGCTATGCCCTGACCGCCGGCGTCTCCGCGCGCCAGGAAAAGACCTGAACGGGTAGAATCCGCCGCATGACGGACCATGAAAGCCAACCTAGGATCCTGATCGGCGTCAGCGGCGGCATCGCCGCCTACAAGGCCTGCGAGCTGGTGCGCGAGCTGAAGCGCGCCGGTTGCGAGGTGCGCGTGGTCATGACCGCCGGCGCCCGCGCCTTCGTGACCCCGCTGACCTTCCAGGCCCTGTCCGGGGCGCCGGTGCGCACCGAGCTGCTGGATGCCGAGGCGGAATCCGGCATGGATCACATCGCCCTGGCGCGCTGGGCCGACCGCGTCGTGGTCGCCCCGGCCAGCGCCAGCCTGATGGCGCGCTACGCCCAGGGCCTGGCGGACGATCTGCTGAGTACCCTGTTGCTGGCCACCACCGCCCCGGTCGCGCTGGCACCGGCGATGAACCATCGCATGTGGACGCATCCGGCCACCCAGGCCAATGTCACAACCCTGATCGAGCGCGGCGTGACCCTGATCGGGCCGGACAGGGGCGACCAGGCCTGTGGCGAGCAGGGCGAGGGACGCATGCGCGAACCCGCCGCGATCGCACGGGAGCTGCTGCAGCCGGCACATGCCCCGCTGGCCGGGCGTCACGTACTGATTACCGCCGGCCCCACCTTCGAGCCGATCGACCCCGTGCGCTTTATCGGCAACCGCAGCTCCGGGCGCATGGGCTTTGCACTGGCCGCGGCCGCGCGCGACGCGGGCGCACACGTGACCCTGGTGCATGGGCCGACGGCCGAGGCCGTGCCCGCGGGCGTCTCGGGTATTGCCACGGAAACGGCCGCCGCCATGCACGCCGCAGTGATGGAACGCCTGCCCGAGACCGACATCCTGATCGCGGCCGCGGCGGTGGCCGACTACCGCCCGGCGGAACCGCAGGCGCAGAAGATCAAGAAGTCCGACCCGTTGATGCACCTGGCGCTGGAGCGCACCCGCGACATCCTGGCCGAGGCGGCGACCCAGGCAGCCTCCCTCCCCCGGCGCCCGTTCCTGGTCGGCTTTGCAGCCGAAACCGACCACCTGCAGGAACATGCCGAGGCCAAGCGCCGCGCCAAGGGGATCGACCTGATCGCCGCCAATCGGGTCGACGAGGGCCGCGCCTTCGGCACGCCCGACAACGAACTGCTGTGTCTCTGGGAAGGTGGCGAGCGCCGGTTCCCGCGCCAATCGAAGACCCAGCTGGCGCGGGCGCTGATCGACCTGATTGTCGAGCGCCTGGGGCAACACTGATCGCATACGAAACGGACCAAGGAACGCCGAATGCCCGTCCCCGAGATTGACCTGAAGATCCTGGACCCGCGCATGGGCGCGGACTTCCCGCTGCCCGCCCCGGCCACCGACGGCTCGGCTGGCGTCGACCTGCGCGCGATGATCGAGGCACCGCTGACGCTTGAACCGGGCACCGCCGAACTGATCCCGACCGGGCTCTCGATCCATATCGAGGACCCGGGCTACGCCGGGATGATCCTCCCCCGCTCCGGGCTTGGCCACAAGCACGGTCTGGTGCTGGGCAACCTGGTCGGCCTGATCGACGCCGACTACCAGGGGCCGCTGATGGTCTCCTGCTGGAACCGGGGTGCGCAGGCGTACACCCTGGAGGTGGGCGAGCGCCTGGCGCAACTGGTGATCGTCCCGGTCGTGCAGCCACGCTTCCGCGTGGTCGAGGACTTCGAGGAGAGTACGCGCGGGATCGGCGGCTTCGGTTCCTCCGGCCGCGGATGACCGCGACTCGTTGATCCCTCAGCCCGAAGGATACGGAACGCCCAGCCCGCCCAGACCGCAATAGCCGTTGGGCACCTTGGCCAGGTACTGCTGGTGGTAGTCCTCGGCGAAGTACCAGGCGTCCAGGGGCTGGATCTCCGTGGTGATGGCGCCGCGCCCCGCAGCGTCCAGCGCGGCCTGGTAGCGCTCGCGGCTGACCTCGGCCGCCGCCTGCTGCTCGGCCGAGTCCACGTATATCGCGGAGCGGTACTGCGTGCCGACATCATTGCCCTGGCGCATGCCCTGGGTCGGGTCGTGCCCCTCCCAGAACACCCGCAAAAGCGTATCGATCGATACCCGGGCCGGGTCGAACACGACACGCACCAGCTCCGTGTGCCCGGTCTGCCCGGAACAGACCTCCCGGTAGGTCGGGTTGCGGGTGTAGCCACCGCCATAGCCCACACTGGTCGAGTACACGCCCTCGATCTGCCAGAACAGGCGCTCCGCACCCCAGAAACAGCCCATGCCCACATGCAGCACCTGCATGCCATCCGGATAGGGCGGCGCGAGTGGCGTGCCCAGCACCATGTGCCGTGGCGGGACCGGCAGCGGCTCGTCGCGCCCGGGCAGAGCCTCCTCGGGCGCGGGCATGCGCGGCTCGGAAAACGCAAACATTACGGGACTCCGTCGCAGAAACGTGGATTCGTCAGCCGGGATCGGCCGGGGTCAGCCGGATCAGTTCGCCCGGGTTGTGGTCGGTCAGGATCCAGATCGCGCCATCATGCACGCGCACATCGCGGATGCGGCGGCCGAGATCCGGCAGCAGGTCCTGCTCGTTGACCAGTTCGCGATCCTCGAAGGTCAGCCTGCGCAGGGTCTCCCCGCGCAGCCCGCCGACCAGCAGATCGCCATCCCAGTCTGCAAAGGCCGGATCGCGCAGGATCGCCATACCCGAGGGCGCGATCGCCGGCGTCCAGTAGTGCAGTGGCGACTCCATTCCCTCCTTCTCGGTCAGGCCCTCTCCAACCGGTCCGCCGGTATATTCCCGCCCCTGGCTGATCACCGGCCAGCCGTAGTTCAGGCCGCGCTCGATGATGTTCACCTCGTCGCCACCGCGCGGGCCATGCTCGTTCTGCCAGAAGGTGCCGGTCTCGGGGTCGATCACCATGCCCTGCGGGTTGCGCACCCCCCAGGCCCACAGTTCCGGTTTGGCCTCGTCATCATCCACCAGCGGGTTGTCATCGGGTACCGAACCATCGTCATGCAGACGGACAATACTGCCGATGTGAGTGGACGTGTCCTGTGAATGATCGCGATCTCCACGGTCCCCGATGCTGATAAAGACGTAGTGGTCCGCATCGAACACGATGCGCGACCCGAAGTGGCGACCGCCGCGTACTCCCGGCTCGGCCGAGAACAGCACCTCGACATCCTGCAGGGCACCATCGGCGAACCGCCCGCGCGCCAGGCGGGTCGTCTGACCACCGTCCACCTGCGCGGAATAGGTAAAGTACAGCCAGCCGGTTTCCTCGAAATCCGGGTGCAGGGCCAGATCCAGGAGGCCACCCTGGTTCTGCGAAACCAGGTCATCCGGCAAGCCGGAGACCAGGTCACCGCGCCCCTCGAGGTTTTCCGCGTCGGCAAAATAGCGGAGCTGTCCGGGCCGCTCGCTGATCAGCACCCCGCCATCCGGCAGAAAGGCAATCGCCCAGGGATGATTCAGCTCCGTGTGCAGGACCTCGCCCCGCAGGTCGCCATCGGCCGCGTAGAACTCCTCGGCCGCGATCCCGGCCGAACCCCCACAGGCCACCAGGAGCCCGCCCAGCAATGGGGCCGCCAGCAACCGCCCCGGGTATCGCTTGTCCATGTCCCTGCCCTCGTTAGGTCCGTATCCGTTGGTGGCCCGTACCCGCCGCCGGGTTCCCTGGGGTACCAACGCGAGCGTGTACATTGATCAGTGTTTCCCTGGCTGACAGGACGGGCACCAGTAGGTGGAGCGCAGGTGTTCGCCCGCCAGCGCCCGCTCCACCGGTGTCCCGCACGTCCGGCAGGCCTGCCCGCCGCGCCCGTACACGTTCAGGTACTCGTCCGTCTCGGCCCGCTCGCGCGTGATGCGCGGACCGGGCTTGAGGTTGCGCCGCAGCAGGCGCGCCGCCTCGCGATAGAGCGCGAGGAGCTTGTCATCCGCAATCGCACCGACCGGGTCGAGCGGATGCCGTCCCTGCAGGAACAGCACCTCCGACTTGTAGATGTTCCCGATGCCGGACGCCAGCGACTGATCCAGCAGCACGTCCAGGATGGGGCGCACCGGGTCGCTGTGGGCCCGGATGCGTCGGACGACCGCGGTCAGGTCCACCGCCGGGTCCAGCAGATCCGGTCCTACGCGCGCATCCAGCCGCTCCGGGTCGCCGCGCCCCTCCGGCCGGGGCTGCCAGGCGAGTTCGCGCGGATGAAAACAGACCAGCACCCGGTCCGCCAGCCGCAGCACGGCCCAGGCCTGATGCTCCGGCTTGTGCCAGGCGGCCCCGGGCGCATACTGGTGCCAGGTCCCGTACATCCCCAGGTGCGTACGCAGCTGCCAGGCGCGGCCCGCGGCGTCATCCAGCTCGATCAGCAGATGCTTGCCGCGCGCACTCACGCCACGCGCAGCCATGGCCCCATGCTCCACCAGTGCCGCACCACGCCGGGACCGGGTCGCCACAACCTCCAGCGCGGCACCGGCCAGCACCGGATCCAGCGCCCGGGCGAGCTTGTGGATGGTATCGCCCTCGGGCATTGCCGCAGGACGATCAGCGCTTGCGGCTGGGATAGAGCTGCGGCTCGCCCTCGGGGCGGGTGCGGAACAGGCGCATGGACCACAGGTACTGGGCCGGGGCCTGCGTAATCCCGCGTTCGATGGCCTGATTCATCTGCCGGGCATCGGCATGATCGTCGCCGCCGGGGAAGCCCACGAGCGGCGGCCAAAGGCGCATCACGTACTGGTCCGCCACCGAGTCGTACCAGGCGAAGCTGGGCAGCACGGCCGCCTTCGACATACGCGCCAGGCGGCCCAGCGCGGTGAGCGTCGCCTTGGGGACCCCGAAGAAGTCGACGAACACCGCCCCCTCGGCACCGAGGTCCTCGTCCGGCAGGTAATAGAAGAAACGGCCGCGGCGGAGCTGGCGAATGGCCGGGCGCAGGCCCTGCTCGCGGGCGAAGATGTCGCCCGAGTAGCGTGTGCGGCTGCGATGGTTGATCCACTCCAGCACCGGGTTCTTCATCGGCTTGGCGAACGACACGCCGTCGTACATCTGGCTCATGCGCACGCCGCCGTAGTCCAGTGCCAAGGAGTGCGGGGCAAGGATGATCACCGGCGTGCCGGCCACCTGCAGGCGCTCGTAGTGCTCCAGCCCCTCCACGCGGATGCGCGCGGCGTGCTGGCCGGGCTTGCCGAACCAGAGCAGGCCGTAGTCCAGCACGGTCTGCGCCTGGTAGCGGTAATAGGCCTCCATGCGCTTCTCGCGCTCAGCCGGGGTCATCTCGGGGAAACACAGCTCGAGGTTGCGCTCCACCACCGCGCGGCTGCGCCCGGCGCCCTTGCGGATCAGCCGCCCGAGTCCCCGGGCCAGCGCATGCACGGCCGGGCGCGGCATCTCCTGCAGCACCCAGGCCACGCCCAGCAACAGCCAGCTGCCCCAGTAGCGCGGGGCGAAATGACGGGCGGTCAGCGGGGCCTGATAGGCGCCCGCCTCAGGACTCGAACGGCCCTCCCCGACCTGTTCGCTCATGCGCCCCCGCCCGCGTCGAGCTGCTTGCGTGCGCGCTTCGCATAGACCTCCATCTCTTTCACCGCCTGCAGGTCGCCCTTCTCGGTAGCGATGGCCATGCCGCGCTCGCAGGTGGAGAGCGCGGCCTGCGGCCGCTCCAGGTCGACGAGGGTCTTGGCCAGCAGCTTCCAGGCGGCGGAATAGCCGCCATCCAGTTCCAGCGCGCGTTCCAGGTGCGGGATCGCGGCCTCCTTCTGGCCGTCGGTTGCCAGGGCATTGCCCAGCGAAAAACGCAGCATCGCGGAGTCCTGTCCGCCATCCAGCATGTTCTGGAAGCGTTCGATCATGTCACTCATAGGGCTCCTCCTTCTGGATATCTTCAGGCTAACGCCGCCAGAAGGCGGGCGACAGAAGCACCAGCACGGTAAAGATTTCCAGCCGGCCCATCAGCATGGCCAGCACCAGCACCCACTTGCTGAAGTCGTTGATCGACTGAAAGTTGGGCCCGACTTCGCCCAGCCCCGGGCCAAGGTTGTTCAGGGTCGCGGCTACCGCAGAAAACGACGTGACCTGATCGAGTCCCGAGGCCATCAGCGCCAGCATCATCACCACGAAGACCATTACGTAGGCGGCGAGGAAGCCCCAGACCGCCTGGACCACGCGGTCGGGCGCCTCCTTGCCGTTCACCTTCACCGCGATTCGGGCATGGGGATGGATCAGGCGCTTGATCTCGCGCAGGCCCTGCTTGGCCAGCAGCAGCACGCGCACCACCTTCATCCCGCCGCCGGTGGAGCCCGTGCAACCTCCAATAAAGGACAGGAAGATCAGCAGAACCGGCAGGAACCCCGGCCAGAGATAGAAGGCATCGGTCGCATAACCCGTGGTAGTCGCGATAGAGACGACATGGAACACCCCCCGACGCAGGGCATCACCGACCTGGTCGGTGAAACCGCTCCAGAGCATGAAACCGACCACCACAATCACGGCGGAACCGAGCACCAGCAGGTAGGTGCGCAGTTCCTCATCCCGCTGGTAGGGCTTCCAGGTCGCGCGGTGCAGCACCAGGAAGTGCAGCGCAAAGTTCATCCCGCCGAGGATCATGAACGCGATCGCGACCGTCTCGATCGCCACCGAATCGAAGTGGCCGATGCTGGCGTCATAGGTCGAGAAGCCGCCGATAGCCACCGTGGTAAACGAGTGCGCAACCGCGTCGAAGGCCTCCATCCCGGCGGCCCAGTAGGCCAGCGCACAGGCCACGGTCAGACCCAGGTAGATGTACCAGAGGTTGCGCGCGGTCTCGGCAATGCGCGGGGTCAGCTTGTTGTCGCGGATCGGGCCGGGGGTTTCGGCCTTGAACAGCTGCATGCCGCCCACGCCCAGCAGCGGCAGGATCGCCACCGCCAGCACGATGATCCCCATGCCCCCCAGCCACTGCAGCTGCTGGCGATACCACAGGATCGCGCGCGGCAGGTCGTCCAGCCCGGTAAGCACCGTCGCCCCGGTGGTGGTGAGTCCTGACATCGACTCGAACACCGCATCGGTAAACGAGACCGGCAGGTTCGGGTCCAGCACCAGCGGTGCCGCCCCGGCGATCCCCAGCCCCAGCCAGAACAGCACCACCAGGATGAAACCGTCACGCACCTGCAGCTCGCAGCGCGCCTTGTACAGCGAGCCCCACAGGATCCCGCCGATCAGCAGCAACAGCGCGAACGCCTGCAGAAACACCCAGGCCGTGGATTCGCCATAGAGAAAGCCGATCAGCGCCGGCGGCAGCATGGTCAGGCTGAACAGCGTCAGCAGGACCCCAAGCAGGCGGGCGGTGGATGCGAAATGCAGCATCGGCCAGTACGACCTAGAAGAACAGCGCGGAGGGCTGGAACAGGCGCTGCACCTGCTTGACCTTGCGCCGGTCGGTCAGGAACAGGATCACGTGGTCGCCGGCCTCGATCACCGTGTCGTGGTGCGGGATGATCACGTCCTCGCCGCGCACCACCGCGCCCACGCTCGTGCCCTCGGGGAAGTCGATCTCCTCGATCTGCCGGCCGACCACCTGCGAGGTGCGGGCATCGCCGTTCACCACCGTCTCGATCGCCTCGGCCGCGCCGCGACGCAGGGTGTGCACGGTGGCCGTCCCGCCCTCGCGCACGCGTGCCAGCAGCGCGCTGATGGTCGCCTGCTGCGGCGAAATCGCGACATCGATCGTGCCGCTTTGCAGCAGGTCCACATAGCTCGGGCGGTTGATCAGCGACATTACCTTGCGCACGCCCCAGCGCTTGGCCAGCATGCCGGCAAAGATGTTCGCCTGGTCGTCGTTGGTCACCGCGCAGAAGACATCATTGTGCTCGATGCCGATCGATTCGAGGAAGCGGTCGTCCGCGCTGTCGCCATGCAGCACGAGCACATTGCTGGGCAGCAAGCGCGCGAGGTAGTCCGCACGGTCGGGATCACGCTCGATCACCTTGACCCGATAACGCTTGCTGAGCGTCTCCGCCAGGCGCTCGCCGATATTGCCACCCCCGGCGATCATGATGCGCTTGTACGGCTTTTCCATCTTGCGCAGCTCCGAGGTCACCGCGCGGATGTTCTTCTTCGCCGCGACGAAGAAGACCTCGTCGTCGGCCTCGATCACGGTATCGCCATCCGGCTGGATGGAGCGGTTCTTGCGAAAGATGGCGGCGACCCGGGTGTGGATGCCGGGCATGTCGCTTTTGAGGTTTTTCAGCTCGTGCCCGACCAGCGGCCCACCGTAGTAGGCGCGCACGCCAACCAGCGACACCAGCCCCTCGGCGAACTCCAGCACCTGCAGCGAGCCCGGATGCTCGATCAGGCGGTGGATATGGCGGGTGACGATCGCCTCCGGCGAGATCAGCATGTCCACCGGCATCGCATCCTGGGCGAACAGTGCCGGAGTCTCGTGGTAGTCCCGCGAGCGCACGCGGGCGATCTTGGTTTCGACGTTGAACAGGGTGGAGGCGACCTGACAGGCGATCATGTTCACTTCGTCGGAGTCGGTCACCGCAATGACCATCGAGGCGTCCTGAGCCCCGGCGACCTCCAGCACGCTCGGGTGCGAGGCGAAGCCATTCACCGTCTTGATGTCGAACTGATCCTCCAGCTCGGCCAGGCGCTCGGCGCGGGAGTCGACGATGGTGATGTCGATGCCGTCGGCGCTCAGGGCCTCGGCCAGTGACTGGCCCACCTGCCCGGCGCCGAGGATGATGATGTGCTTCATGCGTCTCCCGTCCCGGAGATGTCAGGGCGCCGTGCCAGGTAAACGAATGTCTCCCTGGCGCCTCAGCCGTCGGCCTTCACCCGTTTTGGATCGATGCCCAGTGCCTTGAACTTGCGATAGAGATGGGTGCGCTCCAGCCCCACCCGCTCGGCCAGCCGTGTCATGTTGCCTTCCGAACGCTCCAGTTGCTGGATCAGATACTCGCGCTCGAACTGCTCGCGCGCCTCGCGCAGCGGCAGGTCGGGGATCGCCAGCGCCCCCTCCTCGAACTCATCGCCGCGCTGCGGCTGGCCGGTCAGGGTGCGCTCGACCTCGTCGCGGGTGATCTCGTCGCCGGAGCCGAGGATCATCATCCGCTGCACGAGGTTGCGCAGCTCGCGCACATTGCCGGGCCACTGATACTGCTGCAGCCGCTCCAGCGCCGGACGCTGGAACACCCGCATCGGCAGGCCTTCCTGCTGGTGCAGATGACGCATATGGTAGTCCAGCAGCTCCGGGATGTCCTCCGCGTGCTCGCGCAGCGGTGGGATCGCCAGTGGCAGTACGTTCAGCCGGTAATACAGGTCCTCGCGAAACCGGCCCTGCTCCACGGCCTCGCCGAGATCGTGCTGAGTGGCGGCGATCACCCGTACATTGACGCTGATCGGCTGGTCGCCCCCGATCCGGGTGATGCGCTGGGTGTCCAGGGCATGCAGCAGCCGGCCCTGCGTCTGCATGTCCATCTCCGCGACCTCGTCGAGAAACAGCACGCCACCGCCCGCCTGCTCCAGCAAGCCATAGCGCACGCGGTCGCCCTGCTCGCTGCCGAACAGCTCGCCAATCGCCTCCTCGCCCGACAGCGAACCGACCGAGACCACGATGAACGGACTGTCCCGGCGCGCGCTGCGCGCATGCAGAAGGCGGGCGAAGGTCTGCTTGCCCACCCCGGGTTCGCCGGTGATCAGCACCCAGGTGTCGTGCTGCGCCATGCGCTGCACCTGGTCGCGCAGATTCACCATCACGGCACTGCCGCCCACCGGATCGGCGACCGTGCCGGCATGGCGTTTCAGACCCACATTCTCGCGCTGCAGGCGGGCAGCCTCCAGGGCGTTGTTCAGCGTGATCAGCAGCTTGTCGATCGACAGCGGCTTTTCGATGAAGTCATAGGCGCCCAGCCGCGTGGCATCGACGGCAGTCTCCACGTTGCCGTGCCCGGAGATCATCACCACCGGGCACGGCAGGCCCTCGTCGTCGCCCCATTCCTTGAGCAGGGATATCCCGTCACCGTCCGGCATCCAGACGTCGAGCAGGATCAGATCGGGTCGCCGGCTGCGGCGCTGGGCCTTGGCCTCGGTCACCGAGCCGGCCAGCGCCACCTGGTAGCCCTCGTCCTCGAGGACATCCTGCAACAGCATCCGGATATCCGGTTCGTCGTCGACGACCAGTACGTAGGGTTCGCTCATTCCCGTTCCTCGTGGGCCAGGGCCTGCGGGGTATGCTCCACCGGGATGCGGATGCGGAAGACGGCCCCGCCTTCGCCCGCCGGTGCATTATGGCACTCAATCATGCCCCCATGTTCCTCGACGATCTTCTGTGCGACCGCCAAACCGAGACCGGTTCCACGTGGCTTGTCCGTCGTGTAGGGCTCAAAGATGCGCTCCAGGAGGTCGGGCTTGATCCCAGGGCCGGTGTCGGTTACGCGCAGCTCGATGTGCGGCCCGGCCGGATCGTCGAGATAGGCTGTCGCGATATGGACCGTGAACCCGTCCTGCTCCTTGCCGGCCTCCAGCGCATTCTTGATGAGGTTGTGCAACAGCTGGCGCAGGCGTCCGGCATCGCCACGTATCCCGGGGAGCTCCGGCTCCAGATCGGTCTGCACACGGGAATGCCCGTCGGAATCGACATACAGCTCGCATACATCCTGGATCAGCTGGTTCAGGTCCACCGAACCAAGCTCCAGGCGCGGGGCCTGGGCGTAGTCGCGGAAGGCGTTGACCAGCGTCTTCATGGCCTCCACCTGCTGGATGATCGTGCCGGTCGCACGATCCAGAACATCACGGTCGGCCCCGTCCAGGACCTTGCCCAGACGGCGCGACAGACGCTCGGCAGAGAGCTGGATCGGAGTCAACGGGTTCTTGATCTCGTGCGCCAGGCGGCGTGCTACCTCGCCCCAGGCGGCGTCGCGCTGCGCCTTCAGGAACTCGGTCATGTCATCGAACACGATCGCATGCAGGCCGCGGCTGGAGCCCGAGGTCGGCAGCCAGACGGCGCGCGTCATCAGTACCTTGCGCCCGCTGCGGGTGAATACGACCACCTGCCGTGACCATTCGTCCTCCTGCCGCACCAGGGCATCGCTGATCGCCTCGAAGAACTGCCCGACCAGCGGGCACTCGACACCCAACTCGGAGATCGGACGGGTGCGGGCGCCCTGCAGCTCGCACTCCAGGATCTGGCCGGCGGCCTCGTTGGCGGTGCGCAGGCGCAGACTGCCGTCCAGCGCCAGCACGCCGGAACGGAGATGCTGGAGGACACTCTCCAGATAGGCACGCTCGGCATCCAGCAGGCGGCGGTTGCGCTCGGCCTCGTCACGGGCCTCGTTCAGCGTGCGCGTCATGGCGTTGAACGACTGCACCAGAAAACCCAGCTCGTCGGCCCGTTGCACCGCGAGCCGGGTGGAATAGTCCCCGGCCGCGACCGAGCGTGTCCCCTGCACCAGGTCGGAGATCGGGCGCACCATACGTCGCGCGACCAGCAGTCCGGCCCACAACGCCGCCATCAGGGAGATCGCCAGGGCCAGCGACAGGGTGAAGATAAAGCCCTGGATAATGGGGCCGCGCAGGTAGGCGAACTCGCGGTAGCCGGCGAAGGCATCCTCCACGCGCTGCGACAGTGCCGACATGCGCGGGTCCACCGGGTAGATCCCCTGCAGGATGCGGTTCTCCGCCCCCGGTCGGCGACTGCTGGTGGTGGCCACCACACGGATGACCAGCGAGCCATCGGGCTGCGGCTCCAGTCGAGAGTAGGGCTGCTCCGGGCGGACCCGCATCAGGATATCGGCCCCCGGCGGGCTCGGCAGGCGGCGGATCGGGCTGTCGGTGGAGGAGGCGATGATGCGGTTGTTGGAACCGACCAGGGTCAGTTCCTGGGCCTCGACCTGGCGGCGATAGTCATTCAGGGCCAGCGGGACCAGGCCCTCGGACACGCCTTCCAGCTCGCTCATCATCTCCTGCGTCTCGGTCGCCAGCTGGCGCACACGCAGATCCAGCGACGAACGCGACAGCTCCAGGGCGTCCTCCAGGGCGGAATCCACGCGCACGTCGAACCACGAATCCACGCCCTCGTTCAGGAACTCGAAGGAGAAGTAATAGACGACCGAGACCGGCAGCACCGCGACCAGCATGAAGCCCCCGACCAGCCTCAGCGTCAGGCGACTGCCGGGCACGCCCTTGCGATACTGGGCGACCATGCGCACGAACTGATGGATGATCAGGCCACCCAGCACCAGTAGGATTGCGGCGTGGAATACCAGCAGCCACAGGAACAGCTGCTCGAAGCGGGCCTGGTCCTGCGCCGCCCCGCCCATGACCACCAGCGAGGTCAGCAGCAGCAGGAACAGCAGGCCCATGCCCAGCAGGCCCCACGGGAAGCGCCTTAGGGAAACGCTGATCAATGTACACCCTCGCGTTGGCAACCCAGGTTTTCCGAGACCAGGTGCGTCGCGCAGCGGGTAGTGGTTCTACCCGCCCGTTCTTGATTGATTCGGGGCGCAACGCAGGATCGGGGAACCTGGGGTACCAACCCCAAGGGGCTCGGCCGCCCGTTGTTATCAATAACGGGCGCGGGAACGGCGTTTCGGCGCCCTTGTGCAGAATGACTGCACGGCCGTCGCCGCGCCTTGTTCGCACGCAAGAGCGACGAAGCAGCAAGCGTGTACATTGACCAGCGTTTCCCTAATCCAGGGACCATCGGTGCCACTCCCGCCGGGTGGTGAGGTCGCCGCGCAGTCCGGCATCCAGCTGCAACGGCAAGGGCAGCGCCGAATACACCAGGAGCAGGCGCGCCGCCATGTTGTAGTCTTCCGGACGCTCGCGCACCGCACCCGGCACGCCATGCATCGGCAGGCGCCCGAGTCGCCGGGCCACATGCTCCAGGGCATCGCCCAGGGTCGGTTTGAGCTCCATCCGGTCGTCGTTCACGTCGGTTACCAGGAAGTAGCGGTTCAGCGCAAAGTATTGCAGCTTGACGCGGCGTGTCTCGCTCTGCACGGACTCCCGCCCCAGCCAGCGATCTTGTTCGATACGCGCCTCGGCCTCGAACTCCAGCGTGACACCATTGGCCAGCGCCTCCTCCAGCACCTGAGGCAGCCGCATATCGAGCAGCAGGCGCACCAGCAGGGTGTCATCGTCCATCCAAAGGTGGCGGGCGTCACGGATCTCCAGCGCCTGTGCCGTGACCGGGAAAAGCGCCAGGACGAGCAACCATGCCATCAGAAATCCGATCACCGACCGCCCCGCGCGCATGGCTCAATCCTTCGTCAACAACGCGTAGTAGAAGCCATCACCGCCTTCCAGGCCCAGTGGCAGCGCCCAGCCCGCCGACCGCGCGCGGGCGCCGGCGATCGGCGGACCACCCTCGGGCGCCAGCGCCCGCGCATCCGGCGTACGCTGGAGAAAGCCCGAAACCACCGCGTCATTCTCCTCGGCCAACAGCGAGCAGGTCGCGTACAGCAGACGCCCTCCGGGGCGCAGCAACCCCCAGGCCGCCTCCAGGATACGCGCCTGCTCCGCCGCCAGGCGCGGGATGTCGTCGGCGCGGCGCAGGGTCTTGATGTCCGGGTGGCGCCGGATCACTCCGGTCGCCGAGCAGGGGACATCCAGCAGGATCGCATCGAAGGGCTGGCCGTCCCACCAGGCATCGGGGTCGCCCACGTCGGCCGCGGTCAGCTGCGCGGCAAAACCCAGCCGGTCCAGGTTCTCGCGCACCTGCACCAGGCGCTCGGCGTCGCTGTCCAGCGCGGTCAACCGGAGTTCGCCACGGGCCCGCTCCAGCAAGTGCCCGGTCTTGCCGCCCGGGGCCGCGCAGGCATCCAGCACACGCTCGCCCGGCTGCGGATCGAGCAGCACCGCTGCCCACTGCGCGGACGCGTCCTGCACCGAGAGCCGACCCTCGGCAAAACCGGGCAGCCGGGCCACGTCGGCGGGCTCCTCCAGGGTCAGGGCCGCCTCCAGTTGCGGATGCGGCTGCGCGGGGTGGCCCGCCACGACCAGTGCCTGGAGGGCGTCCTCGCGCGAGATGCGGGACAGGTTCACGCGCAGGGTCATGGGCGCGGGCCGGGTGGCCGCCTCCAGCAGCGCCTCCCAGTCGTCGGGCCAGGAGGCGCGGATCGCCTCCAGCAGCCATTCCGGAACGGCATAACGCAGCGCCGGGTCTTCCCGGACCGCGGCCTCCAGGGCATCCTGCTCGCGCTGCGCGCGCCGCAGTACCGCATTGATCAGCCCCACGGCACCGGGGCGATGGATCGCCCGCGCGAGTTCCGCGGTCTCGCGCACCGCCGCGTGGTCCCGGGTGGAGAAATGCATCAGTTCGGCCAGCCCCTGCGCCAACAGCACACCGATCACCGCGTCTTTCTTGCGCAGCGGGCGCTCCAGGAACCCGTTCACCAGCGCCGACAGCTGCGGATACCAGCGCAGCGTGGTGTAGGCCAGCGCCTGCACCCAGGCCGCGTCGCGGGCATTCAGTCCGTCGGTCGCGTGCTCGACCGCGCGCGTCAGGGAATGCCCCTGCAGAACGACCCCCTCGGCCGCCTCCAGTGCTCGCTGCCGCGGGGAGCGCGAGTCCACCCGCGAGGGCACGATCCGTCCGGAGCGCTTGCCCGCCATCGCTCAGCCGCCCAAGAGGCGCTGCCCGACCAGCGCCGTGGTGTTGGCCCAGTCCGCGGCCGCGACCGGACGCTTGCCCGGCAGCTGCACGGTTTCCAGACGCAGCCGGCCCTCCCCGGTGCCGATCTCCACCCCGTCGCGGCCCGCGGCACGGATGGTGCCCGGCTCCGGATCCGCCGGCCCGGGCAGCGGGCTCGAGGCATGCACGCGGATCACCTGCTCGCCCCAGCGCGCCTGGGCGACCGGCCAGGGGTTGAAGGCCCGCACCTGGCGATCCAGCTCCACCGCCGGGCGGGCAAAGTCGAGCCAGGCCTCGTCTTTCTCCAGCTTGTGCGCGTAGGTCGCGTGGGCATCGTCCTGCGGTTCCGGCTGCGAGCGGCCCGCGAGGATCCCGGGCAGCTGCTCCAGCAGCAGTTCGGCGCCCATCGCGGCCAGCGTGTCGTGGAGTTCGCCGGTGGTGGTCGTTTCCGTGATCGGGGTCGCGCGACAGGCGTGCACCGGCCCCGTGTCCAGGCCGGGCGCCATCTGCATCAGGCAGACCCCGGTCTCGGTGTCACCGGCCAGGATCGCGCGGTGGATCGGCGCGGCGCCGCGCCAGCGAGGCAGCAGCGAGGCATGGATGTTCAGTCCGCCCCGAGGGGGAATGTCCAGCACGGCGCGCGGCAGAATCAGCCCGTAGGCCGCCACGACCAGGATATCCGGGCGCCAGGCGGCCAGTTCGGCCTGCGCCTCGGGCGATTTCAGGGATTCCGGCTGCAGCACCGGGATGCCGGCTGCCTCGGCGGCGACCTTGACCGGACTCGGGCGCAGCTGACGTCCGCGCCCCGCCGGGCGATCCGGCTGGGTATACACGGCCACGGGCCGCGGGCCACGCTCGATCAGGGCCTCCAGCGCGGGGACCGCGAAGTCGGGCGTGCCGGCATAGACAATGCGCAGGGACTCGACGTCCGTGTCCGCCACTCCCATCAGACGGCAGGCGCCGCGGCCTTGTCTCCCGCGCCGGCCCGCGCGCCCTGCTTCTCCAGCTTCTTGCGGATGCGATTGCGCTTCAGGCTGGAGAGGTAGTCCACGAACAGCTTGCCGTCGAGGTGGTCAATCTCGTGCTGGATGCAGACGGCCAGAAGACCATTGATGTCCAGTTCGAAGGGCTGGCCATCACGGCCGAGGGCGCGCACGCGGATATGGTCGGCGCGCTGCACCCGTTCGTAGAATCCGGGCACCGACAGGCAGCCCTCGTCCATCTCCTCCTCGCCGGAGGTCTCGAGGATCTCGGGGTTGATCAGCACGTGCGGCGCGCTCTGGTCATCGGAGACATCCGCCACCAGCACCCGCTTTTGCACGTTGATCTGGGTGGCCGCCAGACCAATGCCCGGGGCGTCGTACATCGTTTCCAGCATGTCGTCGACCAGAGTGCGGATCTCGTCGTCCACCGTCTCCACCGGCTCCGCCTTCAGCCGCAGACGGGGATCCGGAAAATGCAGTATTTCGCGCTTGGCCATGAAAAACCTCAAACTTTGTACTGTACAGATGACGCAATTCTGCTAACGTTGGACCGCAATATCCGCGGAATTGCGTCATCCGCATGGGGCCGGGCTAAAGCAAGGGAAGGCTCGGGGAGCGCGCGGACCTGACAGGGGACAGTAATGTACAAGACCAGGGCGACCACGACCTTCGTTCTGCCGGGCATTTTACTCAGTGTAACGCTGTTGCTCGGCGCCTGCGCAGCCACCCAGACCGAAGAGGGGGCGACCACCTCTTCGGACACAGAAGCCACGCAAACGGCCCGCGACGAGGACAGCTCCCGCGAAAACGGCCGGGCCTCCGACGTTTCCGAAACCCCGGAGCCCGAACCCGAACTGCGGGAATCGGCGCCCGAACGCTATGTGGTCCGCGAGGGCGACACCCTGTGGGACATCGCCGCGATGTTCCTGCGCGACCCCTGGTACTGGCCGGAGATCTGGCTGGTGAACCCGGAGGTCGAGAACCCCCATCTGATCTACCCGGGCGACGTCCTCAGCATCTATTACGTGGATGGCGAGCCGCGCATCACCGTGGACGGCGGCCCGCGCGTGCGCCCGACCAAGCGCCTGTCGCCCGAGATCCGGGTGGTGGAGCGCGAAGAGGACGTGACCCCGATCTCCACCCTGCAGTCGTTCATGTTCCGCCCGCAGGTGCTGGACGACGAAACGCTGGACAACGCCCCCTACATCCTCGCCTCGCAGGACGAGCGCGTGATCTTCGGCCCGGGCGACCGTGTCTACGTGCGCAACGCCGAAGACACGCAGCAATACGACCTCTATCACATCGTGCGTCGCGACGGCGAGCTGGTAGATCCGGACACGGGCGAGAAGCTGGGCATCGCGACCCTGCCGATTGGCGAGGCGGAGATCGTCGAGCCCGGCAATGTGGCCCGCGCGAACATCCGCAAGGGCGAGCGCGAGGCCATCCGCGGCGACCGTCTGGTCCCCTTTGCCGACGAGCAGGACATGCTGTTCGAGATCGGGCGCCCGCCGGAGGACATGGAGGGGACGATCATCTCCCTGTTCGACGCGATCAGTCAGATCGGCCAGCTGCAGGCCGCGATCATCAACCGCGGCGCGCGCGACGGTATCGAGAACGGCCAGGTCATGACGGCCTACACCGCCGGCCGTCAGGTTCGCGATCCGGTCAGCGACCAGCCGAACAAGGTCGTCACGCTGCCCGAGGAATCGATCGGCACCGTGATGGTGTTCCAGACCTTCGAGAAGGTCTCCTACATCCTGGTCACGGAAGCCGAGCGCACCCTGCGCGAGGGCGACAAGGTCCGCCATCCGTCGCACTGATCCGCTCGCACGGGCATCAGGACCACCGATGGCCGACGACCGGGACCGGGCGGGACATCACCGCGACTGGCTGGAACTGATCAACACCCCGGGGCTCGGCCACCAGCGCCTGCTGCACCTGGTCAGCGCCTTTGGCGGGCCCGGCGCCGCCCTGGCCGCTCCCCCAGGCGAATGGCGGCGCCACGGCGTCGACCTGGACATCGACCCGGCGGCCCGCACGGCAGGCGCCGATGCCGACCAGGCCTGGCTGGAGCAGGACGAGCGACATCACCTGCTGTGCCGCGACGACCCGGACTACCCGCCGCTGCTGGCCGAACTCCCCGATCCGCCGCCCGTCCTGTATCTCAACGGTGATCCAGCGCTGTTGCATCGCCCGCAGATCGCGATCATCGGCGCGCGCGAGTGCACGCCGCAGGGCGAACGCCTGGCCGGCGAGTTCGCGCGCGAGCTTGCCTGTGCCGGCGTGGTCGTGACCAGCGGTCTGGCGCGCGGCATCGACGGGGCCGCGCACGAGGGAGCCCTGGCCGCCGCCGGTGGCCGCACGATCGCGGTCGTCGCGACCGGCCCGGACCGCATCTACCCCGCCCAGCATCGCCGCCTCACCCACCGCATCGCGGATCACGGCCTGGTCGTCTCGCTGTGGCCAACCGGCACACGCCCGCTGGCGCGCAACTTCCCGCAGCGCAACCGGGTGATCAGCGGCATGGCCCTGGGGACGGTCGTCGTCGAGGCCGCGCTGAAGAGCGGCTCGCTGATCACCGCCCGCCTGGCGGCGGAACAGGGCCGGCAGGTCTACGCAGTGCCCGGCTCGGTCCTGAGCCCGGTTAGCCGCGGCTGCCATCGCCTGATCCGTGACGGCGCTCAACTCGTGGAATCGGCCGACGAAGTGCTGGAGGACCTCGCGGACTGGCTCGGTGTCGCCCCCGGGGAGACGCCCGGCACATCGCCGGAACCGGCCCGGGAGCCCCTGGACCCCGAGCAGGAACGCGTGCTGAACGCGATGGGTTTTGACCCGATTCCGCTGGAAACCCTGCGGGATCGCACCAAATTGACCATCGAACGGCTTTCATCCATGCTGGTTTTGCTGGAACTCAACGGCCGTGTGGCCGCCCTCGACCACGGGCGCTACCAGCGCCTCGACGCAGGATCCCCTGAATCATGAACGAAAGCGTGCTGGATGTGCTCATGTACCTGTTCGAGCACACCATGGACGAGGAATCCGACGAGGAGCCGGATCGCGCGGAACTGGAACGCCACCTGGTGGAGGCCGGTTTCGCCCGCCCGGAGATTGACCGCGCCATGGGCTGGCTGGATCGCCTGATGAGCGAGGCCCCCCTCACCGGCCGCGGCGGCGACAGCGCGGCCCAGCGCATCTATGCCCCGGAGGAGCGCAAGCGCCTGGACACCGAGGCGCACGGCTTCCTGCTGCACCTGGAGCAAAACGGGCTGCTAACCGCCGGCACCCGCGAGCTGGTGCTGGACCGCGTGATGGAGCTGGACGCCGAGGAGATCGATCTCGACCAGCTGCGCTGGGTGGTGCTGATGGTGCTGTTCAACCAGCCCGACGACGCGATCGCCTATTCCCGCCTGGAAGAGGTGATGCGCGACGATGCCGGCCCTTCGGCCGTGGATTATCTGCACTGAATCCCCCGTCCTTCGGCAACGAAGCGGTAGCCAACCGGCATTTCCTCCTCTAGTCTTTAGCGCCCGTGAACCCGGTCGCTGCCACGCGACCGCGATCGCCCCGATACGGAACCCGCTGCCACGGAGACGGTCCCGAGCGACATGAGCAAGCACCTCGTCATCGTAGAGTCGCCCGCCAAGGGCAAGACCATCGAAAAGTACCTCGGCCCGGACTACCAGGTCATGGCTTCCTATGGCCATGTGCGCGACCTGGTGCCCAAGGAGGGCGCGGTGGACCCGGAAAACGGGTTCCGCATGAAGTACGACATCATCGAACGCAGCGAAAAGCAGATCGAGGCGATCGCGAAGGCGCTGAAGAAATCCGACGACCTGATCCTCGCGACTGACCCCGACCGCGAAGGCGAGGCGATCTCCTGGCATCTCTACGAGGTGCTGCGCGACCGCGGCCTGCTGGACGATCGCGGCGTGCATCGGGTCGTGTTCCACGAGATCACCAAGAAGGCGATCCAGCAGGCGATCGAGGAGCCGCGCGACCTGGCCCAGCCGCTGATCGACGCCCAGCAGGCGCGCCGCGCGCTGGACTATCTGGTCGGCTTCAACCTCTCCCCGCTGCTGTGGCGCAAGATCAAGCGCGGCCTGTCCGCCGGGCGCGTGCAGAGCCCGGCACTGCGTATGATCTGCGAGCGCGAGGACGAGATCGAGGCCTTCGTCCCGCGCGAATACTGGACCCTGGATGCGAAGGTCGAGCGCCAGGAGCAGCCGTTCACCGCGCGCCTGACCTACCTGGACGGCAACAAGCTGGACCAGTTCGACCTGAACAGCGCCGAACTCGCACATGACGCCCAGAAGCGCCTGACCGAGGCCGCGAACGGCGAGCTGCGCGTCGCGAAGGTCGAGAAGAAGCAGCGCCGCCGCAACCCGGCCGCGCCGTTCACCACCTCGACCCTGCAGCAGGAGGCCTCACGCAAGCTGGGCTTTACCGCGTCGCGCACCATGCGCACCGCGCAGCAGCTGTACGAGGGGATCGATCTGGGCTCCGGCGCGATCGGCCTGATCACCTACATGCGTACCGACTCGGTGGCCCTGGCCGGCGAGGCGATTGGCGAGATCCGCGGCCTGATCGAGGAGCGTTACGGCGACAACAACGTCCCCGACAGCCCGCGCCAGTACAAGACGAAATCGAAGAACGCGCAGGAGGCCCACGAGGCCATCCGCCCGACCTCCGTGCGCCGCCTGCCGAACGAGGTCCGGGCTCGCCTGACCAGTGACCAGGCACGGCTGTACGACCTGATCTGGAAGCGCACCGTCGCCTGCCAGATGATCCACGCGACCTTCGACACCGTCGCCGCCGATCTGGTCCCGGGCGACAGCCGGCACCAGTTCCGCGCCACCGGCTCCACCCTGGTCGACCCCGGTTTCATCGCGGTCTACCAGGAGGGCCGCGACGACGCGCAGGATGACGACGAGGACAAGCGCCTGCCGGAAATGGCCGAGGGCGACACGGTCAAACTCGAAGAGGTCACCGCCGACCAGCACTTCACCGAGCCGCCGCCGCGCTACACCGAGGCCAGCCTGGTGAAGACCCTGGAGGAATACGGCATCGGCCGTCCGTCCACCTACGCCAGCATCATCTCCACGCTGCAGTCGCGCGAGTACGTGGAGATGGACGGCAAGCGCTTCATCCCGACCGATACCGGCCGGATCGTGAACAGCTTCCTGACCCAGCACTTCGACCGCTACGTGGACTACGACTTCACCGCAAAGCTCGAGGACGAGCTGGACGCGATCTCGCGCGGCGAGAAGGACTGGGTCCCGGTGCTGGAGGATTTCTGGGGCGACTTCCGCGACCGGGTGAAGGAGAAGGAAGAAAACGTCACCCGCGCCGAGGCCGTGCAGTCGCGCGAGCTCGGCACCGATCCGAAGAGCGGGCGCCCGGTCAGCGTGCGCCTGGGCCGTTTCGGCCCGATCGTGCAGATCGGCACCAAGGACGACGAGGAGAAGCCGCGCTTCGCCGGCCTGCTGCCCGGGCAGAAGATGGACAAGATCACCCTCGACGAGGCGCTGGAGCTGTTCAAGCTGCCGCGTGACCTCGGCGAGACGCCCGACGGCGAACCGGTGATGGTCAACATCGGCCGCTTCGGCCCGTACGTGAAGTACGGCTCGAAGTACGCCTCCCTCGGCCCGGACGACGACGTCTGGACCATCGAGCTGCCACGCGCGCTGGAGATTGTCGCCGAGAAGAAGAAGAAGGACGCCGAACGGTTCATCAAGAGCTTCGACGAAGAGGGCATCCAGGTCCTCAACGGCCGCTACGGACCGTATGTGACCGACGGCAAGAAGAACGCCAAGATCCCCAAGGAGACCGATCCCAAGTCCCTGACGCTGGAGCAGTGCCAGGAACTGATCGCCGCCGCCCCGGAACGCAAGGGCCGCGGCCGCAAGGGGGCGGCCAAGTCGACCGGCAAGTCCTCCGGGAAGACCGCCTCCAAGTCGTCGACCGCAAAGAAGACGACCACGAAAAAGGCAGCCACCACCAAGAAGGCCGCCAGCAAGACGGGCACGAAAAAGGCCACCGCAAAGAAGACGAGCACGTCGAAGAAGGCCCCGGCCAAGAAGGCTTCGACCGCCAAGTCTGGTAGCGCGAAATCCGGCAGCGGCGACAGCCGCCTGAGTGCCCAGCCCTCCGGCGACCGTGGACCCGAATAGCCAACCGCTGCTAACCCCCGAGATCGAGCCCGTCGCGCAGTGCGTGCGCGACGGCGGCGTGATCGCCTACCCCACCGAGGCGGTCTTCGGCCTTGGCTGCCGCCCGGATGACCTTCAGGCGATCGATCGCATCCTCGAGGTCAAGGGCCGCCCGGCCGCCAAGGGGCTGATCGTGGTCACCGACCGGCTGGAGCGCCTCGCACCCTGGCTGGCGCCGCTACCGGCCGAACGCCGGGCCGAGATCGACGCCAGCTGGCCTGGGCCGACCACCTGGCTGCTACCCGTCACCGATGCCTGCCCGCCGCTGCTGCGCGGCGAACACAACAGCCTCGCGGTACGCGTCACCGCCCACCCGGAGACGCGCGCGCTGTGCGCGGCCTCCGCCAGCGCCCTGGTCTCCACCAGCGCCAACCGCGCGGGCGCGAAGCCCTGTCGCAGCTGGGACTGCGTGGCCACGCAGCTCGGGACAGGCATCGACGCGATCCTGCAGGCAGAATGTGGCGGGCGCACCGCACCCAGCGCGATCCGCGATGCCCGCACCGGGGCCTGGGTCCGGGGAGCGCCGGAACCCGACACCAATACCGACAACTGATCAACCGGGACGCAGCATGAGCCAGGACAACGTCTCCATCGACCGCGTGATCGAATACCTGCAGGGCCTGCAGGACCGCATCTGCCAGGGCCTCGAGGGCCTGGACGGCCAGGCTCGCTTCCAGGAGGATGCCTGGGAACGCCCGGCCGGGGGCGGCGGCCGCACCCGCGTACTGCGCGAGGGCGCGGTGTTCGAGCAGGCCGGGGTCAACTTCTCCCATGTGATGGGCGACAACCTCCCGGCCTCGGCCACCGCGCACCGCCCGGAGATGGCCGGGCGCTCGTTCCAGGCCACCGGCGTGTCGCTGGTGATCCACCCGCACAACCCGTATGTGCCAACCTCGCACGCGAACGTGCGCTTCTTCATCGCGGAGAAGCCCGGCGAGGAGCCGATCTGGTGGTTCGGCGGCGGCTTCGACCTGACCCCGTACTACGGTTTCGACGAGGACTGCATCCACTGGCACCGCACCGCCGAGGCCGCCTGCCGCCCGTTCGGCGAGCACCTCTACCCGGCGCACAAGCAGTGGTGCGACGAGTACTTCCACCTCAAGCACCGCGACGAGCCGCGCGGCGTCGGCGGGCTGTTCTTCGACGACTTCAGCGAGGGTGGCTTCGAGCACGCCTTCGGCTACATGCAGAGCGTCGGCAATGCCTATCTGGATGCCTATGGCCCGATCGTCGAGCGTCGCCACGCGACCGAATACGGCGAGCGCGAGCGCCAGTTCCAGCTCTACCGGCGCGGGCGCTATGTCGAGTTCAACCTGGTCTACGACCGCGGTACCCTGTTCGGCCTGCAGTCGGGCGGGCGCACCGAGTCGATCCTGATGTCGCTGCCGCCGCTGGTGCGCTGGGAATACAACTACCAGCCGGAGGCCGGCACGCCCGAGGCCGAACTCTACGAGCGCTATCTGAAGCCGCGCGACTGGCTGGCCGAGTCCGCCGGCTGACCCACCAACAAGGACGACCCGCATGACCGCACCGATCGCCCCCTATCCCGCCGGCCGTCCGCGCCGCATGCGCCGCGACGCCTTCTCCCGCCGCCTGATGCGCGAGCATCACCTGTGCGCGGACGACCTGATCCTGCCAGTGTTCGTCACCGAGGGCGAGGGGGTGCGCGAGGCGGTGCCGTCGATGCCCGGCGTGGAACGCGTCACCATCGACCTGCTGCTGGAGGAGGCAGCCGCGGCCGTGCGCCTCGGCATCCCGGCGCTGGCCCTGTTCCCGGTGGTCCCGAGCGAGAAGAAGGGCCTGGATGCCGCCGAGGCCTGGAACCCCGAGGGCCTGGCCCAGCGCGCGGTTCGCGCACTGAAGCAGGCCCACCCCGAGCTGGGCGTAATCACTGACGTCGCCCTGGACCCGTTCACCACCCACGGCCAGGACGGCATCATCGACGACGACGGCTACGTGGTGAACGACATCACCGTCGAGGCCCTGGTGAAGCAGGCGCTGTCGCATGCCGCGGCCGGGGCCGACGTGGTCGCCCCCTCCGACATGATGGACGGGCGCATCGGCGCGATCCGCAGCGCACTGGAGGACGGCGGGCACGTACACACGCGCATCCTCGCCTACTCCGCCAAGTACGCCTCGGCCTTCTACGGGCCGTTCCGCGATGCGGTGGGCTCAGCCGGCAATCTGGGCAAGGGCGGCAAGGAGACCTACCAGATGGACCCGGCCAACGGCGACGAGGCCTTGCACGAGGTCGCGCTCGACCTGGCCGAGGGCGCCGACATGGTGATGGTCAAGCCGGGGATGCCGTATCTGGACGTGGTCCGCCGGATTCGCGACGAGTTCCAGCGCCCGACCTTCGTCTATCACGTCTCCGGCGAGTACGCGATGCTCAAGGCCGCCGCCGAACGCGGCTGGCTCGACGAACGCGCCTGCGTGCTGGAGGCCCTGACCGGCATGAAGCGCGCGGGGGCCGACGGCATCCTGACCTACTACGCCCGCACCGTGGCCGAATGGCTGGCGGAGGACGCGGCCCGATGAGCGAGCCGCGCCCGGATCGTTATGGCGTGGTCGGCAACCCGATCCGCCATTCGCTGTCGCCGCGCATCCATGCCCTGTTCGCCGAACAGACCGGCCAGCACCTGACCTACGAGGCCCTGCTGGGCACCCCGGGGCAGTTCGCCGAGGAGGTCTGGGCGTGGTTCTCCTCCGGGTTCCGCGGCCTGAACGTGACCGTCCCGTTCAAGGAAGAGGCCTTCGCCCTGGCCCGGGTGCTGACCGACCGTGCCCGGCGCGCCGGCGCCGTGAACACCCTCTGGCGCGACGAGGAGCGCCAGCTCCACGGCGACAACACCGACGGCATCGGCTTCTGCCGCGACCTCGACCGCCTGGGTGGCGAAGTGCCCGGCCGGCGCATCCTGATCCTCGGGGCCGGCGGCGCGACCCGCGGGCTGCTACAGCCCCTGCTGGAGCGCCACCCCGCACAGCTGGTGATCGCCAACCGCACTGCGGCGCGGGCCGAGGCGCTGGCCGAGGACTTCGCCGACCTGGCGATTGAGACCGAACTCTCCGCCTGCGGCCTCGAGGCCCTGCCCACTGGCCCGTTCGACCTGGTCGTCAACGCCACCGCCGCGGGTCTGTCCGACGAGGGCCTGAGCCTGCCCGCGACGCTGGTGCACCCGGACAGCCTGGCCTACGACCTGGTCTACGGCCCGGGTGCGGCCCGGTTCCTCGACTGGGCCCGGAATGCCGACTGTCGGCAGACGGCGGACGGCCTGGGCATGCTGGTCGAGCAGGCCGCCGAGGCCTTCGCGATCTGGCGCGGCGTCCACCCCGACACCACCCCCGTATTGCACCAACTGCGTCACGAAACCGACCCGGCCTGATCCGGCGGGCATTCCCCCAGTGCGTGTGGCACCCCCATCGGCTGATGCGGGTCCTGCTTACCGCGGCAGCAATATCCGGCCGGAGATGCCCGGCCGACCCAGCCTGCCTTCATCCGGCGCGCCGGGCTGGTAAGCTTGGCCGCCATGGACGCACGTGCACGCCTGTGGGAACTGGCCCGACTGGTCCGACTGGACCGGCCCGTCGGCATCTATCTGCTGCTGTGGCCGACCCTGTGGGCGCTGTGGGTCGCGGCCGAGGGCTGGCCGCCGGGTTCGCTGATCTTCATCTTCGCTGCCGGCGTCGTGCTGATGCGCTCGGCCGGCTGCGCGATCAACGACTACGCGGATCGCGACTTCGACGTCCATGTCGCCCGCACGCGCGACCGCCCGCTGGCGCTCGGCACGATCACCCCGAACGAGGCGCTCGTGACCTTCGCGGTTCTCGCTCTGACCGCCTTCATGCTGGTGCTGTTCACCAACCTGCTGACCATTCTCTATTCCCTGGTCGCAGTGGTGCTGGCCGCCACCTATCCCTTCGCCAAGCGCTTCCACCACTTTCCGCAGGTGCACCTGGGCGCGGCCTTCGCCTGGGCGGTGCCCATGGCCTTTACCGCGGTCACAGGGGACCACCCGCCCCCTCTCGCCTGGCTACTGTACGTGACCGTGCTGGCCTGGACCGTGGTGTATGACACCTTCTACGGCATGATCGACCGCGAGGACGACCTGAAAATCGGGGTGAAGTCCACCGCCATCGCGTTCGGCGAAATGGACCGGCTGATTACGGCGGGACTCCAGGTGCTCGTCTGGCTGGGGCTCTACCTGATTGGCCAGCATGCCGGGTTCGGCGGCTACTACACGGCGGGGCTGGTGATCGTGGCGATGCTGATGTTCTACCACCAGTTCCTGATCGCCGAACGCGAGCCGGCCGACTGCCTGCGGGCATTCAAGAACAACCACTACCTCGGCGCCGTGGTGATGCTCGCGATGATCGCAGACCATCATCTGGGGGGCTGACTCGGTTACGCGCGGGCGAGCGCCAGACCCTCAACCGACGCGGCCCCCGCCTTGAGCAGCGCACGGGCCAGCGCATCCAGGGTCGCCCCGGTCGTGACCACGTCATCCACCACCAGTACCCGTTCACCCGCAAGCGCCGCATTCACCCCGAACGCATCGCGCAGGTTCCGGCGGCGCTGCGGGCCGCTCAGCGTCTGTTGCGAAGGAGTAGCCCGTACGCGGCGTACGCATGCGGTATCCAGCGGGACCCCCAGGACCTCGGCGACGCACCGCGCCAGCGGCTCGCACTGATTGAACCCGCGCTCGCGCAGACGCGAGGGGTGAAGGGGAACCGGCACCACTCGGGTGGGTAACAACGCCGAAGCATCCCTGCGTTCGCGGGCCGTCTGTGCAGCCAGGTCCACGAGGATACGTTCGGCGCGGGCGTGGCCACTGCGTTTGTAGGCCAGCAGCACCCGGTCCAGTGGCCAGGCATAGGCCCATGGCGCCCGCAGGGCGTCTCCTGCCGGAGGGCGCCGCTGACAGACGGGGCAGGCCACTGTCGCCGGCAGGGGTGCCGCGCAACCCGGGCACGGCGCCTCCACCCGCACCAGATCCTCGCGGCAGCCGGGACAGACAGCCCCGCCCGCCGGCAACGGGGCCAGACACAATCCGCAGTGATCGGGGTACAGCGCCCGGGCCGCCCAGGCGCCCAGCGCGTACAGCGCTCCCGATCGCCGGCCAGTTCGCCGCGGAGTGGCTGAAGGGGTATGAGCCATGATGGTATGCTTCCGCTTTTGCACTCAGGGTAGTCCATGGCGACCAAGACCGTCTCCGGCCGCAAGTCCCGGCGCGCCGCCTCACTGTTCGATATCGGCAACCTGATCAGTGTCTCCATTGCCGGCATCCCGCTGTTCGTGGTCAGCAGCGACGAGGTCGGGGTCGGGTTCATCATTGCCGCGATCATGGGCATCGTGCCGCTTGTGCTGTGGTTCGGTGGCTCCATGCTGGTCTATGCCCTGAACAGGCACCACCCGGATCCGCGGGTCGGGTACCACACCCAGTGGGCCGCCTACCGCTATTACGCCCTGATGGGCGCGCTGATCGTGGTCGCCACCTTCTTCCCGCCGGATCTCGACTACTACCGTGCCTACTGGGCGATCGCCGCGGCGATCCTGCTGCCCTGGACGATCTACGCGCTGTACACCATCTACCGCGAGCCGTGGATGGACGTCGAGATTCCGGACGACTTCGACGAGGAACATCACCGATGAGCACGCCCCGCCACGACTGGAACATCGACGAGGTCGAGGCCCTGCTCGACCTGCCGCTGAACGACCTGATCTTTCGCGCGCAGACCGTGCACCGCGAGCACTTCGACCCGAACGCGGTGCAGGTGAGCACGCTGCTGTCGATCAAGACCGGGGCCTGCCCGGAGGACTGCGCCTACTGCCCGCAGAGCGCGCACCACGACGTGGAGCTGGAACGCGAACGCCTGCTGCCGCTGGAGGAAGTGCTCGAGGCCGCGCGCAACGCCCGCGCCCAGGGCGCTACCCGCTTCTGCATGGGCGCGGCCTGGCGCAATCCGACCGACAAGAACCTGGAACGCGTGATCGAGATGGTGCGCGCCGTCAAGGACGAGGGGCTGGAGACCTGCATGACCCTCGGCATGCTGAAGGCCGAGCAGGCGAAACGCCTGTCCGAGGCGGGGCTGGACTACTACAACCACAACCTCGACACCTCGCCGGAGTTCTACGGCCACATCATCTCCACGCGCACCTATGAGGACCGTCTGGAGACCCTGGAGCACGTGCGCGAGGCCGGCATGAACGTCTGCTGCGGCGGCATCCTCGGCATGGGCGAGTCGCGCCGCGACCGCGCGCGCCTGCTGCAGCAGATGGCCAACCTGCCGAAGCACCCGGAGTCGGTCCCGATCAACCAGCTGATCCAGGTCGAGGGCACCCCACTGCACGGGATCGAGGACCTCGACCCGCTGGAGTTCGTGCGCACCATCGCCGTGACCCGCATCCTGATGCCGGCCTCCTACGTGCGCCTATCCGCCGGGCGCACCGAGATGTCCGACGAGATGCAGGCCCTGTGCTTCCTGGCCGGCGCCAACTCGCTGTTCTACGGCGACACCCTGCTGACCACACCGAACCCCGGCGAGAACCACGACCTCGCGCTGTTCGAACGCCTGGGCCTGCGCCCGGAGACCGGGCCGGAAGCCCCCGCGGAATCGGACCGGCCCGCCTCCGCATCGGCCTGAGCCGACCGGGCCGGTGGCGGGCGACTTTCCCGATCATTTCTCGGCGGTGGCGGCGGCTTATGCCCGCCACCGCCCGGACTACCCCGCCGAGCTGTTTGACTGGCTGGCCGCGCACACCCCGCGCCACGCGCGCGCCTGGGACTGCGCCAGCGGCAATGGTCAGGCCGCGCAGGGCCTGAAGCCTCACTTCCAGCACGTCGTGGCGACCGATGCCGCCCCGGCCCTGCTGGCCACCCTGCCGGTGGCCACCGGGATCGACCGCGTGGCCTGCGTCGCCGAGGCCTGCGCACTGGCCGATACCTCAGTGGATCTCGCCTGCGTCGCCCAGGCCGCGCACTGGTTTCGCCACGCCGAATTCCATCACGAGGTCGCACGCGTCCTGCGCCCGGGCGGCCTGCTGGCGATCTGGGGCTACGGCATCCTGCGCGCCGAGGACCCAGCGCTGGACCGCCTGCTGGCCGACTTCCACGACACCACCCTGGCGCCCTGGTGGCCGGAAGAGCGCAACCATATCCGCAGCCACTACCGCGACCTGCCCTTCCCCTGGCCGGAGATCGAGACGCCCGAGTTTCGTATCGACCGCGAGTGGGACCGCGACACCCTGCTCGGCTATCTCGGCACCTGGTCCGCCATCCGCCGCGCGCAGGCCGCCGGGCAGGATCCGCTGGCCGCACTGGAGCCCGCCCTGCTCGCGCTGTGGCCGAACGCGGACATCACCGCCCGCGTGCACTGGCCGATCTTCCTGCGCGCCGGGCTGCGGCCGTGAGCGATCCAGCATGAGCCATTCACCGTGAGCAAGTCGCTGCAGGCCTTTCTGCAGGCCCGCCTCGACCGCGTGCGCACAGACGAACGCTGGCGCCGTCTGCGCACCCTGAACGGACCACAGCAGCCGGAGCAGGTCATCGACGGCCAGCCGGTTGTCGCCTTCTGCTCCAACGACTACCTGGGCCTGGCGGCCGATCCGGCCGTCGCCGCCGCTGCCCGCGAGGCCCTCGACCGGTACGGGGTCGGGGCCGGGGCCGCCCATCTGATCAACGGCCACACCCGCGCCCATGTGGAGCTGGAACAGGCGCTGGCGCGATTCACCGGACGCGAACGCGCGCTGCTGTTCTCCACCGGCTACATGGCCAACCTGGCGCTGGTACAGACGCTGGTCGGCCGTCACGACACGGTATTCGAGGACCGCTGGAACCATGCCTCGCTGATCGATGCGGTACGCCTGGCGGGCGCGCGCAGCCAGCGCTATCGCCATGCCGATCCCGGGCACCTGCGCGACCGCCTGGAGCAGGCGCCCGATAGCGGTCACCGCCTGATCGTGACCGACGGGGTGTTCTCCATGGATGGCGACATCGCCCCGCTGCCGGAGCTAGCCGCGCTGGCGTGCGAGTTCGACGCCTGGCTGATGGTGGATGACGCCCACGGCCTGTCGGTGCTGGGCGCGACCGGCGGCGGCAGCTGCCAGCACCACGGCCTCGGCGCGGACGAGGTGCCGATCCTGATGGGCACGCTGGGCAAGGGCTTCGGCACCGCCGGGGCCTTCGTCGCCGGCTCCGAGGCCCTGATCGAGAACCTGATCCAGACCGCGCGCCCCTACATCTACACCACCGCGATGCCGGCCGCCCTCGCCGCCGCAACACTGGCCTCCGTGCACATCGCCGAGGCCGCCACGGATCGGCGTGCACACCTGCAGGGCCTGCTGCAGCGCCTGGGGGCGGGCCTGGACCACCTCGGCCTGGAACACCCGCCCCCGTTGACCCCGATCCAGCCGGTCCACATCGGTGACGCCCGCCGCGCCAGCGCCGTGGCCGAGAGGCTGCTGGCCGCCGGCTTCCTGGTCCCGGCGATTCGCCCCCCCACGGTCCCCGAGGGCCAGGCACGGCTGCGCATCACCCTGTCCGCCGCCCACACCGATGCCCAGGTGGATGCCCTGCTCCGGGCGCTGGAGCAGGCCCTCGAACAGGCGACTCCGTGAACCCGTGCACAGCCCGGCATTGACGCCCTTCACGTTTCCAAAAACCGCCATTCCCCGTTAAAGAACCGTTCAGCGGCCCCGCGCGAGGCTGGAGCCGAACACGGTCGACAGGAGACGGAGCATGGCACGGAAACGCAACCACTCCCGACGCGGTGTACCCGCTCATCTGAAGGCACTGGCGGCCGTCGTGCTGTTCGGGTTCGCTGCCGACACCCTGGCCTCCCCGCCGCCCTGGGCACCGGCCCACGGCTGGCGCGCGCAAAACGACCCGGGGTATGCCGGCTATCACGGCTACAGTTACGACCACTGGGAACACGACTACGGCGTGATGGACGGCCGCTGCAACCGCGACGCGATCGGCGCAGCGATTGGCGGCGGTGCCGGCGCGGTCATCGGCCACCAGGTCGGCGACGGCGATCCGGTGGCCGTCCTGATCGGCGCGGCCGGTGGGGCGGCCCTGGGCGGCATGATCGGGCGCCAGATGGATCGCTCCGATCAGGCCTGCATGGGCCATGCCCTGGAACTGGCCGAGCCCGGACAGCCCGTGTACTGGGACAACGCCCAGGGCCAGCCGGTGCACATGACCCCGGGGCGCGTCCGCGACAGCGGCTGCCGCGAGTTCGAGATGATGATCGACGGCGAGCGCCACACCGGAGCGGCCTGCCCGGACGATCCCGGGCACTGGGAGATCCGCGGATAAACGACAAATGGCCCGGGGCCTTGAACGGCCCCGGGCACAATCGCCTATCCTGCAGGGCCAACCTGCCCTGACCCGGCCGGCCATGTCTTCCGTCCGGCTACCGAAGGGCCGCACAGCACGGAATGGCTCACTCCATGCCCCGGATCCTGCCCGCCAATACGTCCCCGTCCGCCCCGGAACGCGTGATCGTTCTGGATGTGCTGCGCGGGGTCGCGATCCTCGGCATCCTGGTGATGAACATCCAGTCGTTCGGACGCATCTCCAGCGAATACCTGAATCCGATGGCCCTGGGGCCCCTCCCGCTGGCGGACTGGATCGCCTGGATCGTGGTCCATGTGCTGGCCGACGAGAAGTTCATCAGCATGCTGACCCTGCTGTTCGGTGCCGGGATCGTACTGATGGCCTCGGGTTCACGTCAGCCGTCGGACACCTTCGAACAGCGCTTTCGCCGCCGCATGGGATGGTTGTTCCTGATCGGGCTGGCCCACGGGCTGATCCTGTGGCCCGGCGACATCCTCGCGGCGTACGCGGTGTGCGGGCTGGTGGCCATGCATTTTCGCGACCACCCGCCGATGACGCTGCTGGGCCTCGGGGTCGCGCTGATCGGAGGACTGACCGCGCTCTGGCTCGTGCTGAGCGCGGTCCTGATCTTCCTCGTCCCTGAACACTGGCTACAGACGCTCAACGATCGCTACTGGCAGCCCGGCGCCGATGTCGTCAGCGACGAGCTCAATCGGATGTCCCTGCACTGGTTGGCGGCGACCGGCGAGCGGGCGACCGGCGCCCTGACCGCGCAACTGTGGATGTTCTTCTCCGAGCGCCTGTGGCAGATGCTCGCGATGATGTTCATCGGCATGGCCCTGATGCGGCTCGGCTTCCTCCACGGGAGCTGGTCACTGGCCGGCTACCGGCGCGTCGTGCTGGCCGGACTGGGCATCGGCATCCCGCTGGTGCTGGCGGGGTTGTGGTTCAACACAGCCGTGGAATGGGATCTGCGCTACTCGATGTTCCTGGGCCGCATCGCGAATCTGTGGGGCAGTGTCGCGATCGCCCTGGCCTGGGTGGCCCTGGTGATCCTGCTGGCCCACCCCGACGGGCGCCGGCGGATCCTGCCGGGCGTCATCCGCGCGCTGGAGGCGGTCGGCCGCCTCGCGCTGACCAACTACATCGGCCAGTCGATCCTCGCCGCGATGATCTTCTACGGGATCGGGCTGGGCCTGTTCTCGCAATTCGGCCACCTCGAACTGCTCGGCATCGTGCTGGCGATCTGGGCCGTGCAGGTCGCCTTCTCCCTGCTGTGGCAGCGCTACGTCGGCGCGGGCCCGATCGAGACCCTGTGGCGGCGCCTGGCGCACTAATTCACCCGAGTCTCCCGAACGCTACAGGAGCCCTCGTTCGGCCATGGATATCGGACTATCGGCGATCACCACGTGATCGAGTATCCGCACATCCACCAGCCCCAGGGCCTCGCTCAAGCGCCGGGTGATCGCGATATCCGAGCGTGAGGGCTCCGCCACCCCGGACGGGTGGTTGTGGGCCAGGATCACCGCGGCCGCGTTGTGGTGCAGCACGCGGCGCACGACCTCGCGCGGGTGCACGGCGGCGCCGTCAATCGTGCCGCGGAACAATTCCTCGAAGGCGATCACCCGGTGGCGGTTGTCCAGGAACAGGACCGCGAAGACCTCGAAGGGATAGTCGCGCAGACGCGCCGCGAGGAACTGGCGGGTGGCGGTCGGCGAGGTCAGCGCATCGCCACGCTCCAGATCGGCGGCCAGATGCCGCCGCCCCATCTCCAGCACCGCCTGGAGCTGGGCGTACTTCGCATCGCCCAGCCCCGGCGCCGCGCAGAACCCCGCCTGATCGGCCTGCAGTAGCGGCCGCAGCCCGCCAAAGCGGCTGAGCAGATCGCGCGCGACATCGACCGCACTCTTGCCGGCCACGCCGGTGCGCAGAAAGATCGCCAGCAGCTCCGCATCCGAAAGCGCGGCCGCGCCCCGCTCGATCAGCTTCTCCCGCGGGCGCTCGGCCGCGGGCCAGTCGGTAATCGCCATAGCCACCTCCCTGTGGTTCGGTCGTTTGGTTCTAGCCACCTCGGTCATCCCGACTTTAGCGAAGAACCGTAGGATGCGCTGAGCAAAGCGAAACGCATCGATTCGGACACCAATGGCAAGCATGATGCGTTTCGCTGCCGCTCAACGCATCCTACGACCCTGCTGGCAGCCCTCGGTCAGTCCTCGAAGCGGGAGATGTCGCGCACCGCGCCGAACGCTGCGGAGGTCGTCATCAGGGCGTAGGCGCGCAGGGCCTGGGTGACCGGGCGGGTCCGCGACTCGGGCTTCCAGGCCTTCGCGCCGCGGGCCTCCATCGCCTCGCACCGCCCCAAAAATACGCAGCGGCGACCCCTCATGTCCCCATCAGGCCTGACACAGGCCTAAAGAACCGCTGTTTGCGACCGTTAAGGCTGGGGCAGGGACGGATCTCGCGCTCCAGACATCCAAGGGCTGGACGTGCACGACTGAGGAGAATTCCATGGACGCCCTCTTCCACCCAGCCACCTGGCTGATGAATCGCTTCCGGTATCCGATCAAGTTCGGGCTGATCTTCGTCGTCGTCTTGTTGCCACTGCTGATGCTCAGCGGCATCACCCTGGTCAACCTGAACGACAACATCCGATTCGTAAGCAACGAACGCCAGGGGTTGGCTTATATCGAGGCCGCGCGCGAACCAGTGGAATATATTCAGCAGCACCGCGGCATGATGGCGGCCCTGCTGGGCGGTGATGACGGCGCGCGTGCCCGGCTACGCGAGATCGGTCACCAGGTCGACCAGGCGCTGGAGGATCTTGCAGCCGTCGACCGGGACCTTGGCGCTACCCTGGGAACTCGGAGCCAGTTCGATCGGATTCGCCAGACCTGGGAAGGTCTCCAGGCGGACGGAGACTCGATGACACCCTCGGAGAGCCTGCAACGCCATACCGATCTGATCGCCGACCTGCTCGACCTGATCGGCAATGTCGCCGATGCCTCCGAGATCACCCTGGATCCATACCTCGACAGCTATTACCTGGGCGATGCCCTTGTGAACGGCCTGCCGAACCTGACCGAGACCATGGGACAGGCCCGGGCGGTGGGCTCCGGCGCCGCAGCGGCAGGCGAACTGGATGGGGATACCCGCGTCCGGCTTGCCGTGCTGTCCGCCAACATGGAATCCCTCACTGGAGACCTCGATTCGGGCCTGGAGGCCGCGTTCTCGGCCAACCCGGAACTTGCAGACCGACTCCGCGAGCATGTCGAGCGCAACGAAGCTGCGGTTGAAGAATTCTCCCTCATCGTGCAGGAGGAACTGCTGAACACCGACACGATCGAAATTGCCGCCAGCGAGGTGTTCGACGCCGCCACGCGCTCCATTGACACTACCTTTGCGCTTTACGACGCGACCGTCCCTGAACTGGACGCCATTTTCGCCGACCGGATTCGCAGCGACACGCTTGTGCGCAACCTGGCGATCGCCATTGTTGTGGGCGTACTCCTGCTGCTCGCGTATCTCTTCGTCGGGCTGTATCGCTCGATCAAGGACAGCGTAGAACAGTTCAATGACGCAACCCAGCGCATGGCGGGCGGGGATCTCACGACCCGGGTCGCCATCCAGACCCAGGACGAGATGCACGATGTCGGGGAACGCTTTAACAGCATGGCGACGCAGTTCGAGGGTCTGATCCAGCAGATCATCGGCGCCACCGCGCAGCTCGCCTCGGCCTCCGAAGAGCTGGCTACCGTGTCGCGGGACAGCGCCTCCAGCGTGGAACGCCAACGTCAGGAAACCGATCAGGTCGCCACCGCGATGAACGAGATGACGGCCACCGTGCAGGATGTCGCCGGCAATGCGGCCAGTGCCGCCGACACCACCCGCAACACCGACCGCGAGGCGAACAACGGCCTGGAGGTGGTCGCTGCAAACTCGAAATCCATCGCCCAACTGGCCCGCGAGCTCGAAAACGCCGCCGAGGTAATCAAGCGGGTTTCATCGGACAGCGAGACGATCGGCAGCGTGCTCGACGTGATCAAGGGCATCGCGGAGCAGACCAACCTGCTGGCCCTGAATGCCGCCATCGAGGCAGCGCGGGCTGGAGAGAGCGGGCGCGGCTTCGCGGTGGTCGCAGACGAAGTTCGCACCCTGGCCTCGCGCACCCAGGACTCGACCCAGGAGATCGAAGAGATGATCGAGCGCCTGCAAAGCGGCGCCCGCGAGGCGGTCAAGGTGATGGATCACAGTCGCGAACAGGCCCAGACCGGTGTCGACCAGGCCGACCAGGCCGCGAAGGCACTGCAGGCGATCACACAAGCGGTAGGCAACATCAGCGAGATGAACACCCAGATCGCCTCGGCCGCTGAACAACAAAGCGCCACGACCGAGGAGATGAACCGGAGCATCGTCAGCATCCGCGAAATCGCGGAGCAGACGGCCAGCGGTTCTGAACAGACGACCTCGGCCAGCGACGAACTGGCACGGCTGGCCGCAGACCTTCAGGCCCAGACCAGCTCGTTCACCATCTCGCAACGGGGATAACACCCCCGACGCTTGGGCAGGCCTGGATCGTCAGGTGGCGCCCCATGCACAGACGAGGTCCAACCCGAGTCACCGCCGGACGGGGCGCGGGATACCTCGCGCCTCGCGCCGTGCGACTACCCTTCCTCGAAGCGGGAGATGTCGCGCACCGCACCGAAGGCGGCGGAGGTCGTCATCAGGGCGTAGGCGCGCAGGGCCTGGGTGACCGGGCGTTCGCGCGACTCGGGCTTCCAGGCCTTCGCGCCGCGGGCCTCCATCGCCTCGCGACGGGCCGCCAGGGTGGCGTCGTCGACGTCGATGCGGATCTCGCGCCCGGGGATATCGATCACGATGGTGTCACCCTCCTCGATCAGACCAATCGCACCGCCCTGCGCGGCCTCCGGCGAGACATGGCCGATGGACAGCCCGGAGGTACCCCCGGAGAAGCGCCCGTCGGTGATCAGCGCGCATTCCTTGCCCAGCCCCTTGGACTTCAGATACGAGGTCGGGTAGAGCATCTCCTGCATGCCGGGGCCACCCTTCGGGCCCTCGTAGCGGATGATCACGACGTCACCCGCCTGGATCCGGTCGCCGAGGATCGCCTCGACGGCCGCGTCCTGGCTCTCGAACACCCGCGCGGGACCCGAGAACTTCAGGATGCTCTCGTCGACCCCCGCGGTCTTCACGATGCAGCCGTCCGGGGCCATGTTGCCGTAGAGCACGGCCAGGCCGCCGTCCTGCGAGTAGGCATGTTCGATGTCGCGGATGCAGCCGTTCTCGCGGTCGATGTCCAGGCTGTCCCAGGTCTTGTCCTGGCTGAACGCGACCTGGGTGGGCACGCCGCCCGGCGCGGCCTTGTACAGGGTCTCGGAGGCGGCGGCGTGGCGCATCACGTCCCACTGCTCCAGCGCCTGGCCCATGGTGTCGGCGTGGACCGTCGGGATATCACGATGGATCAGCCCACCACGGTCCAGCTCGGCGAGGATGCCGACCACGCCACCGGCGCGGTGCACGTCTTCCATGTGATAGAGCTGGGTGGCCGGGGCCACCTTGCACAGGTTCGGGACCTTGCGCGACAGACGGTCGATGTCCGCCATGGTGAAGTCCACCTCGCCCTCGCGCGCGGCCGCCAGCAGATGCAGCACGGTGTTGGTGGAGCCGCCCATCGCGATATCCAGACTCATCGCGTTCTCGAAGGCCTCGAAGGTAGCGATCGAACGCGGCAGCACGGATTCGTCGTCCTGCTCGTAGTAGCGCTTCGCGAGCTCGACCACGCGCCGACCGGCCTGTTCGAACAGCGACTTGCGCCCGGCATGGGTGGCCAGCAGCGAGCCGTTGCCCGGCAGCGACAGGCCCAGGGCCTCGGTCAGGCAGTTCATCGAATTGGCGGTGAACATGCCGGAGCAGGAGCCGCAGGTCGGGCAGGCGGAGCGCTCAATGGCCTCCACTTCCTCGTCGCTGGCGCTCGAGTCCGCGGCCTTGACCATCGCGTCCACCAGATCCAGGTGGATCACGTTGTCGCTGCCCGGCGCCTGCACCTTGCCGGCCTCCATCGGGCCGCCAGAGACGAACACCACCGGGATGTTCAAGCGCATCGCGGCCATCAGCATCCCCGGGGTGATCTTGTCGCAGTTGGAGATACACACCAGCGCATCCGCACAGTGGGCATTGACCATGTACTCGACGGAGTCAGCGATGATCTCGCGCGAGGGCAGCGAATAGAGCATCCCGCCGTGGCCCATCGCGATACCGTCGTCCACCGCGATGGTGTTGAACTCCTTGGCGACACCACCGGCTTTCTCCACCTCGCCGGCGACCAGCTGGCCCAGATCCTTCAGGTGCACGTGCCCGGGCACGAACTGGGTGAAGGAGTTGGCAATGGCGATGATCGGCTTGCCGAAGTCGCCATCCTTCATGCCGGTGGCGCGCCACAGGGCGCGGGCGCCGGCCATGTTGCGGCCGTGGGTGGTGGTGCGGGAACGATAGGCGGGCATGGTCGGATCTCGTGAACGTTTATGCAGATGCGGAATCGTACATAATGAGTCGTGCAAACCCCAGTTTCCGGAGGAACCGTTAATGAAAATCGAGGTCGAGAACATCAAGTGCGGTGGCTGCGCCAGCTCCATCCGCAAGGGCCTGATGCAGGTCGAAGGCGTCACTGAAGCCGAGGTCGACGTGGAAGGCGGCGCCGTGGAGGTCCAGGCCCCGGATAGCGCCCGTGAAGCGGTCGCCGCGAAGCTGGCCAGCATGGGCTACCCCGAGGTGGGCTCGGTCTCCGGTCTGCGTTCCGCCAGCGCCAAGGCCAAGTCCTTCGCCAGCTGCGCCGTGGGGCGCATGAGCGGCGACTAGCCGGCAACGGACGGCATGCGTGCAGTCTCGCGTATCGCGCCCGCCCTCGTGGCGGGCGCGGCTTTGCTGGGAGTCCTGCTGCTGTGGGGCGCGACCCAGGCCGAGTCCGGCCTGCCCGTCACCGAGCTCCAGGTGGGCGAACGCACGCTTAGCGTGGAGATCGCCGCCGACGAGCCCGCCCGCCGGAAGGGCCTGATGCACCGCGAGGAACTGGCCGACGACCAGGGGATGCTGTTCGTCTGGGAGCATCCGGCGCGCTACGCGATGTGGATGCGCAACACCTACATCCCGCTGGACGTCGCGTTTATCGACACCGATTACCGAATCACCAACATCGAGACCATGGAGCCACAGACCACCACCCTGCACGAAGCCAAACGCGACGTGCTCTATGCGCTGGAGGTCAACGCAGGCTGGTTCGAGGAAAACGACATCAGCGCCGGCGACCGGATCGACGACCTCCCGCACGCGCTGGGCAAGAAATAGCCCAGATCTCGCACTGATGCGCCCACCGCGTGCTTTCCCTACACTGTCCGACAAGCCCATCCGCGCGCGGACACGCCCGTGAACCCTCCCGCCACCGCCAATGCCACGCCCGGCGCGCCCAGCGAAACCCGGGCCGCCCCGCACCCCTCGGAACTCGACTGGTTCCGCGGGGCGGTGCCGTATATCGCCGCGCACCGGGGCCGGACGATGGTCATCGCGCTGGCCGGCGAGGCCGCGCTGGCACCGGAATTCCCGGAGCTGATGCGCGATATCGCCAAACTGCACGCGCTCGGTGTGCGGGTGGTGCTGGTCTATGGCGTGCGCCCCCAGATCGAGGCCCGACTGGCCGAGCGCGGCCTGACTCCGCAGTACGCGGAGGGCCTGCGGGTCACCGACGCTCCGGCGCTGGAGGCCGTGCTCGATGCGGTCGGCCGGCTGCGTCTGCAGATCGAGGGCCTGCTCTCGCGCAGTCTTGGCCAGCCGGGCACCGGCAATGCACGGCTACGCGTGGCCAGCGGCAATTTCGTCACCGCGCGCCCCCTCGGCGTGCGCGGCGGCGTGGACTTCCACTACACCGGCGAGGTGCGCGGGGTCGACACCGAGGCCCTCCGCCACCTGCTGGACCGGGAACAGGTGGCGCTGGTCTCGCCGCTGGGGTACTCGCCCACCGGCGAGGTGTTCAACCTCTCGGGCGAGGACGTGGCGACCCAGGTCGCGATCGCCCTGAACGCGGACAAGCTGATCTTCCTGACCGAGGCGGGGGTCCTGCGCGATCCTCAGAGCGGGGTCCTGGACCAGCTGACCGTGCCCGCCGCAGAACGGCTCCTGGCGGAGTCGGAGGATCTGCCGGAGGAACTGGCCAATCACCTCCAGAGCGCGATCGATGCCTGTCACCAGCGCGAGATGCGCGTCCACCTGGTGGATCGCCATGACGATGGCGGCCTGCTGATCGAGCTGTTCACCCGCCAGGGAATCGGCACGCTGGTCTCGCGCGAACCGCTGGAGCGGCTGCGCCAGGCGACGATCGACGATGTCGGCGGCATCCATGCCCTGCTGCAGCCGCTGGAGGCCGAGGGCATCCTGGTTCATCGCGCGCGCGAGCACCTGGAACTGGAGATCGAGCGCTTCCAGGTGCTGGATGCCGATGGCCTGATCATCGGCACGGCCGCGTTGTATCCGTTTGGCGAACAGGCGGCCGAGATCGCCTGCCTGGCCCTGCACAGCGACTATCGCGGAAGTGGCCGTGGTGACCGCCTGCTGGCGGCCATGGAGTCGCTGGCGCGCGAACAGGGCGCGCGGCAACTGTTCGTGCTGACGACCCGCACCGCACAGTGGTTCCAGGAACGCGGCTACACGCCCGGCCAGGTCAATGACCTCCCGTCGGAGCGGCAAGCGCACTACAACCAGGCGCGGAATTCCCGGGTCTACACGAAATCACTCCGGCCCTGACCCTTCCTCTGCCGTCCGGCGGAGTACTCGCCCTCAGGGTCGGCGGCGAGTGACCTCCTCCTTCGATTCCCCCTGGGTCTCGGGCCGGCGATTGATCGGATAGCTGTCGGCGGGTCCGACGAAGGGCTGGATCAGCATGCGATCGAGCCGCTCCCAGGCGGGATCGCGGAACTGGTTGAGCCCGATGGTCATCCCGTCATGCCCATCCTGTGGCTGCGCACGGTAGGTCCCCATGATCCGGTCCCAAAGCGACAGGTTGAAGCCGAAATTCGAGTTGGTCTCGTGCGGATACCAGGAGTGGTGAACCCGATGGAAGTCGGGCGTGACGACGAACCAGCGCAGCACCCGGTCCACCGGGGCCGGCATGCGCACGTTGGAGTGGTTGAACAGGGCCAGTGAGCTGAGGATGACCTCGAAGACCAGCACCGCCAGTGCCGGGGCTCCAATCGCCACCACCACCATGGCCTTGATACCGAACGACAGCAGGATCTCCAGGGGGTGGAAGCGCAGGCCGGTGGTCAGGTCGAAGTCGAGATCCGCATGGTGCATGCGGTGCAGCCGCCACAGCGACGGGATGGCATGAAACATCACGTGCTGGGCCCAGATCGCGAAATCGAGGACCACGACCGCAATCAGCACGACCAGCCAGAAGGGCAGGTCCAGCACCTGCAACAGTCCCCAGCCCTGGGTCTCGACGAACAGACCCAGGCCCACCAGCCCCGCCGGGAACAGGAGGCGGGTCAGCAGCGTGCCGGTAATCACCACGCCCCAGTTGTTCGACCAGCGATAGGCCTTGCCCACCGACAGGGGGCGCCGTGGCCCCAGGATCTCCCAGGTCGCCATGATCGCCAGAACGGACAGCAGGATGCCGATTCGAATAATCGGCTCCTGCGCCAGAAACCAGTCCGCCATGCGTTTGCCCTGCGTGTAGTTGCAGGCGCGGTCGCGGCCCCTACCTACTGACCGAAGCGCGCCTCGTTGCGTTCATGGGCCTCCTGGGCCGCCACGCTCAGAGTCGCGATCGGACGAGCCTCCAGGCGAGCGATACCGATCGGCTCGCCGGTCTCCTCGCAGTAGCCATACTCGCCCAGATCAATACGCGCCAGGGCCGCATCGATCTTGTTCAGCAGCTTGCGGTAGCGATCCCGCGTGCGCAGCTCCAGCCCGGCGTCGGCCTCGTGGGTCGCGCGGTCGTTGGGGTCCGGTTCCTGCCAACTCTCGGTGCGCAGGTGTTCGAGCGTCTGCTCGGACTCCTCGATCAGCTCCGCACGCCAGGCCTCGAGCTTGGCGCGAAAGTAGTCCAGCTGACGCGGATTCATGTAGGGTTCGTCCTCGGACGGACGATACCCGGACTCCAGGATGGTTTCGGCTTCTTGGCTCATATCGGCCCCTCGCCGGACCGTCTTCCGACCCCATGTCGGAACGGACCCGGCACGACGACAGGTACACCCGATCCAGTATAGGGCACTTCCCCGCGCGGACGGCAAACGGCGCGCAACAATCGCCGCACTTCACGGGAACCCATGCACACCATGAGAACCACGCAGCGCCTGATACAGATCAGTGACACCCACCTGGGCCGCGAGCCCGGGCCAATCCGGCCCGGCTATCCGGACAGCGATACCCAGCTGGAGCGAATCCTGGGCGCCCTGCCCCGGGAGCCGGCGGCGGATGCCCTGCTGCTGAGCGGCGATCTGGCCGAGGATCCGGATCCGGCGACGTATGCACGGCTGGCGCGACTGCTACGCAGCCGGCGCGAACCGATGCTCGCACTCGCCGGCAACCATGACGATTCCCGGACCCTGCGCGCGGCCCTGGAGCCCGAAACCTGTCAGGTCCATGGCGAGATGATACTGGGCCCCTGGAAGCTGATCGGCCTCGATTCCAGCACCCCCGGCGAGGCGGCGGGCCGTCTGGACACGGCACAGTGCGAGCGCCTGGAACAAAGCCTGTCGGCCCATCCGGATCACCCCACGATCGTCGCCCTGCATCATCCGCCAGTGGCCATCGGCAGCGCCTGGATGGATCGGCTGGGGCTGCTCGATCCGGACGCGCTGTTTGCGGTGCTCGACCGCCATTCGCAGGTGCGCGCCTGCCTGTTCGGACACATCCACCAGGGCTTCCGGGATCGGCGGGGTTCGATCGAGCTCCTCGGGAGCCCATCGACCTGCGTGCAGTTCACGCCAGGCTCCGAAGAGTTCGCCGTGGATGCGGCCCTGGACGCCGGCTACCGCATCCTGGATCTGTACCCGGATGGGCGATTCGAGACGCAGGTGGTCCGTGTACCCGGGACCCACACAGCCGCGGAGCCCTCGGCATGAATACGCCAGACGCCCGCACCCAGGCCCTGCAGCACTGGCTGGATACCCTGCCCGGGACGTTCGGGGATCTGCGCCTGCTGCGTGCGGATGCGAGCTTTCGCCGCTATTTCCGGGCCCGCCGGAACGGGGTATCGGTGGTAATCATGGACGCCCCGCCCGAACGCGAGGCGACCTGGCCCTTCGTACGGATTGCTCGGCTCCTGGAGGGTCTGGGGCTGCGACCGCCCCGAGTGCTCGAACACGACGCCGACTCGGGCTTTGTTCTTCTGGAGGATCTGGGGGACCGCACCTTCACCCAGGCCCTGGCCGAGGGGGCGGACGAATGGCCTCTGTACCAGCGCGGACTGGATACACTGGCCACGCTCCATCGGCGCTGGCCGGAACAAGGCCGTGCCGATGGCATCCCTCCCTACGACCGCGAGCGCCTGCTGGCAGAGACGACCCTCTATGCGGACTGGTACTGGCCGCGGCTGCAGGGTCAGACCATGCCGGATGCCATGCGCTCAGAGTTCGACACTGCCTGGCACCAGGTGCTGGATGCCCTGCCGGGCCTCCCGGACACCCTGGTGCTGCGCGATTTCCATGTCGACAACCTGATGCTGCCTCCCGGCGACGAGCAGGCCTGCGCGCTGCTGGACTTTCAGGATGCGGTGATTGGCAGCCCCGCCTATGACGTGGTCTCGCTGCTGGAAGATGCCCGTCGCGAGGTCTCGGCCGACACGGTCGCCCACGGGCTCGAACACTATCTGGCGAACGCGGACCTCCCCCGCGCGTCGTTCATGGCGCACTATCACGTGCTGGGCGTTCAGCGCACGGTGAAGATCCTGGGCATCTTCGTGCGCCTCGCGGAACGCGACGGCAAGCCCCGCTATCTGGAGCACCTGCCGCGCCTGCACCGGCTGCTGGAACAGGGCCTGCGTCACCCGGAGCTGGAGCCGGTCGCTCGCTGGTTTTCCGCCCACGCGGCCAGGGAGCACGCCTGATGCGCGCGATGATCCTGGCCGCCGGACGCGGCGAGCGCATGCGCCCGCTCACCGACCATTGCCCAAAGCCACTGCTGCCGGTCGCCGGGCGCCCGCTGATCGCCTACACCCTGGAGCGCCTGGCTCGGGCCGGCTACCGCACGGTGGTGATCAATACCGCACACCTGGGTGAACAGATCCGCGAGACCCTGGGGCGCAAATATGCAGGCATGCGGCTGTTGTACTCCGAGGAGCCGGAGGGTGCCCTGGAAACCGCGGGAGGTATCCGTCAGGCCCTGCCCCTGCTGGGCGACGAGCCGTTTCTGGTGGTCAATGGCGACGTCTGGTGCGAGCACCCGCTTCACCCGCCTGCGAAACGACTGCTCACGGAGAGTGGCCGGCTCGCGCACCTGGTGCTGGTGGACAACCCGGCGCACCACCCGCAGGGCGACTTTCGGCTCTCGGACGGACGGGTATCGCTGGGTCAGGGCACACCGCTGACCTTCAGCGGCATCGGCTGGTATCACCCCGCGCTGTTCGCGGACCTGCCCGAGGGTCGCCGCCCACTGGGCCCCTTATTGCGCGAGGTCATCGACGGTGGTCGCGTGAGCGGAGAGCACTACCAGGGGGACTGGCGCGACATCGGCACGCCCGAGCGCCTCGCGGCGCTGGAGGTGGACATCGACCAGCGCCGGGATCACGGCTTGATGTAGGTATACCCCGCGCGCTGCAACCGGGTCAGCTCGCCAATACCCGAAGGTACTCGGTCCTCGGGCTGGGCATCGTACAGATCGTCCAGCCCGATCCCCCGCTTGTCCAGCGTGTTGCCACAGACCAGAAAACGCACATCCTGCATCTTCAGGGTGTCCACCGTGGCGCGAAGGTCCGGTTCCTCGTTCGCATACTGCAACAGGCTGACTCCGCCACCGTGCATCACGACCTTGATCTCGAGGCGATCCATCCCACTCCCGTCGATATGGTTCTGCAGGTTGCGCAGGGCGTTCAGGTGCAGGGCCGGATCATCGGCGTTGATGTGGTAGACCACCTGCAGCGTGTCGTCGGCATCAGCGGCAGCGCCGTTTCGCTCGGGCCCGAACAAGGCCCAGCTGCCCCCCAGCGACAGGAGAAAAAGGGCCCCGGCCAAGAGCCAGCCCGGGCGCGCAAAGCGCGCAGAAAAAGGGAGGGGGTTCATCGCCACCCTGGGCCCACGGGACGCCCCGCGACGGGTGCGATCATACCTTGATGTAGATCCAGCCCTCGGCCTGGCGGCGGGCGGCCTCGGCCACGCCGGAATCGATTCGTTCCGCCTGCGGGAGAATGTCCACCGCGCCACCCTCCTCGCGCGCGAGACGTTCGAGGGTCTGGGCACAGGCAGTGAAACGCAGGCTCGAATACTCCTCGCTCAGTGCCGCGATACGTTCGGGATAGGGGGCCCGGTCCGTGCGCAGGAAGTCCATCGCATTGTTGTGCACCACGACCTGCACGTTCAGTTCGCGACCATCGGCCGCCGCATCGCGGTACATCGCTTCGATGTCGTCCAGCAGCTCGGACATGGATTTCGGATCAGCCTCGTTGACATGCAGCAGGATCTGGTCGGTCTCAGTCGCCGCGACGACCTGCGGGGCAGCATCGCCAGCCTGATCGCCACGGACCATCAGCGCCGTCTCCCCGGCATCGCCACCGATCTGGGCGGTGGGCTCACCGCTCGCCAGGAAGCCGGCATCGCGCGTGATCTCGTAGCCCGCCAGGGACCCCAGCACCAGCGCCACGACCCCGGCCGCCATCGACGGGAACCAGTGACTGCGGGAGGACCGGGAGATGCGACAGCGTCCGCCACCGGACTGGGCCGTGGGCAGATCCTCGTAGGCCATGCCCACCAGCTCCTTGAGCTGGTGCATATCGCAGACCTCGCGGCTCAGCCGCTCGCTGGAGGAGATTAGCTTCAGTGTATTGAGGCGGTCCTCGGGCGAGAATTCGCCATCGACGAACGCATTGAGGATCTCCTCGCTGGGGCGATCCTGCGCATTGAGACGGTGTTCAGCCATGCCGATTCCTCACTACCTGGAGATGGGGTCCATCGGCCGCTTGCCCCTGGTCGGCCCGCTGATCCAAAAGCACCTTTTTCAGTTGCGCCCGAGCCCGGCTCAGGCGACTCATCACGGTCCCGATCGGCACATCCAGCACCTCCGAGACCTCCGAGTACGCGAACCCCTCGAGGTCCACGAGCGACACCACCTGTCGGTGATCCGCGCTCAACTGCGCCATCGCGCGGTGGACATCTGCGACCATCCGGTTGCGTTCGGTCTGCATCTCCGGACAGTCCTCGCAAGGCAGCTCCATGCTGTCCACGTCCACCGTATCCTTTTGCCGCCGCCCCCAGTCCCGGTAGCAGTTGGTCATGATGCGGAACACCCAGGCCTTCAGGGCGCTCTCGTCCTGCAACGATTTCAGCCGGGTCAGGGCCTTCATCATCGCTTCCTGCACCAGGTCGTCGGCCAGGGCGGCATCGTGACACCAGGCAAAGGCCATGCGGTACATCTGCGGCCGAAGGTCACAGACCTTCTGGCGCAACCGCCTCTGCGCGAACCAGGTCGCCATGTTGTATTTCCTCCATCCGCAGGGCCGTACGTGCGGCCTTGCTTGTTCTTGTACCTTGTAGGACGCTACCCCACGCAGCGCTATTCCGGTCCAGGCCCTTCTCTTTGTGGCCCGCGTCCCGAATCCCCAGCCTCAGGATACCCAATGCCCTTCGATCCGCAACAACTGGAAGCCTCCTTTGCATTCGACCCGGAGACCACCCGTGACCTGCGCGAGCGCTGGTCGCGCCTGATCACGGATGCCGTCTGGGGCGACCTGAAGACCGGGACCATCGGGGCAGTGCCCCGCCTGCGCAAGCGCCTGCTCGAGCTGGGCGAGAACCTGCGGTCGCTGCTGTCCGACCGCGCCTGGATTCCGCACGAGCGCGAACGCGTGAAGGGGGCAATGGCGGCCGCGCTCAACCTGCGCGACAGCCTGCAGCAGACCGATCGTGCGGCGAAACTGCTGAACGGCGGCGAGGATTTCGCAGCCTTCGAGGCCGACTACCTGGCCTTTCGCAAGGCGCTGCTCACCTTCGTCGAACAGCACGAGCAGGTCTGGGGCGACCTCCTAGAGAGCCTCTACGACGACGCGTCGGACGAGGACTGACCTTGGGTCAGGAGATCGCCGACGAGCACTTCGGCGCCCAGGATTACGAGCGCTTTCGCGCCGCCCTGAGCCGCGAGACGGAACTGCTGCACGAATGGCTGGACCAGCAGGCGGATGGCCCGGTGGTCCCGCCACGACTCGGATTCGAGATCGAGGCCTGGCTTTGCGATACGGCCGGGCGTCCCCTGCCGATCAACCAGGCGGTCCTCGAGTCCATGGACAGCCCGCTGGCCACGCTGGAACTCGCCCAGTTCAACCTCGAACTCAACTCCTCGGTCTTTCAGGTGGGGCCCGGATGCTTCGCGGCGATCCTCGCGGAGTTGAAGGAGACCCTGCGCCAGGCGCGCCGCGCCGCACGCCACCACCAGGCCGAACTGCTGATGGCGGGCACGCTCCCGACCCTCCAGCCGGAGGACCTCGGGCTGCACCACATGTCCCCCCAGGCGCGTTATCGCGCGCTGAACACGGCGGTGCTGGAACAGCGCGCACAGCGCCCGCTCCAGCTCGACATCGTCGGGCACGAGCACCTGCAGCACACCCACCGCGACGTGATGCTGGAGGCCCTGGCCACCTCGTTCCAGGTCCACACGGAAACCCGCCCCGCGATTGCCCACCGCGCCTATAACGCAAGCTTGGTGGCCAGCGCCCCGGTACTGGCCGCGGCCGGCAATACCCCGTTCGTGTTTGGTCATGACCTGTGGTGCGAGAGCCGTATCCCGGTGTTCGAGCAATCGGTCGAGGTGGGCGGCTTCGCCGGCAGCGCACGCGGCCCGATCCGGCGCGTGACCTTCGGCACGGGATACCTGCATCAGTCGATTGGCGAGCTGTTCACCGAGAACCTGGAGCACTTTCCGGTCCTGCTGCCGGCAAGGTTCGATGCCCCGCCACAGGAGCTGCGTCACCTGGCCCTGCACAACGGGACGATCTGGCGCTGGAATCGGCCGATCGTGGGCATCGACGAATGCGGTCGACGCAACCTGCGACTGGAGTTCCGCTGCCTCCCGGCCGGGCCGACGCTGATCGACATGCTGGCGAACACAGCGTTCGCGATGGGGCTGACCGAACACCTGATTCACGAGTCACCCGACGGCACCCTGGGTACGCCCTTCTCGGAGGCACGCGACAACTTCTACAATGCCGCGCGCCACGGGCTGGATGCCCGGCTGCGCTGGGGACACGCATCACCGGAGCCGGCGCCCCGCCTGATCCGGCGACACCTGCTGCCCCGGGCCGCCGCGGGACTCGAACGCCTGGGCGTCGATCCAGCCGAGGCCAACAGCCTGCTCGGGATCATCGCGGCCCGCACCGCCACGCGGCAGACCGGGGCTCGGTGGCAGCGCGACTGGGTCGCGCGTCACGGGCGCGACTGGTCCGGTCTCGTGCGCGCCTATCGCGGCTGGCAGAACACCGGCTCGCCGATCCACACCTGGGGGCTCTGATTCGACCCATGACCAAGAACCTGCCCGAACTGCACGAACTGCCCGATGGCTTTCTCGACGCCACCCCGCAGAGCCTGCACGAATGCGTACCCGAGCCCACCCTGATCCACCTGGAGGGGCAGCGCAGCCCGGCGGTCGCGGTCGTCCTGCTGCTGCATGGCAACGAGCCCGTGGGCCTGCAGGCGGTCCAGCGGCTGCTGCGGCACTACACGGGGAAACCCCTGCCGCGGACACTGACGCTGGTCATCGGCAACCCCCGGGCCGCAGCCGTCAGCCAGCGCCATCTCGACGAGCAGCCGGACTTCAATCGCATCTGGCCCGGCACCGAACAGGCTGGATCTCCGGAGGCCGAGCGCTTCGCCGACGTCTGCCGTCGCCTCGAACAGCGCGGGCTGTTCGCCGCGGTCGACCTGCACAACAACACCGGGCGCAACCCGCATTACGCCTGCATCAACCGCCTGGACCCGGCGTTCATGAACCTGGCCGCGCTGTTCAGCCGCACCGTGGTCTACTTCACGCGCCCACGCGGCGTCGCCTCGATGGCGCTGGCGCGGATCGCCCCGTCCGTCACGCTGGAATGTGGCCCGCCGAATGACGAATCGGGCATCCAGCACGCCTTCGAGATGCTGGACGCAGTGCTGCACCTGGACCACTTTCCGGAACACCCGCCGCGGCCGGGCGACATCGAGATCTTCCACACCGTGGCCCAGGTACGCGTGCGACCCGGGCTGCAGGCCGGGCTGGACGCACAGCACGATGTCCGGCTCGAACCCGACCTGGACCGCCTGAACTTCCAGCTGCTCCCGGCCCGCTCGACACTGGTACGTATCCGCCCCGAGGTGGACAGCCCACTGGTCGCGATCGCCGAGGACGGGCGCGAAGTGACCGGTGAGTATCTGGAGACGCGTGGCGACGAGATCCGGCTCAAGCGCGCGGCGATGCCGTCGATGCTGACGCTGGATTCGAGGGTGATCGCGCAGGATTGCCTGTGCTACCTGATGGAGCCGCTGGCCCTGCCCTGAGGCGAGAGGTCCACCCCTGAGAGCTCAGGGGCAGCCCCACCCTACCTACTTCTTGCTGCTGGCCCGACGCTTGGTTGCGGTGGTACCGGTCTTGCCGTCGTTCAGGCTGATGATCTGCGTCTTGCTGGTGCGGTGGCGGTAGATCTCGCGCAGGTAGCGAATCGCCTGCTTGACGTTCTCGCGACTCAGGCGGATGTCGTTGATCGAGACGAAGCTTTTCTCGTCGCTGCACATCTCGCGATACTTCTTCTCGTACATCGGCTTGATCGCGTACCAGTTGGTATCGAGGATGCGCGTCGGGTTCTCGAATTCGTTGAGCATCTCGTCCACGCGCTGCTCGTCGAATTCCTCGGCCCGGATCAGGTCCAGCACCGCATGGTCGAGGGTATCGTCAAAGCGCGTCTTGTCATTGGCGAAGCAGCGCTTGATGTAGGCAACGAACAGGGTCAGGAAGTCGTCCGACAGGCAGGGACTCTTCACCACCAGGGTGGTCAGCGACAGGTTGGCCGAGGCCCCGATAACCAGGGCATAGCGCTTGAGCGTGGTGTTCGGGAACAGCCCGTTCAGGTGCGTCTTCAGCCGATTCAGGTCCATGTAGGACAGCTTGTAGTCCTTCGGCAGCGACAGGATCGTGACGATGGACGAGCAGTTCTTGAAGAAGTGCAGGTCGCGCAGGTGGACCGCATCCATGCTCGACTCCTTGTACTTCTTCAAGGCCTCGCGGTAGCGCGGGGCATCGATCGGCAGCAGGCTGATGCCCTCGATCGCCTCGGTCTGCTTGTTGAAGTGCGGCAGATCGATGGACCGATAAAACAGATCGTCGATATCCAGCGCGCCCTGCCCGACCGGGGCCTGTTCGCCAGCCGCCACCTCGGACTCCGCGTAGGCCACGGCGACCGGCCCCGCCAGGCTCATGAACAGGTCATTCGCATCCAGGCGGATCGTCTCGCCGATGTCGACCCCGGCGCGGCGGAAGTAGTCCTCGTCGTAGTCGGTGGTTACTGCCTGCGCGGTCAGGATGTTGAAGATCTGCTGGGAGATGTACTGGTTCGCGTACTTCTCCATGGCGTTCACGTCGACATTGCGAATATTGCCGTCGTCGGTCTCCTCCGCGTAGCGCATGATGTCGTTGGAGATCAGCATCATCGCGTTCCAGGGGCGGATGCGATGCATCATGTCCTCGTCGCGGGTCTCCTCGGCCTCGAAGTTGTAGGAGAAGTCCCATTCCTCCGCGAGATACTTGCACAGCAGGCGCCCGGCATTGATGTGCAGCGCCTCGGACATCTCCACCCGATTGTCCTGGATGTTCGGCAGGATGCAGATACCGGCGGCAAAGATCGGCTCGAACACGAACGAGTGGTCGCGGTTGGCCTTGTCGCGCTTTTCCAGCTTCGGGTCGAAGGTCTTGCGCATGTAGGAGTACTGCTGCGCCAGCCCGAACTCGGAGGCCATGCCGGAGCCCGTACCCCCGCCCGCGCTGAAGATGTAGAAGTACAGCCGCGACTGGTTGGCCTTGATGCCGCAGGAATCGATCAGATAGGAGTGGATGAATTTCCAGTCCTCGTTGGAAAACTGATCGGTGTCCTTGTTCAGGATGATGCGCGCAAGGTACTGACCCAGGATGGGCGCGTTACCGGCCCCGCCGGCATGCACCTCGGACAGATCCATGATCTTCATCTTGTTGTAGTTGTCGATGAAGTTGTCCTGCCCGGCACGGCTGGAGAAGCGAATGCGCCCCTCGATGTCCTTGTCCAGATCGCCCAGCATCACCATCGGCTCGATCAGGAACACCGGCTTCACCGCATTGGACGGCGGCAGGTTCAGGCTCTTGCGAATCCAGCGCAGCGGCCGCACCTCCTTCTCGCGACCACCATTTTCTTCATTGTCCAGCTCGCGCATGTATTCCGAGCGAGCGCTGTGGACCAGCGCCGCGACATCGAGGGCCACATTGGAGCCGCAGCGCCCGACGCCGATCAGACACACCGACGGGAAGCACTGCTGCTTGTGTTCGTCGGCGGCGCTCCCCTTGGTCAGTCGCGGGAATACCGTGCTGCGCAGATGATCGAGATTTTCGAGGATCCGGTCGAGGTCGCGCTCGGTAAAGTAGTGCGGTTCTGCGCGATCCTGGGTGGTGCGCATCGAGGCACGCCCGCCCCCGGCGGCCGGCACGGCCGCACGCGGCCGGTCAGGCGTTGCCGCGGGCGTTCCACGCACGGCATTGCCCGTATCCTCGGGAGGGTTCTCCGGCGCGCGATCGCTGGGCTCGGACGTGGACATGCCTGTACTCCTGTATGAATCGCTCGAAAATGAGCGCTGGTTCCTTGCGCCTCGCACTAAAGCATGGCAGGCGAAGGGTTTCAAGCAGACAGGAAGGACGGGGCAGGAACGCCTTCGGCGCAAGAAATTACAGGCAGGCAGGCGTCCGCTCAGCAGACGGCGCAATCAGACAAGAGACGGACGACGAAAGGAATACGTCGTCGTAGAAAACTCAGTCGTCCCGCTCCACGCGCTCGAGAACCTGCTGGATGTGGTCACCCTTGCGGTAGTTCGGGAGGTCCCGCTGCATGTCGGCCAGGGCCTTCTCGCGCGCCTGCTCGCTGTCATACCAGCGATAGGACTCCCAATCGGGCCCCAGCAGGTGCGGCATGGCCATGGTGCTGCCTTCCGGCAGGCGGATGCGGATTCCGTAACGTTTCATGGAGTTCGTCCGATGTTGGTCCCAATGAGCCGGGCCGGCCGGGGCGCAGTCTAGCCGAGCCCCGGAAGGCCAGCAACAAACCGGGACAGCCCTCGGAACGAACAAGGGGCTGCCGAAGCAGCCCCTTGCGGGAAGACGGTGGTGGCTACGCCCTGATTCGAACAGGGGACCCCATCATTATGAGTGATGTGCTCTAACCAGCTGAGCTACGTAGCCACGCGGGGTGCGAATTCTCCGGAGCCGCCCGCACAAAGTCAAGTCGATGCGCGAAGCGGGTCAGATCTGCAGGCGCTCGACGACCCGCCCGTTCTTCAGGTGTTCCTCGAGGATCTCGTCGATGTCGCGCTCGTCGTGGTAGGTGTACCAGACACCCTCTGGATAGACGACGGCGATCGGGCCCTCGTTGCAGCGGTCCAGGCAGCCGGCGGTATTGACCCGTACCTGCCCCTTGCCGTGGATCCCCATCGCCTTGGCGCGATCCTTCGCGTAGGCGCGCATTTCGGTGGCTCCGTGGTCCTCGCAGCAGTTGTCGTCTTCGCGGCAGTTGGTGCAGAAGAAGATGTGGCGTTCGTAGTAGCCCATCGTGTGCTCCGTCTTTCGATCAGCGCATGATAGCGCGGTACGCGGCCGATCCGGTTACTGGAAGCGATAGACCAGACTCACGTCGGTGATCGTGTCGGTCTTCTCGGTGCCCGGATCGACATCGGTGTTGTGCTTGACCGTGAAGCTCGTACGCAACGACAGCTGATTGGTCATGTCGGCGGTAAGCGCCAGGATGTTTTCGATCTCGGTATTGTCGGAACCGGCCAGGATCAGCAGCTCGTCGGTCAGGCGTGCATTCTCGGAGAAGTCCCAGCGGAAATTGCCGGCCAGACGGCCAACGGGCTCGCGTTCGGTAGTTCCCTCGGCGCGCTGCTTGTACTGACGCATACCGCCACCCGCTTCGGCATCCAGCTTGACCGTCTCGCGATCGACCAGGCGGCGGCCGTAACCACCGGTCAGCGAGCTCTGATAGACAAAACTGCTGAAGCGATCACGCTCGTAGCGGGCCGCACCGAACAGGTAGTCATGTTCAGCCAGCTTGCGGTCCAGCTGGTAGCTGCCCACATAGCGCTGTCCGGTCGTGTCGTCATCTTCCTCATGGTAGTGCCCATCCAGGCGTATGCGGTTCCGCCATTCTTCCGCCGTATGTTCCGAACGGAACCGGGTCTTGGCGGTGGTGGACTCGGTATTGCCGGTGGTCTTGGAGGCCCCCAGCTCGATACTGGTCTCCCAACCCTCCGCATCCCAGGCGATGGCCGGCAGGGCTGGTATGCTCACCAGCATGAACAGTGCAAGCGAGGAGCGAAGGGGTCGGGACGAACGCGGCATGGAAGATCTCCCGGAACAAGACAGTGGGGGCGAAACCCTAGCAAAGCCCTTGGGTACTTCGGACCAACCGCCCCGATTTCAGGGTCTTTCCGCGGCCGATCAATGCGTGCACTGCGGGCTATGCCTGCCGCACTGTCCCACGTACGGCTGGCATCAGGTCGAAGGGGACTCGCCGCGCGGGCGTCTGACCCTGATGCAGGGGCTGGCCCAGGGCCGGCTGGAGCCGCAATCATCCCGCCTGCGCGAGCACCTGGAGGGCTGCCTCGGCTGCCGCAGCTGCGAGGTCGTCTGTCCGGCGCGTGTCCCGTTCGGCGCATTGATGGATCGCGCACGCGAGATCCTCGAGGACCACCCACCGGAGCCCCGCCCCGGCAGTCTCAGATTGCGACAGTCCCTGCAGACCGCCGCCCTGCGCCATGGGTCGCTGCGTGCCCTCGGGGGCGTTACCGCCCGCGTCGCCCGCAAGACCGGGGTGCAACGCTGGCTGCGCCCCGGCCAGCCGCTGTGGCGCACCCTGGACCATACCCGTGCCTCGCTGGCACCGGCGCCGCAGCTGGCGGGCACCGTCGCCCCGGAGCACGCGGATGCCCTCCTGTTTAGCGGGTGCATGGATCGCTTCTTTACCGGACCGGACCTGGAGGCCGCGCTCGCCGTACTGCAACAGCTCGGATTCCGGATCGCGGTGCCGCGCGGACAGGTCTGTTGCGGGGCACTGGAGCAGCATGGCGGGCGGCCACAGGCGGCACGCACCCTGCAGCAGCGCAATCTGGAGATCCTGGACGGCGAGGCCCCGGTGATCACCCTGGACAGTGGGTGCGAGGCCACGCTGCGCGAGGTCCCCGAGGGCAGCCTGGGGGGGCGCAGCATGAGCCTGACCCGTTTCCTGAGCGAACACCTGAAGGCCGAGCCCGCGCCTCCGACCTGGCGCGACAGCCCGGTACGCGTCGCGCTGCACCTTCCTTGCACTCTGCGCAACGTGACACGCGAGACGCGCGACCTGACCGGGCTGTTGCAACAACTGCCAGGCGTCACCCTGACTGACGTATCCGGGGCCCCGAACTGCTGCGGTGCGGGTGGCACCGTGATGCTTGCGCTGCCGGAGATGTCCGACGGGCTGGGCACGGCCACCCTGGATGCGCTGACCGCCGCTGCGCCGGATCTGATCGTGAGCCCGAATGTCGGTTGCAGCGTCCACCTGCGTGCGCTGGCAGACGACCGCGGGGGACCGCCAATCCTTTCGCCAGCCCGCTTTCTCGCCAGTCGGCTCGGCTCCGGCCCCTCTCCGACCTGACGGCCGCAATCGCTTGCGTTACGCTAGGCTACCAACGCGAGCGTGTACATTAATCAGTGTTTCCCTAGAGCCATTCCCTGCGAAACGGGCATCACCATGCGCAAACTCAGCCCCCTGGATCACCTGATCGGCCAGGCCGATGCGTTCGTCAAGGTCGTGGCCGGCCAAGCCCGCTCCACCGGCCGTCCGTCGCCCGGGGGCGACGACTGGCCGCACCTGGAAGAGGACGACCGCAAGCTGTCGACCCGCCTGATGCGGGTCAACCATGCCGGCGAGGTCGCCGCCCAGGGGCTGTACCAGGGTCAGATGCTGACCGCGCGCAACCCGCAGATCCGCGAGCACCTGGACCAGGCCTCGCGGGAGGAAGGCGACCACCTGCACTGGTGCGCGCAGCGTGTGCACGAGCTGGGCGGCCACACGAGCCTGCTGGGGCCGTTCTGGTACATCGGGTCATTCGGGCTCGGCGCCGTGGCGGGACTGGCGGGGGATGCCTGGAGCCTGGGCTTTATCGACGAGACCGAGCGTCAGGTCGAGCGCCACCTGGACCGCCACCTGGAGCGCCTGCCGAAGAGCGACGAGACCTCCGCCCGTATCCTCGAGCAGATGAAGCAGGACGAGGTGGAACACGGGGCGCATGCGATGGCGCTGGGCGGCCGGCCGCCCCCCTGGCCGGTACGCAACGTGCTGATGCCGCTCACCTCCGGCGTGATGACGCGCACCGCCTACTGGATCTGACTCGGCTCGCCGGCACCACCGGCGTTATTCGTCGGCCGGGATGTCGCAGCGGTTGGGCAGATCGAAGTGCTCGATGCCCTCCAGGATGCCGCGCGCATAGGTCGCGTCGGCGAAGAAGATGCGCTGGAACCCGCGCAGCCCTTCCAGCTCCGGCTGGTGATTCCCGACCACGACCCCGAGCAGCCGCCCGCGCAGCATGTCCTCGTCGTTACCGGAGTCCCCGGCGACCAGCACATGTTCGAGCGGGATGCCCCACTTGTCGGACAGGTAGCGCACCGCGAGCCCCTTGGAGGCGCGCACCGGGAGCAGATCCAGATAGCGCTTGTGCGAGTAGATCACGCGCGCGTGCAGATCCTCGCGGTACAGGCGGGTCTCGACGCTCTCGGCATCCAGCTCCCCCGGAGGATCGACGAAGAAGCTCACCTTGAATGCCCGCTGGTCCTCCTGTGGCTGCAGCTCCAGCCCGGGCACCTTCAGCAGACACTCGCGCAGGCGATCGGGCTCCCAGCGATGACTGATATGCCGCGCCCAGCCACGATCCTCGGTCCGGTCCACCCCGTAATGGATCTCGCTGCCCACCGAGGTAATCCAGACATCCGGGGCGGGCACTCCGTGTTCTTCCAGCACGGCCGCGGCGGAGTCCACCCGGCGACCCGTGGCGACGCCGAACACCACCTGCTTGCGGTGACGCTTGAGCCAGGCCACAAAGGCCCGCGTGGCCCTGGCATCACCCAGCAGGGTGTTGTCGATGTCCGTGATCACGGCGCGATCGGCCTTGGCCAGCCGACCGGAGGTCGAGCGCTGCTCGCGCCGCGTCTGGCGCACCTCCTTGCTTAGCTCCTTGACCAGCTTCACGTACTTCTCGGCATGCCCGTCCCAGGAGTAGTGCTGGCGCACGCCCTTCAGGCCCGCGCGCGAATAGCGCTGCCAGCGCGGGCGGTCCGCGAGGATGCCCTGGATCGCATCGGCGATCCCTTCCGGGTCCAGCGGATCGACCAGCAACCCGTTGTGGCAGCGCGAGATGATCTCCTCGGGACCCCCGTCGTTGGTGGCGACGATCGGGGCGCCGCTGGCGGCGGCCTCGATCAGCGTGAGGCCGAACGGCTCGGTCAGCGCGGGGTTGACGAACACCCCCTTGCTGGATGCGACCAGGCGGTAGAGATCGGGCACGTCCTCCGAGCTGTGGTGCTTCGGATAGGCCACGCGGCCGTAGAGGTCGTGGCGGTCGATGCGCAGCAAGAGGTCCGTCAGTACGTCGCGCGCGCCCTTGTCGAGGTCGCGGATGTCGTCGCGATTACCGGCCACGATCACCAGGTTGGCGTTCTCCTGCAGCCACTCGTTGCCGGCATAGGCCTCGACCAGGGCACGGATGTTCTTGCGCTCGTCGGCCCGGGAAAGCGCCATGATCAGCGGGCGGTCGGGCTTTTGGAGGAACCGCCGGATCGCCGGCCAGATGGGCGGCCTGCGCTGGCCGCGCTTGGGCGGATGGAAGCGTTCGAGGTCGGTCCCCGGCGGGATCACCTCCATGCGCTCGGGCTGGTAGTTGTCGTACGCCGCATACTGCTCCCCGATCTCCTGGCGCGTGCTGGCGATCACCCGGTGGGCATGGGCCAGGGCCTCTTCCTCGGCGTGGATGCGGGTGGCGATGTTGTAGCGCGACTCGATGTCGTCGCCGGACATCCCGCCCTCGCGCAGGCGCTCGCGCTTGACCCGACCCAGGGAATGCCCGGTCTGGAGCATCGACGCGCCCAGCAGGTTGGACAGGCGCACCGCCACATGTCCGGCATCGGCATAGTGCCCGTGAATCACGTCCGGGCGCAGCCCGACCTCGCGGATATGCCCGAGGGCGTTGTCGGCGAAGCAGTCGAGATACGGCCAGAGCTTTTCCTTGCGCAGGTAGCGCCTGGGCCCGCAGTCCAGGCGCACGATGAAGGCGCCGTCGCCGAGCGACTCCTCGCGCCGGGCATAGTCGTCCGAGACGCGGTTATCGACAATGCGCCGTGTCAGCAGGTCGACCCGCCCCACCTGCGGGTGTCGCGCCAGCGCCCGTGCCAGCTCCACCACATAGAGCGTCTGTCCGCCGGTATCGGCGTCGCGTCCCAGCTCCAGATCCTGCCCCCGGATCAACCCGTGGACACTGATCAGGACGAGATACAGACCCTCGCCGTCACGGGCCTTGCTCTGGGTCTTTTTCATCGACGCACATCCTCATGGCAATTCCGGTTCCGGGCTGTCGAACAGGCTCATGGACTCGGGGTTGTCGAGCAGCGCCTGCGACACCAGCACGGCGGTGGCCGACCAGGTCTGCTGGTAGTTGGCGCGCCGGCCGATCAGCCGGCCGTGACGGCCGTCGTAGTACTCCGGCCAGTCGTCGCGGTGCAGGCGTTCCGCCGCCACCGCATGCACGCTGCGCGCGAGATCCGGGCGCCCGACCCGCAGCGCGGCGCCGGTAAACGCCCACAGCAGCGCCGGCCAGTTGCCGCCGTTGTGGTACGACCACGGGGTATTCTTGGGATCGGAGCCGGTTAGTAGGCGCCATTCCTCGCCGCTCATGGCCGGGTAGCAGATCTTGACCGGCATGGTCCCGATCAGGTCCTCGAAGCGCTGCTCGAAGGTCTGCATGATGGAGCGCGACTCGCGCTCGTCGGCCAGGCCGAACAGGACCGCCAGCAGATTGCCGAAGCTGAAGAAGCGAAAGTCCATCCGCCCAGGGCCGAGGTTGCCGACCAGGTACCCGCTCTCCGACGGCAGCCAGTCCACCAGCCAGTCAGGGATGCTCTCGGGGTAGATGTTCAGCGCGTTCTCCGACTCGTGGCCGAAGTGCTCGGTGCGATAGCGATGGATGTCGTTCAGCCGCTCCAGATCCAGCCAGTAGTAGTGGCGGATGTAGTCGGACAACTGCCGGGTACGGATCGCGGACTGCTCGCAGAGCTGCTCGGAGTCGGTATCACAGGGTTCGAGCATCGCCAGCGAGGCCTTCAGCATGCCGTAGAACAGTGCCTGGATCTCCAGCGGATGGCCGAACACGCCCATGCGCCGGTCGATCATGAAGCTGCCGTCCGGCACCAGCAGGGTCGGGAAGACCTCGAAGCGGTCCTGCAGACAGATACTGAGGATCAGCCGGATACCGCGCTGCACATCCTGGCTCTTGATGAAGTCGTGGTCTCCGGTGCGGTTCTGATAAGCACGCAGCAGCAGCACCCACCACATCATCGAGTCCACCGGGGCCACACGGCCAATCGCGCGGTCACCAAAGTCGGCCGCCAGCCCCTCGCGACCGTTCTCGTCGGTAAACACGCGAAAGCTCGCCGGCATCACCCGCGGCAGCCGGCGGTGACCCTCGATCTCCTCCTGGGTATCGCGGATCTGCAGGATCAGCGACAGAAAATCGCGCACGACCTCCGGTTCGTCGTTCAGCAGATAGACAAGCCCGGAGGGCACGAAATCGCGGATGAAGCAGTCGGCGTAGTTCTCCGCTGGCGCGCGCGTATCCAGGCTGGCGACGGTCCCCACCGTGCGCCCCTGATAGCGCACCTCGGCATCACGAAGCAGCTGGAAGGCGGACTCCAGCGTCGGGTTTCGGGCATCGAGCGGAAGCTGGTTCATGACTCCGAGTCTATGGAAACGCGTGCGCTTGTGCACGTACCTGGCGCCTTGTGGCAGCGCTATAAACTACATAGCGCTTGCATCATTAAAAGGAAAGTGATTAATTACTTGCATGAAACGAAAATCCGGCGAAGAACGACGCGAAGAAATCGTTCGGGCACTGCTCGACCTGACGGCCGAACACGGTGCCCGGGATGTCTCCACTCAGGACATTGCCGATCGGGTCGGGATCGCACAGCCCACGATCTTCCGGCACTTCCCGAACCGCGATGCGATCTTCCGCGCAGCACTGGACTCTATCGGCCGCAAGCTCCTGGACGTACTTACACCAATGTTCTCCGGACGGGGATCTGCAGATGTCCGCCTGCGCAAACTCTTGGCCCGGCAATTGCGATTCATCAGCCGCCGCAAGGGGCTGCCCCGCCTGATCTTCTCCGAACGACTGCATCGGGAAGATCCCGAATTGAAGGCCGTGGTCCGCGACATCATCGATCGCTACACCTCCCGGCTGGAAGAGTTGCTCCGGGAAGGGATCAGCCAGGGATGCTTTCGTCGGGATCTGCAACCGGCCGAAACCGCTCGTCTGATCGTGGCGATGATCCAGGGCCTGGTGATGCGCTGGTCGCTCTCCGACTTCGAGTTTCCACTAGACCAGCAGGGCGAGGTGCTTTGGCGCTTGCTGGAACCGGCATTGCGCACACCGGAGCCCCCGCCCCCACAAGGCTCGACCCGCACCTGAATACACCCGACCAACCCCGAGGAGTCTGGATATGTCCCATACCCGTGCTGCAACCCGTACCGCCCTGGTCGTCGCCGCCCTCGCCATGCCGCTGGCCAGCACTGCGTCGGCCGATACCTTTCAGTCCGTGATGCAGGGGCTCGCGAAAGACATGAACCGGGTACAGTCCGCGCTGTTCATCGAGGACTTCGCTACCGCCACCGAGGCAGCCGAGGCGATCGCAGACCACCCGAAACCCTCCTTGGGCGAGCGACGGCGTGTCCTGTCGGCCGTTGGCAACCGGGTCAGCGAGTTCCGCGGGATGGATCAGCAGGTGCACGACACCGCCGAACAGCTCGCCGATGCAGCACGGGAGCAGGACCTGGACAGGGCCATCCGCTACCACGGCAGACTGGTGACCGAATGCATCGCTTGCCACAGCGCATTCCGCGACAAGGTGAGCAGCGACCTGTCACGCCTGTCGCCGGATAACGCCCCGGAACGCTGAGCGGGACATGAAGGCCTCCCGCACGGTATGCCGTCGCCGCGCTCTGCGGCGGACCCTGGGCCTCCTCGCGCTGGGCGGGGTGGCAATCGTGACCGTCTGGAGCGCGACGGACCGGCTGTCGGAACGGTTCTCTCCCGAGGCTGCGCGCGCGGCGCCACCCCCGGCCGTGACCACAATCTCCGCAGAACCCACGGGAGCCACACTCTACAGCGCTGCCTATCGGGGCAGCATCGAGACTCGCGACGAGACCACCGTCTCGGCAAGAGTCGCCGCTAGGGTGCTTGAAAGCCCCCTGCACGCCGGGGACCGGGTCGAGGAGGATGAAGTCCTGGTGCGCATGGACACCGACGAGACGCGCCTGGAGGTCCAGCAGCGCGAGGCCGCCGAACAGCGCCTGGACGGAGAACGCGCCACCGCCCAGCGCAACCTCGATCGCCAGCAGGACCTCTTTTCCCGGGATCTGATTCCGGAAAGTGAAATCGACGACGCTCGCCAGCGCGTTGCCACACTGGAGGCCCAACTCCGCGAAAACCGGTCAGCACTGGAACTGGCCCGCAAACGCCTGGAGTACACGACCGAGCGGGCCCCCTTCACCGCCCAGGTTCGGCGCACGCATGTCCGCCCAGGCGATCTCGCGACTTCGGGACAGCCCCTGATCGAACTGGTGGGCCTCGCGGATCTGCATGCGGTTCTGCGCGTGCCGGAGCGTGACACATTGCTACTCAAACCCGGTCTGGACGTCGAGTTGACCATCCCCGCGCTGGATCATACCGTCACGTCCCGGCTTGATCGGGTCTACCCCACGCTGGACACCAGCCGGCGTAGCGGGAGCTTTGAGACGAGGCTAACCGAACCACCGGAGGCCCTGCGCCCCGGCATGGCCGTACAGGCACGGGTCGTCCTGGAACATCTGGACCACGCCATCCGGGTACCGGCCCATGCCATCTGGAGCGACGCCAAGAGCCAATGGGTCTATCGGCTGGAAGACGGACGCGCCTACCACACGGAAGTGGTGTCACGGTCCTTGCCGAATGGAGAACGGGCGATTCTCGAGGGCATCGAGCCCGGTGACCGCATCATCGTGACCCCGGATCGCCGGATCCGGGACGGGATGCCCGTGCACGCCGTGGACGACAGCCCCCGATGACCTGGGTCGAAGGCCTCCTGCGGTACCGGCACACGGTGCTGGCCCTTCTGGCTGCCGCTCTGATCCTGGGCTTGCAGGCGCGCTTCGACTTGCCCGTCCAGCTCTTTCCCGACACCGACCCGCCGACCGTCACGGTCATCACGGAATACCCCGGCATGGCGGCCCTGGATGTCGATCGCGAACTCACACGCCTGCTGGAGGAGGAGTTTGCCAGCCTCGACGGCGTCACCCGGATCAGCTCCTCCAGCCAGACCGGCCTGTCCGTGGCACGGGTGGAATTCGACTACGGCATCACCAGCGCCCTTGCCGCCGTGGACGTCCAGAACGCCGTCGGACGGTTGCGCCCGGACCTGCCCGCCACCATCGAAGAACCGCAGATCCTGGAGTTCTCCACCGCCGACAAGCCGATTATCACCATCGCCCTGACCAGTGACACCCTGGCGCTCGACGCGATCCGCGAGCAGGCCGACAACGCGATACGGGAACGGCTCGAATGGATCCCCGGCGTCGCCGCGATCGACGTGGTCGGCGGGCACAAGAGGGAACTGCATGTTGCGCTCGATCCCGAGCGCACCGAGGCCCTCGGGATCGACATGCCCCAGGTACTGGAGGCCCTCGACGACTGGAATCTCATGGCGCCGGGCGGTCGTGTCCGCATCGGTGAACTCGAGAGTGTGGTGCGGTTCGATGCGCCGCTGCGAAGCGAGGCCGATGCACGCGAGATCATCCTCGTCGCGGACGGCGATACGCGTGTGCGCCTGGGCGATATCGCCCGAGTCCGCCTGGAGCCCGGCGAGCCCCGCGCGGCCTACCGTCATGACGGCCAGGCAGCGATCGCCGTGCAGGTGCTGCGGCGGGACGATGCCAACACGGTGGAGGTGGCCGCACGGGTGCGCGAGGCGCTGGAACCCCTGCGCGATGCCGCGCCCGAGCTGAATATCGTCGTCGCCGACGATGATTCGGTGTTCACCGAGAAAGTGATCGCCGACATGACCCAAACCGTGATGATCGCCATCGCCCTGACGATGGTGATCGTCCTGCTGTTTCTCGCCGATCTGCGTCAGGCCGGGATCATCGCCCTCTCCATACCGGCGGCGTTCCTGGCGACCTTCGGCCTGATGCAACTGGCCAGCCTGGATCTGAACATGGTCACCATGTCGGCGCTGATCCTGGCGATCGGCCTGCTGGTCGATGACGGCATCGTGATCCTCGAGAACATCCACCGTCACCTGGACGAAGAGGGCCAGCCCCCGCGCCAGGCCGCCATCGAAGGGGTGGGTGAGGTGTTCGGCGCCAAACTGGGCGGCACCCTGACCACCCTCGGCGTACTGCTTCCCCTGGCATTCATGGGTGGCTTTATAGGAGAGCTGTTCCGGCCCCTCGCGCTGACCCTGGCGTTCGCCTTGAGCGCCTCGTTCGTGATGGCCGTCACCCTGATCCCTCTGCTGGCCACCTACTGGCTGCGACCCGCCACCTCGACCGCCACCCCGCGCTGGCGGGAGACCCTGGAGGCACCGGCGCGCGGCGTCCGTCACCTCTATCTGGACGTGCTGGCCCTGGCGCTAAAGCGTCCGCTGGCGACGCTGGTGGTGGCCGTCATGCTGCTGGCCCTCAGCCTGGGCATGCTCCGCATGACCGGGAGCGAGATGCTGCCGCGGTTCGACTCGGGCGGTTTCCAGGTTCTGGTCGACATGGCGCCGGGCACCCGGCTCGACACCACCCTGGCAACCCTGGAACCCGTCGAGCGGTATCTGGCCGAACACGAATACGTCGTGGATGTCAGCAGCCAGTTCGGCCACGAAACCGGCGCCCGCTCGATGGGCGACCGCGGCGCCATGGGCGTCAATCAGGCCGAGATCACGGTAACGCTGGTGCCGCGGACGCAACGCTCTCTCACACAGTGGGAGATCATGGACGACGTGCGCCAACGCCTGGAGACCACCCCGGGGGTCACCCTGGCCGTCCCCCGGGAACTTGGCGGCACCGCACGCTCGTCAACCGCCGCCCCGATCATCGCCCGGATCAGTGGCGAGCAGGCGCAAACCCTGGACCACACGGCGAGCGACCTGCTGAACCACCTTTCAGGCATCCCCGGCATCACCGACCTGTACAAGGACTGGGCCCTCGACACCCCCGAGGTGCGGGTCCGGGTCGACCATGACCGGGCAGCCGAACTCGGTCTTACCGGGGCCGGGCTCGCCCGTGCGGTTCACCAGGCCATGGACGGCGCCGTGGCCACACGCTTCCGCCAGCCACCAAAGCGGGACCTGGACGTAGTCGTGCGCTACCAGGCCTCGGACCGCCGCTATCCGGAGGACCTGGAGGGGATCCTGCTGCCCACCCGCGAGGGCCCGGTCGCCCTCGGCGAGGTCGCAAGCCTTGAACATACCCTCGGCCCGCGCATTGTCACGCGGGAAAACGGCCAGCGGACCCTGGACATCCTCGGCTTCCACCTGGGACGCCCGCTATCCGAGGTGGTGGCCGACGTGCAGCAGCGCCTGGACACGTTCGCCGCCCCGGATGGCTATCCGGCGACACTGGCCGGCGAGCAGGCGGACTTCGACGAGGCCCGTGACCACATGATGCGCGCGCTGTTGCTGGCCGCCCTGGCCGTCTATCTACTGCTGGTCGTGCAGTTCCGCAGCTTTGCCCACCCGGTCATCATCATGACCGCCATTCCGTTGCAGTTCATCGGAGTGGTCGCGGCACTGCTGATCGCCGGGAAGTACGTATCCATGCCGGCGCTGCTCGGGATCATCCTGCTGATCGGCATCGTGGTGAACAACAGCATCATCCTGCTCGACCTGGCCCGGCGCCGACTGGCCGAGGGCCTGGACGTATACGCCGCCGTCACCGAGGCGGTGGAAACGCGCATGCGCCCCATCATGATGACCGCCCTGTCCACCATCGCCGGCATGCTGCCGCTGGCCCTGGAGATGGCCGTCGGGGCCGAACGTTTCTCGCCGATTGCCACGGTCATCATCGGCGGTATCCTGGCCGCGACCGTTCTGACGCTGGTGGTGATCCCGGCCCTGTTCGTGCTGTTACATCGGCTTGTGCCGGCACTCCACACAGCCAGGGGGTAGAAGCACGCCAGCGCTATGGGAACTCCGGGTGCTGCGGCAGGGGTGGCTCGGCGGCCGGGCGGGCGAACAGGTAGCCCTGGCAGTAGTCGACCCGGTCCTTCAGCCACTGCCACTCCCCCGGGGTCTCGATGCCCTCGGCGATGATCTGTACGTCGAGTTCACGCGCGAGCTCGACGACCTTGTCGAGGATTTTCTGCTGATAGGGATCGCCATCGATACCGCTGACCAGTTCGCGGTCGATCTTCACGAAATCCGGGCGCAACTGAGACAGCATGTTCAGCGAGGCATAGCCTGCGCCGAGATCATCCAGCGCAACCTGGAACCCGGCCCGGCGATACCGGTCGACGATCCCGGCCAGATGATCCAGCTCCTTGACCTGATCACTCTCGATGACTTCGAACACGAAACCGCTCGGACCATCCCCCTCCGGGCGCGACAGGATCTCGCGCACGGTCGTTTCCAGACAGAAGGCGGGGTCGTAGATCGCGGTCGGATTGAAATTGATGAACAGGTGGCTACCGATACCCCGCTCGGCCGCCCGCCGGATGGCATTGATACGCGCGGAGCGGTCCAGATGGAACAGCAGTTCGGCGTTGCGCGCGGTGCGAAACAGCTCGTTCGGGGGGATGATCCCGCCGTCCGGCGCACTGGCCCGAACCAGGGCCTCGTAGGCGAAGACCTCGGTGGGACGTGCCGCATGCACGATCGGCTGAAAGTGAAAGTCCAGCGCGTCGTTCGCCAGGATGACCGACAGATCACGGGCATTGTGACGCGCGATCAGCGTGGACAGCAGATGGGTGTCCTGCAGATGTCCGAGACCGAACTGCTCGCCCTCCGGCACAAAGGTCGCGCGGCAGCCAGCCTGCTCGGATCCGCTCAGCACCTGATCCAGCCGAGCCAGCGCATCCCCCAGCCCGCCCGCGCCGGATACCGGCATCGCCAGGATACCGGAGGTCGGCTCGCTGCAGGGGATCTGTTCCTCGACCATCCGGCGCCGCAGAGCGCTGCGGGTGTGCGCCAGCACCGGCGCCAGAAAAAGGGTGCCGGCCTCCGCCGGCAACAGGTGGATCCGTTCACAATCCGGGCAACTCACGACCACCTCCAGCGGTCTCGCCTGGCCACGCCATGTCCGGGCTGCCAGTGGTAGGATCAGGCGGGCGGCACAACGTGACAGCACGCATGTGTCATGACCATATCACCCCTGCGGAGGCTGCATGAAAGATTCCGGATTTTCCGACGACGACCTGCGCCGCCGACTGACCCCCGAGCAGTACCGCATCGCCCGCGAAGGCGCCACCGAGCCGCCATTTACCGGCGCCTACAACAACCACAAGGACGATGGCATCTACCACTGCGCGGTCTGCGGGGCCGCCCTGTTCGACTCCGCGACAAAGTTCGATTCCGGCTCGGGCTGGCCCAGCTACACGGCACCGGCGGCACCCGACGCGGTCACCGAGCATCGTGACCGTTCGCTAGGCATGGAGCGCACCGAGGTCCGCTGCGCGGATTGCGACTCGCATCTGGGGCATGTCTTTCCCGACGGCCCGGCCCCGACTGGTCTGCGCTACTGCATCAACTCCGCCGTGCTCGATTTTCGCCCGCGCGACTGAACAGGTTGCCAACCGACTGGAAAGGAATCCCGTGCCCTCTTCGACCACGCCGCGCGAACGCGTGAACGTCCTGCTGCTGGCCACGGCACAGGCGCTGTTCCTGATCGCCGCAGTCACCGTGATGACGCTGAGCGGCGTGGTCGGCGAACGCCTCGCGGCCGATCCCGCCCTGGCCACCCTGCCGGTCGCCGCGATGATGGTCGGCACCCTGGTTACTACCCTGCCGGCCTCCCTGTTCATGAAGCGCTTCGGACGGCGCACCGGCTTCCTGCTGGGCACCAGCGTGGGCGGGGCCGGTGGCGCCGCGCTGGCTGCGGCCGGGGTCTTCGCCGAGGCCTTCTGGCTGTTCGTGCTGGGCAATCTGCTCCTGGGGGCCTACCAGGCCTTCGCGATGTACTACCGCTTTGCCGCCGCCGACGTGGCCAGCCCCGCCTTTCGCCCGCGCGCGATCTCGCTGGTCATGGCCGGTGGCGTCGTGGCCGCCTTCCTCGGCCCCTGGAACGCCCACCATGCCCAGGCCCTGCTGCCGGGCACGCCGGAGGCTGGCCCCTACCTGGTCCTCGGCGCCCTGGCCCTGCTGGCGATGGCACTGCTGGCCTGGCTGCGCGTGCCGGCGCCACCGCCGGAGGAACGCGGCCCGGCCCGGCCGATGCGCGAGATCCTGCCGCAAGGGCGCTTCCTCGTGGCACTGACCGCGGCCGCGCTGGGCTATGCGGTCATGGTGCTGCTGATGACGGCGACGCCACTGGCCATGCGCCAGGCGGGGTTCGACATGGGCCAGATCGCACTGGTGATGCAGTGGCACGTGCTGGGGATGTTCGCGCCCTCGTTCGTAACCGGCCACCTGATCACCCGCCTCGGGATCACGCGCATCCTGGCACTCGGCAATGTACTGGTGCTGTTCAGCGTGGCGATCGCCGCGCACGGGGAGACGCTGGGGCATTTCTGGCTGGCGCTGTTCCTGCTGGGGGTCGGCTGGAACTTCCTGTTCATTGGCGGCAGTACGTTGCTGACGACCACGCATACCGCCACCGAGAAGGGCAAGGTCCAGGGCGTGAACGACCTGACCATCTTCACGCTGGTCACGGCCGGCTCGCTGCTGGCCGGGGCGCTGCTGCGGCCACTGGGCTGGGACGGTCTGAACCTGGCCATGCTGTCGGTGATCGCGCTGCTGACCATCGCCATCGCCTGGCTCTGGTTCGACGACACCCGCGCCCCGGCGCGCGCCTGACACACGCCGAACCCTGATCTACCGTTGCCGGGCCGCCTGCCTAGTTGAGGCTGGCCCTGGTTCGGCATCCGGTGTTTACGTGCCTTCGGTCCGCATACTGCCGTGCGCTGTCTCGGCAGCGCACCCCGAGCTACTTCTTTGCTCGTGCAAAGAAGTAACCAAGAAACACGCCCGGGATTCGCCCGGGAACCTTGCTCCGGCCGCGCCAGGCCGGCGGCGCTGAAACTCGCTGCGCCTTCGGCTTCGCTCAGACAGTCAGCGCCTTCTCCCGGCCTGTCACGCCCTCCACAAGGGGCTCATATCGGGAGGGTAGG
>NZ_ARQK01000057.1 GCF_000385215.1 Thioalkalivibrio thiocyanoxidans ARh2
CCCGCTGCACGACGCGCCTTGTCTCGGAAAACCTGGGGTGCCAACGCGAGTGTGTACATGGATTAGTGTTTCCTTAAAGGCCCGACACACCGGTTCGGTCAGGGCATTAGCGCTCAATGTAGTTCGAATTGGGGGAAATGGGCATAGGACGAAAGGACGAAATTTGTGCAGATTTTTCATCATTGTCCCGCCATCCAGGTTGTGCCTAAGCTCGCAATACCGTGGCTGCCCAGGCGCAAAAGGTACTGACCTGGTGAGACGCCCTGCCACTCAAACCGCTGCACGGAAGAGCCCTCACTCATGCATGCACTCCCCTCATCGGAAGAGATTCGCCTCGGGGTTATCGGACTGGGTTATGTCGGCCTGCCGCTGGCGGTCGAGTTCGGCCGGGTATGGCCGACCCTGGGATTCGACATCCAGCCCGGCCGCATCCAGGACCTGAAGAACGGCGTCGACCGCACCCGCGAGGTCGAGCCGGAAGATCTCGCTGCCGCGACGCACCTGGACTACACCACGGAGCTCGAGGCGCTGCGCCCGTGCAATGTCTTCGTGGTGACCGTGCCGACACCGATCGATGCCCACCGCCGACCGGACCTGCGCCCCCTGCTCGGGGCTACCCATACCGTGGGGCAGGTGCTCAAGCGGGGCGACGTGGTGATCTACGAGTCGACGGTCTATCCGGGGGCGACGGAAGAAGACTGCGTCCCGATCCTGGAACGGGAGTCCGGGCTGACCCACAACGAGGATTTCTTCACCGGCTACAGTCCCGAGCGGATCAATCCCGGGGACAAGGCGCACCGGGTCACCTCCATCAAGAAGGTCACCTCGGGTTCGCTGCCGAAGGTGGCGGACTTCGTCGACGCCCTGTATGCGCGCGTCATCACCGCCGGCACGCACAAGGCCGAGAGCATCCGTGTCGCCGAGGCCGCCAAGGTGATCGAGAACACCCAGCGCGACGTGAACATCGCCCTGATCAACGAGCTGGCGCTGCTGTTCGAGCGCCTGGAACTCGATACCGAGGCGGTCCTGCAGGCCGCCGGGACCAAGTGGAACTTCCTGCCGTTCCGGCCCGGGCTGGTGGGCGGGCACTGCATTGGGGTGGACCCGTACTACCTGACACACAAGGCCCAGGCCGTCGGGCACCACCCGGAGATGATCCTGGCCGGGCGCCGCGTGAATGACGCAATGGGGGCCCACATCGCGGATGCGACCATCCGTGCACTGGTGCGCAAGGGGATCAATCCGGTGGGGGCACGCATCCTGCTGATGGGCCTGACCTTCAAGGAGAACTGCCCGGACCTGCGCAACACGCGCGTGATGGACATCTACCATACGCTGCGCGGATACAACACCGAGGTCGTGGTGTTTGACCCCTGGGTCGACCCGGAAGAGGCCGAACACGAATACGGGATTACGCCGATCACCGCGCGCCCCGAGGCGGATTCGTTCGACGCCATCATCGTGGCGGTACCCCACCAGGCGTTCCTGGACATGGGGGTGGATACGATCCGCGCCCTCGCGCACCCGCAAGCGGTTCTGTTCGACGTGAAATCGGTCTTCCCGCGCGAGGCCAGCGACCTGCGCCTGTGAAGGCCTCCAGGCGGCTGGCGAGCGATCGCGCCTAGCGGCAGGGTTTGCAGTCGAGGGCCGCAGGGCCGACCCCTTCGCGCCGCCCCGGGTTGGACTCGCGATCGCCTGCATAGGCCCCGTAGCGGGGGGCGCTGCGATCGCGGTCGTTGTAGTCGCGATCCAGATCGGGAGGAAGCGGACTTTGGAATTCGGGCAGCCCCTCATACGCCAGCGTCCCTTCCAGCGGAAACAGATCGAGTTCCGCGAGGGCCGCGTGCGGCTGCGCCAGGTAGGCCGAAGCCCGTTCGAAGCCGGCCTCGTGGTTGATTTCCGTTTGCGCCGTGCGCGCGGCATCGATCGCCGGGTCGGCGAAGACCGCGTTACCGGTAATGAGCTGTTCATAGCGCCGATCGCCCGGTATCAGCCGTATCCCGAATCCCCGCGCCACCACGGTGTTGTGGACGATCAGGACATCCTTCGGGATGTGGTTGTGTGGCTGCACGACCAGGGCACTGCCGGCGTCGTTGAAGAACAGGTTGTTGTACATGGCCAGGCGACCCTCGCCCTGAAAGAGGCGCTGGTGGGGGTTCTGGTAGAAGAGGTTGCCGTAGATCCAGTACCAGTCGTGCTGCCCGGGACCCTCGGGCGGGAAGTGCCCGACCAGCAGGTTGGGACGCGCACGATGGCCGCTGCTCGCGCGCTCCGCCTTGCTGAACACGTTGTGGCGGATGATGGTGGCATGGGGTTCGGTCGGCATCCCCGCGCGCGAGGCTCGCGGACGCTGGTGCTTGATCTGCATGTTGTAGCCCAGGGTACGGCCAATGAAGTTGTGCTCGATCAGGCCCGCGACAAACGGCCCCGTACCATCCGGCCGACCGAGATACATGCCGGTGCCGGCATCGCGAATATCGTTGTGGCGAATGGTCCAGTTCCAGGCAGGCGCACGGGTGGTGATGCCGCTGTTGCCCTGCGAACGGTCGTAGCCGCGGATGGTCAGGTGCTCCAGCGTGATGTCGTGGGCGTATTCACTGTCGTGCTCGACCACGACCCCGGCGATGTTGTGCCCGTCACCCTCCAGGGTCAGGTGCCGGATCACCAGGTGCGCGGCATTGATCAGGCGAATGGTATTGCTGCCCGCCCGACCACGGAGGATGGCCGGGTCTCCCGAATCCGGGCCGGTGATCACGATTGGCCGCTCGGCCGTCCCGCTAACCCCACGCAGCACCAGCGGCTCCGGGTATTCGCCCGGGGCGAGCTGAAGATGATCGCCCGGGCGCAGCTGGCGCACGGCACGGTGCAAACCCTCCGGGTCGGTATGCAGGACGCGGGTGGCCGCAGCGGGTGGCTCCGAGGCCCCGCCTGGCCGCGGCGTGTCGGCACTCGCCGGCAGCACGGCCAGCACCACCAAGCCCGCCAGCGCCCATGCCCGGGACGCAAGCGAGTGGACCATTGACCGCCCTGCTGTCATCACCGCACTCCCCGCCCGGGCCCTGCGAAAACAGGCCGCCCTGCGGCGCTTGGCGGGGCCATACTCCGGTATATGCCCCCTTGTCAGGTTAGACCATGTGCGAGCGCGGCAACCCATGAGACGCATCCGCGAACCACTGGCCTTTCGGACCTGTGTCATCGGGGCGTGGCTGTCCCTGGGGTTTGCCCTCTATCTGACGTTGCTGCCGTTCGAGTTCGGCGAGATGGGTCTGGAGGAGGCGTGGTCACTCTACCGCGAGATGAGCCTGCAGGGTCCCGGCACCAGCGGGCGCGCCCAGTTCATGGCCAATGCCATGATGTTCATACCGCTGGGCTTTTTCTGGATGGCCTGGCTCACCTATGGTCGCGATGGCCTTGTATGGCACCTGGGGGCCCTCGCCCTGGTCGCCCTTCTGGGGCTGGCTACCACGGCAACGGTGGAATTCCTGCAAATCTGGCTGCCCTATCGCTATCCGGCTGGGGCGGACATCGCGGGCAATTTCCTCGGGGCGGTGGTCGGGGCCCTGATGTGGTGGGGGCTGCGCCGACCGCTGCTCCGCTGGCGGGGCCAGCTCGCGGGGCCGAACCGTGCGATCGGGCCGGCCGTGCTGATCGCCTATGCGGTCCTGTACGTCGCGATTGGCCTGGCCCCGTTCGATCTGGTCCTGTCCAGCGCCGAGTGGAGTCAGCGCCTCGACTCCGACACCTGGGGCCTGTGGGTCGCAGCCGGGGCCTGTACGTCCGGTCTTCGCTGTATCTCCGAACTGGGCCTGACACTGGTGGCCAGTGTGCCCGTCGGGATCCTGCTCGCGTACGGACTCAGGCGGCGCCCGTCCGCGAACTGGGCCGTGCTGGTAACCCTGGCCGCCCTCCTGGCCATCCTGCTGGAGGCCCTGAATCTCGCCACGCTCTCGGGAATTGCAGAAGGCCGATCGGCAGTGCTGCGGGGCGCCGGATTTGTCACAGGAATGCTCCTGTACGAGTACCTCTCGCCGCCGCAGCTCATGCAGACCCTGCGGCGTGCCGCGATCCCGCTCCTGGTCGTTGCGACGCCACTCTACGGGGTCGCGCTGCTCGCCCTGAACCACGACCTGGGCCCCTACCAGTGGGACCGGGCGGCCATCTCGGCGCAGTGGGCCCAACTCAATCTCTGGCCGTTCTACTACCACTACTTCGTCGGCGAAACCGTGGCCCTGCGCAGTGCGGCGCTGCATGTGGCCATGTATCTGCCGCTGGGCGCGCTGGTATGGCTGGCCCAGGTCCGGCGCCCGCTGCATCCGCGGCAGTTGCAGTGGCTTGCCGCCCTCGGCGGGCTGCTCGCGGCACTGCTGATGGAAGGCGGCAAGCTGCTGGTCGTGGGGCTGCGGCCCGACCCGGCCAGCCTGGTCCTGGCCACAGCGGCCGCCTGGGGCATGGCGGCCGCACTGCACTTCCTGACGCGCATCGCCACCGAAACCAGTGCTACGAGCCAAGCCCGGGTCCGGCCGCCCGGTTCAGCGCCCGGAACGCCCGGGCGGTCTACAGTCAACAGCGAACGACTCAGGCGGGAACACGAACGTGACGAACTCCAGTTTTGAGCAGCGCTGGCGCCAGCGCTTTACCCAGCGCGGCAGCCAGTGCGACGACGATGCGGCGATCGCGGGCTGGACGCCCACCGGGCTGGCCAGCCGGGTACGCCAGTTCCAGTCGTTCTGGCAACAGAGCCGACCCCCCGGCGCGCAATGGCTGGATATCGGCTGCGGGGCCGGCACTTACACCCGACTGCTTCAGGCGGAAGGCCGCAGCCCGATCGGGCTGGACTACTCCGCCCCGTCACTGCACAAGGCGCGACGGCGCAGCCCCGCCGCGATCGACTGGCTGGCGGCGGATGTCCACCGCCTGCCGTTCGCCGATGGCGAGTTCGATGGCGTGCTCTGCTTCGGGGTGATGCAGGCGCTGGCCGACTCGCGCCCGGCTCTTGCGGAGATGCATCGCGTGCTGCGCCCCGGCGGCGAGATCTGGGTGGATGCGCTGAACGCCAGGACATGGCCCACCGTGCTGCAGGAGCGTCGACGGGTCCGTGCCGGGAAGGCACCCCATCTGCGCTACGAGACCCCCGACTCGCTGCAGGCGGGGGCGCGCACGGTCGGCCTGCAGCCACTGGCGTGCTACTGGCTGCCCCTGGTCCCGGGCCGGCTGCGCTGGCTCCAGGGCCCGGCCGAGAGCCGCTGGGCCAGGGCCATTTGGCAGGCATCGCCATGGACCGCGGAGCGGTTGTGTCACTCGTTCATTCTGCGTGCACGCAAAGGGTGAGTGTAAAAGGGGGTGACACTCCTGCGTGGCCTTGGGCGTGCCGGCATCGGCGAACGGCTACCAGTGTCAGCGCCTTTTACACATCCTTCGCAGCAACGACCCTGATGGACCCCTTGGTATTAGAAAAAGCCTTCCAAACAGTGGATTACACCGCTGCTGATTTGGGGTATAGATATTGCTCTGTGTTTTGGTTGTCGTCGCGAATACGTGCGGCTACACAAATTCAGCGACCGAATGCGAAATCCCGGGTGACCCGGACTAGGATCAAGCCAGGAGGCCTGGACAGCCCGCGTCTCCCTGCACGCGATACCGCTCCAACCAAGGCCCGGTCCCGATCATTCTGGAGGGACACGATGGAACAAAACGACAACCAGGACTCGAGCCGGCGCCAGGAGGGGCTGGGTACACACGGCCACAATCGACGTCGCCTTAGCCGGGCGATGCTCGGGGCAACCCCCCTGCTGATGACCCTGCATGCCTCGCCGCTGAAGGCGGCCGGTGCGAACTGCATGCCCTCGGGCTGGGCGTCCGGCAATGTGTCGCGCCACGATGGGCCCCAGGACTGCGGCGGCCACTCTCCCGACTACTGGAGCGGGGGCTACGACCCGACGCACGCGAGTCTTTCACTCAATGACAGTGGCCAGGGCCGCGGCGGGGGCCAGCTGTTCAACAGCGCCTCCTTCCACAGCCATCCGGAATGGCGGCTGGCGGTGGAGTCCGGCGTCCTGTTCGATTCGAACTACGGCTTCCCGGGCGTAAGCCGGGGCTTCCAGGAAGAGGACGGGGACCTCACCATGATCGGGGCCGTCTCCGCTTCGGTGTTCGTACTGGATGTGCAGGGGGCAGCCGAGCGCGAAGTGATCCGTTATGGCACCGCCGCATTATTGAATGCCAAGTACACCACCGGGTACCCGCTGTCCGAACGTCTGGTGCGGGACATCGTCACTGACACCCTGGAGCATGGCCACTACGAGACCGATGGCGGCGACCGCCTGTACCCCGAGCAGGTGTATCGGTTCCTGGAGAACACCATGGGCCTCCCGAGCTGGGGGTCCGCCTGAGCCATTCATTCCGTAATGGCCGCCGTAATAGCCGGAATCCAGGGGGAACGATATGTCGCGCCGCAGGTGGCAACGGACTGACGGGCTGCAACAGCGCACCCTGGGGCAGGAGTGCGTGGTGTTTCACCCCGGGGCCGGCACAACCCACTTGCTGACACCCGCGGCCGCCGCGCTAATGGACGGCCTGGCCGAGGGCGTGGCGATGGACGAGGCCGCGCTGGCCCGGCACCTGGGCCTGTCGGAGGAGGACGGGGAGGCCGAACTGAGGCGCTGGCTGTCCAGCCTGCAAAGCGCCGACCTGATCCAGGAACGCCCCTGATGCGTATCGCGGATCTGGGACAGACCCGGCTCCAGTGCAGCCTGGCGGGCCGTGGCCTTTATCTGCGCACGGGCCCCTTCACCAGCCGCATCCAGAGTCCCATTGCCAGCGTGGCCCGAAGCATCGAGTCGCTGTACCGGGACTTCGAGGTAGCCGACAGCCAGGGCTTTTACGACTTTCACTGCGAGCTACGTGCACCACGTTCCCACCGTCGCTTCTATCGGCCCCAGGTCCTGTTTCTCTCCGACCGTCGTAGCGTCTTCAAGCCCCTGGCCTACCACCAGGCCTATCCGATGCTCGAGTGGGGACTGAACTGGTGCATCGCCAACCAGGTGCCGCATCGACTGGTACTGCACGCGGCCGCCCTCGAACGCGACGGGAAGGCCCTGATCCTGCCCGCCCCGCCGGGCTCCGGGAAAAGCACCCTCTGCGCGGCCCTGGCCCATCACGGATGGCGCCTGCTGACGGATGAATCCGTCCTGGTGGATCTGGCCACCAGCGAGGTCTCCGGGCCCGCCCGGCCGGTGAGCCTGAAAAACGACTCGATCCGCGTGATCCGCGACGCCTGCCCCTCGGCTGTCCTGAGCACGCCGATCGCGGACACGCTGAAGGGCGCCGTGGCGCACATGCGCCCGCCGACGGATGCCGTGCGCCGCGGTCACGAGACCGCCCGGCCCGGGTGGATCGTGTTCCCGCGCTACCAGCCAGGAGCCCCCACCCGGCTGAAACCGCGCACGGCGGGTTCCGGGTTCATGCAGCTGATCGCCAATGCCTTCAATTACGCTGCCCTCGGGGCACGGGGCTTTCACAGCGCCGGACGACTGGTCGAACAGTCGGCATGCTTCGACTTTTCCTACAGCCGTCTGGACGAGGCCATAGAGCAGTTCGACAGGCTGGCCGATGGACGCTGACACCGCACTGCATCTGGCACTGGCACGGCCGGAGAGCATGGCCGAGCGCTCGGCGGCCGAGTGGGCCCCGCTGCTGGCGGCCGCGCGCGAGAGCGCGCTGCTGGGTACGCTCTGGCACCTCGCGGACGACGCGGGCCTTGCCGAAGACCTGCCGGAACCGGTGGCCAGCCACCTCTGGGGGGCAGCCCTGATCGCCGAGCATCGGTCACAGGCGCTGGTCTGGGAGCTGCACCGTCTGGCAGAAGGATTGCTCTCACGGATGAGCCCGGGTGTCGCGCTGAAAGGCGCGGCCTACCTGGCCGCCGGGCTGCCGAATGCGCGTGGGCGGCTGGCCAACGACATCGATCTGCTCTTTCCCCGCAGCGAAGTGGAACGAGCCGAGAAGCTCCTGTTCTTCGAGGGCTGGTCGGGCACGCATCACAACGTCTACGACCAGCGCTACTACCGCGAGTGGATGCACGAACTGCCGCCACTGGTGCACCAGCACCGGGGCACCACGCTGGACCTGCACCACAACATCCTGCCGGAAACGTTTCGCGGGCATCCCGACCCCGCGCGCCTGCGGCAGCAAAGCCAGGCACTCCCGGAACCCTTCCGCTTCCGGGTCCTGTGTCCGGCGCACCTGGTACTCCACGCGATCGTGCATCTGTTTTCGGAGACGGAATGGGACCGGGGCCTGCGCGACCTGTACGACATCCATGTGCTGCTCGACCACTTCGGTGCCCGTGACGGCGATGCCTTCTGGGAGCACTTCGTCGCGGAGGCCGAGGCCCTGAACATTGCCTGGATGGCGGAACGCGCGCTGTGGACCGCGAACCGACTACTGCTGACCGAGATTCCTCCCGAGCCCGTGAAACGGCTGGCCCGGGCACGCGCGGGCATTGCACTGCGGGGACTTGGCCGCTGGTCATTCGTGCACGGGCTGCATACGCGTGCCGGCTCGATCACCCCCCGCCGCGATGCGGTCGCGCGGGGCATGCTGTTTCTGCGCGGGCACTGGCTCAAGATGCCGGCCGGCCTGCTGGCCCGGCACCTGTTCCACAAGGCCTTCCTCGCCGAAAAACCGGAGACGGCCACGGCCCAGCCGCAGCCGGATCAGCACGGTTAGGGAGTCGCAACGCCGTGCGAATGCGAGCGCGCGATTGAATCAGCCTCTCCCTAACCATCCGGCTGCGAGCGGTACTGTTCCAGCAGGGGACGAATGCGGTCCGAGGGGATGGCGTAGGTAATGCCACTGGGGTTGCGTACGGCGGCTTCCCTTCCACCCTGGACGTAGACCTGATTGATCACCCCGATCACCTCGCCAGTGTCCTTGCGGTACAGGGGGCTGCCGCTGTTGCCCGGATAGGCCGTCGCATCCAGCTGGAAGACCATCGGCGGGGCGTTGCGCAGGGCCCGTATCCGGCTGTCATCCAGCTCCGAGGAATGCCGGGCCGGGATCGCCATCGGGGTCATCGCCGAGATCCCTGCGCGATGGGTGGCCGGATACAGCCCCAGGATCATGCCGATCGGGTAGCCGGTGAAGGCAACCTCCTCCCCGACCCTTGCCCGGCTGGAATTGCCAAGCGTCAGCGCGGGAAGGGAGGGTGGCGCAATGTGCAGCAGGACCAGGTCATCGCTCGCGGCGCGTGCCACGACCTCGGCATGATGGATGGTGTTGTCCCGGCCCTGGCCGCTGACCACCACCAGTCGTTCCCGGTTGTCCTGGTCCAGATCCCCCGGCAGGACATGGTCGTTGGTGACCACCAGTCGGCCATCGTCGATCACGAAGCCGGTCCCGAGATACTGGGCGCGTGGGCTGCGGGTCGGCTGATAGGTCGCGATACTCACCACCGAGGCCTTCACCCGCTCGGCCGTGTCGGGCAGCGGATCGGCGAGCGCCTGGCCCGGCGCAATCACCAGGGCAAGCAGCACAAGCGGTGTCGCTATCCAGAGCGGGACCCGCTGGCGCTTGCAGTGAACGACCGCTCGAAGGCCCCCATGAAGGTGTCCCCATGCCCACATGCCGCGTCCTCCACCCCCATTGCCAACCCCTTAAAGAATAGCGCGCAGCAAGCAGCCCGCAGCCCCTTCCGGGCATGCAATAACTCGCACGGTCGGCGGCAAAAAGGAGGGCCATACTCAGCCCCGGCAAGGCGGTCAGTCGAAGACGATGGTCTTGTTGCCGTGGGTGAGAACGCGGCCCTCGAGGTGATAGCGCAGACCACGGGCGAGGACCCAGCGCTCGACGTCGCGGCCCTTGCGGATCAGGTCCTGCACGCCGTCGTCGTGGCGGATGCGGGTGACGTCCTGCTCGATGATGGGGCCGGCGTCCAGTTCGTCGGTCACGTAGTGACAGGTCGCTCCGATCAGCTTGACCCCGCGGGCGAAGGCCTGGTGATAGGGGCGGGCCCCGACGAACGAGGGCAGGAAGCTGTGATGGATGTTGAGGATACGCTCGGGGTACTCGGCACAAAGCCCCGGCGGGAGGATCTGCATGTAGCGGGCGAGCACGATGGTCTCCGGTGCCAGTGCGGCCAGGCGTTCCTGGAGCGTGGCGAACGCGGCCTCGCGATGATCCTTCGGCACCGGGATGTGCTCGAACGGGATGCCGTGGCAGGCCGCCAGCGGCTCCAGGTCGCGGTGGTTGGAGAGGATCGCGGGGATCTCCATCGCCAGCTCGCCTGTGCTCCAGCGGGCCAGCAGATCGCTGAGGCAGTGCGGCTCGCGCGAGGCCAGGAGCACGACGCGTGGGCGGGTGTCGGCATTGCTGAGCCACCAGTCCATGCGCAGCTCGGGCGCCAGAGAGGCCAGTCGCTGCTCGAGCAGGGCCTCGCCATCGGCAGGCAGCGAGAACACCCAGCGCATGAAGAACCAGCCCGCCTCTTCGTCGGTGTGCTGGGCGGCCTCGGTGATCCATCCGTCGGTATCGGCAATGGCGGTCGCGATGCGCGAGACGATCCCGTGCTGGTCCGGGCAGCGAATGCTGAGGCGAAAGCGGGGGCGTTCAATCATCTGCGTCTCGGGATCACAAAGGGTAGCGGGGTGCAGCAGTGCCGAGCATAGCCGATCCGGCACTGGGGCCACATGCGGAAATCGCTACGGCTCGGCGTGCCTTCGTGGGCTTCGTGGGGCCAATAGCGGCACCGGAAAGAAACGGGGCCGGTCAGGCGGATTCGCGGCGCAGGGTGGAAGGAATGGAGAAGGTGATGGTCTCTTCGCGGCCGGACAGTTCGGAGACGGCCTCAACACCCTGGGCGCGCAGGAAGTCCAGCACCTCGTTGACGAGGATCTCGGGTGCGGAGGCGCCGGCGGTCACGCCGATGCGCTGTTTGCCCTTCAGCCAGGCCGGATCAACGTCGGCCGCGCCGTCCACCAGGTAGGATTCGACACCCAGGCGGGCGCCGATCTCGCTCAGGCGATTGGAGTTGGAGCTGTTCTTCGAGCCGACGACCAGCAGCAGGTCGCACTGTTGCGCCAGGTCCTTCACGGCATCCTGCCGATTCTGGGTCGCGTAGCAGATGTCCATCTTCCGCGGGCCCTCGATCTTCGGGAAGCGCGCGGTCAGGGCATCGATGATCTCGGCGGTGTCGTCCATCGACAGCGTGGTCTGGCTGACGAAGGCCAGGCGGTCGGGGTTGGCGACCTCGAGACCGGCGACATCATTCACGGTCTCGACCAGCATCATGCGCCCGCCCTGGCTGTCATCGAACTGGCCCAGCGTCCCCTCGACCTCCGGGTGGCCGGCGTGGCCGATCAGCACTACCTCGCGGCCCTCGCGAGCATAGCGCGCGACCTCGAGGTGGACCTTGGTTACCAGCGGGCAGGTCGCGTCGAACACGGTCAGGCCGCGGTCTTCCGCCTCCTGCTGGACGCGCTTGGGCACGCCATGGGCGGAGAAAATCACCACCTGGCCGTCGGGGACCTCGTTCAGCTCCTCGACAAACTTCACGCCCGCCGCTTCCAGGCGCCCGACCACGTGGCGGTTGTGCACGACCTCGTGGCGGACATAGAGCGGGGCACCGTAGATCTCCAGCGCACGCTCGACGATCTCGATGGCGCGCTCGACCCCGGCGCAGAAACCGCGCGGATTGGCGAGCTGGACCTGCATACTCATGTTGGCTCCTGCCAGGGAAACAAGAGGTTTCCCTATGGTTCGCTAACCGATACCACGTCCACCTCGAAAGTGAACGACTGCCCGGCCAGGGGGTGGTTGAAGTCCACGGTGACGCTCTCGTCGCCGACCTCTTCGATGCGGCCCGGGACCGCATCACCCGACGGGCTGGTGAACTCGTAAATGTAGTCTTTCTCCAGCGGCATGTCCGCCGGAAACTGTGACCGGGGCATCGTCTGTACCGCCGCGTTGTCCCGCAACGGGAACATGGCCCCGGCCTCGATCGCAAATTCCCGGTGATCGCCGGGTTCCAGACCCACCAGAAGGTCCTCCAGCCCGGGCAGGATCTCGCCCGCCCCGACCTCGAGGCGGATGGTCTCCTCGTCGGTGCCATCCACGACAAAGCCGTTGTCCAGGATCAGGCGGTAGTGCATCTCCACCGTCGCGCCCTTGGTTACCGTTGTCATGCCTTACTCCCGCGAATCCGTTGGTGACCCGTTGCTGCGGTCACCTTCAACAAAGGTGGCCACGATCAGGGTGATCGCGCCGACGACGATGGCCATGTCGGCCACATTGAACGCCGGCCAGTGATAGCCGGCCCAGTGGAAGTCGAGAAAATCGATCACCCGACCATGAGCGATGCGGTCGATCAGGTTGCCGACCGCGCCGCCCAGCACCAGCCCCAGCGCAGTAACCGACCAGCGCGCCTGGCGCGGCAGCCGCGCCAGCCACCAGAGGATCAGCAGCCCGATCACCACCGCCACGCCGGACAGGAACCAGCGCCCCCAGTCCCCGGCGCCGGCCAGGAAGCTGAACGCGGCCCCCGGGTTGTAGACCAGGGAGAGATTGAAGAACGAGGTCACCTCCACCGGCGCGTACAGGGTCAGGGCATTCTCCGCCCACCACTTGGTGACCTGATCCAGCAGCGCAACCGCGACCGCAATCAGCAGCCCCGGTCGCAGACCCGATTGCGCCAGCCGCATCAGGCGAAGCGCCGGGTCTCGCCCGGGCCCTCCACGTTGGTTACACAGCGCCCGCACAACTCGGGGTGGGCGTCATGCTGGCCGACGTCCGGCCGGCGGTGCCAGCAGCGTACGCACTTGGCGTGTTCGCTCTTGTGGACGACCACGCCAATCGCGGTGCCATCCTCCAGCTCGGCGGTATGCGCACCCTCGGGGGCGGCCCCGTCCACCAGCCGGGCCTCGGAGGTGATCAGCACAAAGCGCAGTTCGTCCTCCAGACGCGCGAGGCGCCCATGGGCGGCGGAACCCGCCGGCAGGTAGACCTCGATCTCGGCATTCAGCGAGGCCCCGATGCCGTGTTCGTTGCGCGCAATCTCCAGCGCGCGGGCGACATGCGTGCGCACCTCGAGGATGCCGTCCCAGTCCGCGCTGGAGAACTCGGCACCCTCCGGCAATGGGGCGAGGCCCTCGTACCAGGTGGCGAACAGCACGCTATCCGGACGCTCGCCCGGCAGCAGCTGCCAGATCTCCTCGGCGGTAAAGGTGAGGATCGGGGCGACCCAGCGGGTCAGGGCCTCGGCCACGTGGTACAGCGCGGTCTGTGCGGAGCGCCGCGCGCGCGAGTCCGCCTGCGTGGTGTACTGGCGGTCCTTGATCACGTCCAGATAGAACGAGCCCAGCTCCACCGAGCAGAAGTTGTGCACGCGCTGGTAGATCTGGTGGAACAGGTAATCGTCGTAGGCCTTCGTCACCTGCTCCTGCACCTGCAGGGCGCGCGCGACGATCCAGCGATCGAGCGGCAGTAGCTCGTCCAGCTCCAGCGCATGCTCGGCCGGATCGAAGCCGTTCAGGTTGCCCAGCAGGAAACGCGTGGTGTTGCGGATGCGGCGGTAGGCGTCGGCCGTGCGGTCGAGGATGCCCTGGGAGATCGCCATCTCGCCGGAAAAGTCGGTCGCGGCCACCCACAGGCGCAGGATATCCGCGCCCAGGGTAGAGACGACCTCCTGCGGCGCGACCACGTTGCCGCGCGACTTGGACATCTTCTCGCCCTTCTCGTCCACGGTGAAGCCGTGCGTAAGCACCGCCCGGTACGGGGCTTCGCCGCGCATCGCGACACTGGTCAGCAGGCTCGACTGGAACCAGCCGCGGTGTTGATCCGAGCCCTCCAGGAACAGGTCCACCGGCAGCCCGCCCAGTTCCGGGCGCTTCTCCACCACCGTGCTGTGCAGCACACCGGAGTCGAACCAGACATCCAGGGTGTCGTTCAGCTTGATGTAGTCATCGGCCTTGTCACCCAGCAGCTCCTTCGGGTCGAGCTGGAACCAGGCCTCGATGCCCGCCTGCTCGATGCGCTGCGCCACCAGCTCGGTCAGTTCCGGGGTATGCGGGTGGAGCCGTCCGGTCTCGCGGTGAACGAAAAACGGGATCGGCACACCCCAGTTGCGCTGGCGCGAGATGCACCAGTCCGGGCGGTTGACCACCATGCCGTGGATGCGGGCCTCGCCCCAGTTCGGCATCCACCGGGTATCGGCGATCGCCTTCAGCGCATCCGCGCGCAGCTCGGCGCGCTCCATGCTGATGAACCACTGCGGGGTGGCGCGAAAGATGATCGGCGTCTTGTGCCGCCAGCAGTGCGGATAGCTGTGCTCGAACTTCACCGCCACGACCAGTGCGCCGCGCTCCTTCAGCACGTCGATCACATGGCCGTTCGCCTGGTGCACGTTCTCGCCGGCAAACAGCGGCGTGTCCGGCAGGAAGCGGCCGTCCGGGCCGACCGGGTTGTGCACGGGCAGGCTGTACTTCAGGCCGACCGCGTAGTCCTCCTGGCCATGCCCGGGAGCGGTGTGCACCGCACCCGTACCCGTCTCGGTGGTCACGTGATCGCCCAGGATCAGCGGCACCTCGCGCTCAAGGAAGGGATGCTGCAGCGTCAGCCCCTCCAGGGCCTGACCCTTGACCCGCGCGACGACGGCCCCCTCGCCCAGCGAGTAGCGCGCCAGGCAGTCCTCGACCAGGGCCTCGGCCAGCAACAGGCGCTCGTTGTCCAGCTGCACCAAGGCGTAGTCCAGCTCCGGGTGCAGGGCCACGGCCTGGTTGGCCGGCAGCGTCCAGGGCGTGGTGGTCCAGATGACCACGCTGATCGGGCCGCGCGAGTCCTTGGCCCCCTCGAAGCGACGCAGGAAGTCGATGTCGTCGACCACGCGGAAGCGCACGTCGATCGCCTGCGAGATCTTGTCCTCGTACTCCACCTCGGCCTCGGCCAGCGCCGAGCCGCAGTCCACGCACCAGTGCACCGGCTTCTCGCCCATCTGCACATGGCCGCGCTTGAAGATATGACCCAGCGCGCGGACGGTGTCCGCCTCGACCTGATAGTTCATCGTCAGGTAGGGGTGGTCCCAGTCGCCCAGCACGCCGAGACGCTGGAAGTCCGCGCTCTGGCCGTCGACCTGCTCCTGCGCGTACTCGCGGCAGGCCTTGCGGAAGGTCGCGGCATCCACGTCGCGGCCGGCCTTGCCCAGGTTCTGCTCGACCTTCAGCTCGATCGGCAGGCCGTGGCAGTCCCAGCCCGGCACGTAGGGGGCGTCGAAGCCCGACAGGGTACGACTCTTGACGATGATGTCCTTGAGGACCTTGTTGACCGCGTGCCCGACATGGATCGAACCATTCGCGTAGGGCGGACCATCGGCCAGCACGAAGCGGGGGCGCCCGGCACAGTGCTCGCGCAGGCGGTGGTAGCGATCCTCCGCCTTCCACGCCTCCAGCCACTCCGGCTCGCGCTGGGCGAGGCCGGCGCGCATCGGAAAGGCCGTCTCGGGCAGGTTCAGGGTGTCCTTGTAGGGATTCGGCGGTGCCGGTTTGCGTGCCATGTCTTTTCCGGATCGGCCCTCGGGGCCGCGTTTCAGCTGAATTCTGCAATTTGCTGGCGGGCGGTCTCGACGTCGCGCGCGATCTGCGCGCGCAGGGCGTCCAGGCCGTCGAAGCGCTGCTCGCCGCGCACCCGCGCGATCGGCTCGAAGCACACGGCCTCGCCGTAGAGATCGGGGCTGCCTTCGAGCACATGCGCCTCCAGGCGCTGCTCGGTACCCGCCACCGTGGGCCGCCAGCCGATATTGGCAACCGCCGGCAGGGCCTCGCCCGAGGCGCGACGCAGCCAGCCGGAGAAGACCCCGCGCAACGCCAGTGGCCAGGGCCCCATGCGCAGATTCGCGGTAGGGAAGCCGATCGTACGGCCGCGCTTGTCGCCATGCGCGACCCGCCCGTGCAGCCGGTAGGGCCGCCCCAGCAGCTCGGCCATGCGCGTAAAATCGCCGTCCAGCGCCGCCGCGCGTACCCGGGTGCTACTGATCCGGCCCTCGGCATCCGCGACCGTCGGGGTGCCCTCGACACTGAAGCCAAGGCGCTCGCCCTCGCGGCGCATGAAGGCCTGGTCGCCCTCGCGGCCACGGCCAAAGCGAAAGTCGTCCCCGACCAGCACATGCTGCGCGCCGAGACGCTGGTGCAGCACCTCCTCGATGAAGGCGGTCGCCGACAGGCCCGCCAGTTGCGCATCGAAGCGCAGGATCCAGACGGCCTCGAGCGCGGTATCCCCCAGCGTGATCAGGCGGTCCCGCAGGCGCTGCAGGCGCCCGGGCGGGTCCGGGGCCTCGGGTCGGCTGCCGAAGTACTCGCGCGGCAGCGGCTCGAAGGTCATCAGGACCGACGGCGCCTGGCGATCCTGCGCCGCCTCGAGCAGGCGCCCCAGAACAGCCTGATGGCCACGATGCAGACCATCAAAGTTGCCAATGGTCACCACCGCGCCATGCACGGCCGCTGCCGTGGAAGCCCTGCTGTCGGACGGCCCCAGGCCGCGAATCAGCCGCATCGCCCCGATCCCGCGCAAAACGGCAAGTATAACCCGTCAGGGAAACAATGATTAAGGTACACACTCGCGCTCGAGTCGCTTTTGCGTGCGAACAAGGCGCGGTGACTGCCGTGCAGTCATTCTGCACAAGGGAACCGCAACGCCGTGCGCACGCCCGTTTTTGATAACAACGGGAGGCCGAGCCCCTTCGGGGTTGGCACCCCAGGTTCCCCGATCCTGCGTTGCGGCCCGAATCCGTCAAAAACGGGCCGGTAGAACCACTACCGGCTGCGCACCGCGCCTGGTCTCGGGAAACCTGGGGTACCAACGCGAGTGTGTACCTTAACCATTGTTTCCCTAAGCGCCCCGGCATCATTCGCTGGCCTCCCGCAGCAGGAAGTGCCGGGGCCGGAGCCCTGCGGCCAGCAGTGTCAGGATCAGCGCACCGGCCCCGGCCGTAATCAGGCCGGCCAGCGCGAACAGGCGCGTGCTGACCGTCCAGTCGGTCCACTGCCCGAACGACGGCGACAGCACGGCCAGCACCAGGACCATCACCCCGAGCGCGACCGGCAGCCCTGCACGCAGGCGTTTCAGCGCGGGCCCCGGTTGATAGATCCCCTCGCGGATCAGCCCGCGATAGAGCAGACCCGCGTTGATATAGGCGGAGGCCGAGGTGGCCAGCGCCAGGCCCGCGTGCGCGCCCGGGATGCCGGACAGATACCAGGGCAGCACGAACGCCGCGTTCAGCACGATATTGGCCAGCATCGCGATGATCGCGATCTTCACCGGGGTCTTGGTGTCCTGGCGGGCGAAGAACCCCGGGGCGAGCACCTTGATCAGGATGAAGCCCGGCAGGCCCAGTGCGTAGGCGGCCAGCGCCATCGCGGCCATGTAGGTATCCCACTGGGTGAAGGCCTGGTACTGAATCAGCGTGGCAAGGATCGGGACGGCGAGCACGATCAGGCCGACCATCGAGGGCAGGGCTACCAGCATCGCCAGACGCAGCGCCCAGTCCAGCGTGCGCCCGAATGCGGCCGGATCCGCCTGGTTGTACTGCCGCGCGAGGCGCGGAAGGATCACGGTGCCGATCGCGATCCCGAACAGGGCCAGCGGCAGCTCCACGAAGCGGTCGCCAAAATACAGCCAGGAGATCGACCCGGCCACCAGAAACGAGGCCACCAGGGTGTCCACCAGCAGGTTGATCTGCACGACCGAGGTCCCGAGGATCGCGGGCAGCATCAGCTTGACGATGCGCCGCACCCCCTCGTGTGCCCGGCGAAACCGCGGCCGCGGCAGCAGCCCCGCGCGCAACAGGAACGGGATCTGGAAGGCGAGCTGCAAGGCGCCCGCGATGAACACGCCCCAGGCCAGCGCGACGATCGGCTCCGCGAACATCGGCGCCAGCCACAGCGCCGCGACGATCAATGCCAGGTTCAGGAACACCGGGGTAAAGGCGGGGACGGCAAAGCGCCCGATGCTGTTCAGGATCCCCGCAGCCATCGCGGTCAGCGAGATGAACAGCAGGTACGGGAAGGTGATGCGCAGCATCTGCGCCGCGAGATCCTGACGCCCCTCCTCCTGCGTGGCGAGCCCGGGCGCGAACACCCAGATCAGCAGCGGCGCGGCCAGGATCCCGATCAGCGTGACCACCGCGACCACGGCCATCAGCGTGCCGGCGGTGTGGTCCAGCAGGTCGCGCAGGGCCTCGCGCCCGCGCTTCTCGCGAAACTCCGCGAACACCGGCACGAAGGCCTGGTTGAACGCGCCCTCGGCGAACAGCCGGCGCAGGAAATTGGGAATGCGGAAGGCGACGAAGAAGGCGTCGGTCGCAGCCCCGGCGCCAAAGGTGACCGCCAGCACCATGTCGCGCAGGTAGCCCATGACCCGCGAGATCATGGTCATGCCACTGACAACGGCGGTGGAGCGGAACAGGCGGTTCATCGCGGGCGGCGCGGATCCATGCACAAAGGCCCGCAGTGTACTGCAATCGAATACGCCCGGCCGTGCACAGCTTCCAGAGGGGCGCGCACAGTCATGTCGGCGCGTCGAAGGGCCGAACCGCTGACAGAAACGCAGACACAAAAAAGGCCGCCCGGAGGCGACCTTTCTCGGACGACCCGCGAGGGGCCGTCAGCCTTGGGAAGCGCGCCTTACAGGGCGGTCACTTCACCGGCGGCCAGGCCCTTGGCGGTTTCCTGGATTTCGAAGGAGACCTTCTGGCCTTCGGCCAGGGTCTTGAAACCCGAACCGGTGATCGCGGAGAAGTGGACGAACACGTCCTTGCCGCCATCATCCGGGGTGATGAAACCGAAACCCTTGCTCTCGTTGAACCACTTAACAACACCAGTATTCACAACTTGTAACCTCTTCAATGTAACTAACAAATGTGGTCGCGGGATGCTGCCAACAGATCAACGGGAGCACTGGTTCAGAAACTAGAAACTTCCTAGTGTTGCCGTTCATCCGCAGACCACGATCACGACTATACGCCTGCATTCCGGCAAAAGCCAACCGCCTTCCGAGAAACTTTCGTGACAATCAGGGGGTTCGGCTGGAATACCTCCTGCATCGACGCTAGTCGAGCTGCCGGATGTCCACAAAACTCCCCCGCGTCGTCCGACGCAGGCGCGGAAGTACTGCCAGCACAGCCTCGGCGGCCTTCTCCGGCGTCGGCATGGCCTCGGTTCCCCGTGCGGCCTTTAGCCGCTGCAGCACGGGGAAGGCCTCGCGGTCGGCCTCCTCGCACAAGTAGTCCTGCATCGCGGTATCGATCAGGCCCGGTGCCAGGGCGTTGATCGCGGTCTCCTCCGGGAACTCGTGGGCATAGAGCTGCATCATCATGTTCAGCGCCGCCTTGGACAGCGAGTAGCCGCTCCAGCCGGCATGACCGGATACCGAGGCCCCGGACGAGATCGCGACGATCTGCCCGACGCGCACGTCGCGGCGCAGCAGCGCGTCCAGGATGACCTTGTTGGCGAAGGTGTTCACATCCATCAGCAGGCGCAGTTCGTCCATCGGCGCGTCCTGCATGCGCTGCATCTGGCCCAGCAGCCCCGCGTTCAGGACCACCAGGTCCAGCTCGTCGACTCCATCGAGCAGGCGTTCCATCGCCGCGCCGGTGGCACCGAAGTCGGACAGGTCGACGCGTTCGTCGCCCGCCACACCGGGCTCCGGACAGCCACGCCGGCTCATCCCGTATACGCGCGAACCCTGCCCCTGCAGCACGCGCGTCAGCCCCAGACCGAAACCGCTGGAATTGCCTGTCACCAGTGCCGCCCGAATGACACCATCGCTCATGTAATCTCTCCTCCCGGAATGGGTTCAGCGGCAGGCTAACCGGAACCCATTTCAGTCGCCACACGAGCCGTCGCGGGACCACCGTATTGTCATGCCGCCCCCGAACCCACCGGGGGCCGTCAAGTGCAGTACCCTCCTGGTCGACGCATGCATGTCGCCCCACCGCAAACCGGGTATCCGACAAGGACCAGAATGAGACCAGCGGAGGACAGATCCACCCCAGCCTGGCGGCAATTGCTGGCCCACCCGCAGTCGAAAGCGGCGCGCGAGCGTGCGGCCGCCTGGCTTGCGCGGATGCCCAGCGGGACACAGCCTCTCTGGGTGGGCCGCGGGGCACCCTCGGATGTGCCGAAGGCAAACCCCGCACAGGTCGCTCACTGGCTTGGGCGCGAGGCCGACGCGATCGTGTTCGAGGCCCCCTGGCCCCTTCCCGCAGACGCGCTGGCCATCGTTAGCGGCCTGTTGCGGGGGGGCGGGGTGCTCCTCCTGCTGGTCGGGACGCCCGGCACCGGGGCTTTTGGCAGGCGCTGGACGAAGGCACTGCGGCAGGCGCCTGTTCAATGGGTGGGCGAGGATATTCTGGAGTGGCCAGCCCCTTCCGCAACCGGGAATGCCACCTGGTCCTGGACGCAGGACCAGCGGCGCGGTCTCCAGGCGCTGAAGCAGCTGGCCCCGGGGGAGTGCGGTGCGCTGATCGCCGACCGTGGACGCGGAAAGTCGACCCTGCTCGGCGAATGGATCGCCGAACAACGAGATGCCGGTGCAAAGGTCCTCGTTACCGCCCCGAATGCAGGCGCCGTTCGTGCGCTCTTCCGCCAGCTGGAGCACCACCCGGGGGCCCCTGTACCTTTCTGCGCCCCCGACCAGCTGAAGACCCTCGCCACCCCACCAGACACGCTGGTCATCGACGAGGCGGCCGCACTGCCGGTCGATCGCCTGGTGCGTCTGGCACGCCACGCCCGACGCCTGGTGCTGTCGACGACCACCGGGGGCTTCGAAGGCAGCGGCCAGGGGTTTCGCCTGCGCGCGCTCCCAGCCCTGCAACGCTCGGGGTTCCGGGTTCGGGATATTGGCCTGGCTCAGCCGGTACGCTGGGCAAGCGGCGATCCGCTGGAAGCCTGGCTGGACAGCCTGTTTCTGATGCGTGCCGAGAGTCGCACCCCTGCCCCACAAGCACTGCAATTCGACTGGCTTTGTGGCCACGAGCTGGCTTGTGACGAGCGCCGGCTCGAAGACCTGGCCGGCCTGCTTGCCGATGCCCACTATCGCACACGTCCGTCGGATCTCGCGCGCTGGCTGGAGGACGCTCGCGTACACCTGATGCTGCTCACCGGCACGCGTGACAACACCCTGTTTGGGGTAGCCCTGGCACAGGAAGAGGGTGGTCTGACGCCCCAGCTCGCGGAAGCGGTGTGGGCCGGCGAGCGCCGCCCCCAGGGGCATTTCCTGCCCTGCACCCTGGCTGCGCGCGGCGAGTTCGAGCTGGCCAGTCGAACCTGGTGGCGGATCCAGCGTCTCGCCGTACATCCCGCCTGGCAAGGGAGGGGCCTTGGTAGCCGACTGCTGCGAGCAGTCGAGGAGCGCGCTGCGCATTGCGGCATCCCGCTGGTTGGTACGAGCTTCGGACTGCAATCGGCACTGGTACGGTTCTGGGCGCAGGCGGGCTGGCAGCCCGTTCGGGTCGGGGAGCGACCCGACCCTGCCAGTGGCGAGGTCTCGGTCATACTGGCGAAAGCGATGGCTCAGGACATCGTCACCGCCGTGGATGCGGCCACGGCGTCCTTCGCCCGCGACTGGCGCGACACCGGCGCAGAGTACCTGGGCGATCCAACGGGACGTCGACGCCAGGCCCTTGAAGCCATGCTGCCGCCCAATGGCGCTTCGCCAGCGGCGAATCATGCCCATGACATAGAAGAGATTCGGGCCTTTGCGCAACGGCAACGGCCACTGGAATGGGCGCTGCCGGCCTTGCTGCGGCAGCTGGAGGCGGCCCCGCCGGTCGATCCGGAAGGCCGCCTGCTGGCAGCGAGCCTGGCGGCGCCCGTCGACTGGACGTGGCTGGCCCGCGAGCTCGGGGTGTCCGGGCGACGCGGCGTCACCCGCAGGCTGCGCCGCGCCGCCGGGGCCTGGCTGGAGGCCCGCGGGCTGTAGCGTCCCGTCTTACAGGCGGAACTGGGCCAGGGCCTGCTGGATCTCGCGTTCGACCTGCTTGAGCTCGTCGGACGCGGCACTGACCCGGTCGGCGGTGTTGGCCGACTGGTCGGCCCCGTCGGAGATCTGCACGATGTTGCGGTTGATGTCCTCGACCACGGTGCTCTGCTGACGCGCGGCGACCGCGATCTGGTCGGTCATCTCCACGATCGTGGTCACCGACTGCTGGATCTGCTGCAGGGCCCCGTTCACCTCGGCGGTGTGCTCCATGGTGGTCTCGGCCTCGTCCTGACCATGCTGCATGGCCTTCACCGCACTGCCGGTGGCGGTCTGCAGGCGCGAGATCATGCTTTCGATCTCGTCGGTGGACTCCTGCGTCCGGGTCGCCAGCTTGCGCACCTCGTCGGCGACCACCGCGAACCCGCGGCCATGTTCACCGGCCCGGGCGGCCTCGATGGCCGCGTTCAGCGCCAGCAGGTTGGTCTGCTCGGCCACGCCGCGGATGACCTCGAGGATGGTACCGATCTGCTTGGAGTCCTCGCCCAGCTTGGCCACGGTACCGGCAGCCTGTTCGACCGTGCCCAGCAGGGAGGCCATGGACTCGATGTTCTTCTCCATCACCTCGGCGCCGTTGTTCACCGCCCCGCTGGCCTCCTGGCCGGCCTGGGAGGTGGCGTCGGTGTTGCGCGCGATCTCCTCGGCACTGCTTTGCAGCTCGTTGATCGCGGTGGCGACGCGCTCGGTCTCGTCGCGCTGACCCGAGACGGCCTCGCGGGCCTGGTAGGCCTCCTGGTTCAGGTTCTCGGTCGCACGGTTCAGGGTCTCGGTCCCACTGCGGGCATTGCCCACGGCCTGCGCGATCTTGTCGGTGAAGCGGTTGAACGCACGCCCCAGCTGGGCGGTCTCCAGCAGGCCGTTCTCGTCCAGCCGACGGCTGAGGTCGCCATCGCCATCGGCAATCTCCTCCAGCGCCTCGGTCGAGTGAGCCAGTGCACGGCGTACCACCAGGATGATGAACACCGCGGCGGCCACACCCAGGACCACGCCGATCAGCGCCAGCACGCCCTGAGTCATCTGGGTGTTGCGCATGGTCGCGGTCAGCTCGCCGGCGGAACGCTCGGCCCGGTCGGTGATCCGCTCGGACAGCTGTTGCAGCTCGGTGCGCGCCTCCAGGATCACCGGGCCGACCTCGGTGCGGATCAGGAAAGCATCCTGCAGGGCTTCCTCGCTGCCGTGGATACGTACGATCTCCTGGATCGCACTGTCCAGTGTTTCCAGCTCTCCCTCGAAGTCCTCGACCGCGATCTGCTGCTCGAAATCCAGCTCGTCGTACTGCTCCATCAGCCGCGCCAGCACGTCATGGGTCTGGCCGAGATAAAGGCGCAGGTTCTGCTCGAAGGAGTCGTCACGAAACGCGATGAAGCCGCGCAGGTTCGAGGTGATCTGCAGGAGGTTGGTGCGCAGGCTGTAGAAGTCGCCAAGGCGATCGAACGAGCGCTCGAAGCGGGCCCGCGCCATCTCCTCGTCGATCATGGTGCTGGTCAGCTGGGTCATCTGCATGGTCGCGGGGTTGGCGCGCGAGTTCGCAACACCCTGGGCCGGCATGTTCTCGGCCACATCCTCCGCGATCTCGATCAGGCGCTCACGGTGATCGGCGAACCCATCGATGTTCGCCCGCACCTGCTCCGCGGAGCCACTCAGCTCGTCCGAGGCCTGCACCACCGGGTCATTGATCAGTGCATCCATGGCGACATCCAGGTCATCCATGGTGGCCAGCCAGGCGTCGCGGTGCTCGTCCTCTTCGCTCATCAGGTAGAACCCGAGAAAGGCGGCACTCTCCTGCAGTAACTGCTCCACCTCGTTGACACGCGCCACCGCCGGATAGTCCGACTGCGTGAGTTCGGCCACGCCCTGCCCGCCCACGTTCAGGGCGCGCAGTGCCAGTAGCGAGTTGATGATCAGGATCGCGACGACCAGCCCGAAGCCGGCGATCAGCAGCCCCCGAATGGAGAGTTTGTCCAGCATGATGTTGACTCCTTCCTCAGCGCCTTCTGCCGGGCGCATGTCCTCACGCGCAAGCGGGCTCTTCCGCTGCCTGTAGAGACGTTTCATCCCCTGTTACGGCCGCTTGCCCCCAGAGTTGAGGTTCGGGCCGTTTTGAGAATTACATCACAGCGGATGACGGGGGAAGGGTCAGGGTGATTCCAGCGCCTCCCAGCGCTCGAAGGCCACCGCCAGGTCACGCTCGACCTGTTCGAGCCGGCCCTGCAGCTCGCGCACCCGCTCGCCATCTCGCAGCACCTCCGGGTCCGACAGGGCTTCGGCCAGCGACTGGTGTTCGGTCTCCAGGGCCTCGATCCGGCCTGGCAGGGCCTTCAGCTCACGGGCCTCCTTGTAGGACAGCTTGCGGGCGCGGGGCGGCGGTGCCGGTTCCGCGGGCGTGGAATCGGGCCGAACCCGAGCCTCCGGCTCGGCGGGGGGCGGCGTCCCGGTATCCGCTTCGCGGGTCAGCAGGCGTTGCGTGACGCGGGCGGGCAGATCCGACCAGCCGCCGACGAATTCCTCGACCGTGCCATCGCCAGGCAGCACCAGCGTGCTCGTGGCGACATTGTCGAGGAAGGCGCGATCGTGGCTGACCACGATCACCGTACCGGTGTACTCGATCAGCAGTTGTTCCAGCAGCTCCAGGGTCTCGACGTCCAGGTCGTTGGTGGGCTCGTCGAGCACCAGCAGGTTGGCCGGGCGCAGGAACAGCTTGGCCAGCAGCAGCCGGTTGCGCTCGCCACCGGACAGGGCCGACACCGGCTGGCGCGCGCGCTCCGGCGGGAACAGGAAGTCCCCCAGATAGCTCAGCACATGCCGGGTCTCGCCGTTCACGGTGACCCGGTCACGGCCCTCGCCGACCGCATCCTGTACGGTCGTCGTCTCGTCGAGGCGCGCCCGGGCCTGGTCGAAATAGGCGATCTCGAGCTGGGTGCCCAGCTTGACGGTCCCGGACAGTGGCGCCACCTGGCCCAGCAAGCCGCGCAGCAGTGTGGTCTTGCCGGCGCCATTCGGGCCGACAATGCCCAGGGCATCGCCGCGCTGGAGCAGCAGGTTCACGTCGCGCACCACCGGCGTGTCGTCGTAGCCGAAGTCCGCATGCTCCGCCTCGATCACCAGGCGCCCGGAACGCTGCTCGGGCGACAGCTGCATGCGTACCTGCCCCCCGCGCTCGCGCCGCTCCGCGCGCTTCCTGCGCAGAGCCTGCAGGGCGCGCACCCGGCCCTCGTTGCGGGTACGCCGCGCCTTGATGCCCTGGCGAATCCAGGTCTCTTCCTGTGCCAGCTTGCGATCAAACTCGGCGCGCTGGCGCGCCTCGACCTCCAGGCGCTCGGCCTGGCGCGTGCGGAAGGCCTCGATCGACGGCGGGTGCTCGTACACCTGGCCGCGATTCAGCTCCAGGATGCGGGTGGCGACCTGCTCCATGAACTGGCGATCATGGCTGATGAACACCACCGTGAGCCCGCTCCCGCGCAGGAACTCCTCCAGCCAGCGGATCGCGGCCACATCCAGGTGGTTGGTCGGCTCGTCCAGCAGCAACAGCTGCGGTTCGCGCACCAGTTCGCGCGCCAGCCAGACACGTCGCTTGAGGCCGCCGGAGAGCGCGGCAAAACCGGCCTCGGGATCGAGCTCCAGGCGCGAAAGCGTCGTTTCGACCCGGTTCTGCAGGCTCCAGCCGTCAATTGCGTCCAGCCGGGCCTGGACCGGCCCCATCTTCTCCAGGGCCTCGGCATCCCCGCTGGCGGCGGCCTGGCTCAGGTGATGGAAACGCTCCAGCAGCTGCCCGGACTCGCCCAGTCCCTCGGCGACCACATCGAACACCGTGCCCTCGACCCCGGGCGGCAGTTCCTGGGTCAGCCAGGCGGTCGTCAGGCCATCCTGACGGACCACCTCGCCCGAGTCCGGCTGGATCGCGCCCGCGATCACCTTCAGCAGGGTCGACTTGCCCTCGCCATTGCGCCCGGCCACCGCCACGCGTTCGCCGGGCTCCAGGCTCAGGTTGAGGCCATCCAGCAGGGGGGCCATGCCATAGGCCAGGTGGATATCGCGCAGGGTCAGAAGAGCCATCGAGATCTAGGGAAACACTGATTCATGTACACGCTCGCGCTCGAGTCGCTGTTGCGTGCGAACAAGGCGCGGCGACTGCCGTGCAGTCATTCTGCACAAGGGAGCCGCAACGCCGTGCGCGCGCAAAAGCGGCCGAGCCCCAGCATTCAATGGTTTGTGGGGTGCCAACGCGAGTGTGTACATGAATCAGTGTTTCCCTAGAGGAATCCAGTTGGGGAACCGGCAAACGCCGGTCAGAAAGGGTTCAGGGGGAGTCGTGAACCAGGGGGCGCGGCTAGACGCTGAGGTTCTTGACCACCAGCACCGGGCAGTCGGCCCCCCCGATCACGCGCTCGGATACCGATCCCATCAGCAGGCGCTTCAGCCCAGTACGCCCGTGGCTGCCCACCACGATCAGGTCGCGGTTGTCACGCCTTGCCACGTCGATCAGGCTCACCTCCGCGCGGCCCTCCTCGAAGGTTGCGTCCGCCTGAAGGCCCTGCTCCCGGGCCTCGCCCTGCAGGCGCTGGATCGCGTCGACACCCTCCTGGCGTCGCTCGTCGCTCTGGCCGGGAACGGCGACCGAGGCGATGGTGATCGGCAACTGGCAATGACCGGCCAGCTCGATGGCCGCCCGCGCCGCCTGATCACCCAGTTCGGAGCCATCGGTCCCGACCAGCAGCCCCCGGTGCGGCGCCTGGGCGCCACGCGGGACGACCATGACATTGCATGGCGCCGTTCCCACCACCTTGCGCGTGGCATCGCCGACCATCAGGCGCGCAAGATCGCCTCGGTCGCGGCGTCCGATCACGATCAGGCCCGCGTTGTACTCCTCGGCGATCCTGACGATCTCCTGGTGGCGATCCACACCGTGGCGCAGGATTGGAGAGGGATCGACTCCCCGCTCCCGTGCCTTTTTCTCGAGCACATCCAGGTCGCCCTGGGCCGTCACGCTCGCATCATGGCTGCGCCGGGGCGACAACGCGTCGTGCTGGGTATCGGTCGGAATAATACGGGCGAGGATGAGCCGGGCCCCGCAGCGCTGGGCCAGATCCAGGCCGACGGCCTCGGCGGACTCACTGAACTCGGACCCGTCGGTCGCCAGCACGATGGTCTCGAATCGGCAAAGCGGGGCATCGGACATGGGACGTCTCCCTGACGGTTTTTGCCCAGCATAACCGACCGGCCGGCACACGGCAGCCAGCATGGCGCGAAAGGGACAGACGGCCCAGTTTTGCGTCCGACTGGCCGGAATGAAATAATCCCGCGCTTTCAAGGCCGTCTTGCGCTTCCCTGGCCAGCGGCCGGACCTCGCTTGTCAGCCCCCTCGGCCCCGGCCCTGCGCCGTCTGGCGCGGGCATTCAGGACACGAATCGATACATGGACAACCTTACGCTGACCACCGAGATGATCGTGGTGCTCGCGCTTCTTGCGTTCACCATCTTCCTGTTTGTCACGGAGATCATCCGCGTGGATCTGGCCGCCATCTCGGTGATGGTGCTGCTCGGCCTGCTGACGCTGGTGCCCGGGCTCGGCCTGCTGGTCGCGCAGGACGAGCTGTTCAGCGGTTTTGCCTCGAATGCGGTGATCGCGATCATCGCGGTGATGATCATCGGCGCCGGGCTCGACAAGACCGGCGTGATGCACAAGGTGGCCGCCTTCATCATGCGCGTGGGCGGCACCACCGAGAAGAGCATCATCCCGACCGTGTCCGGCACCGTCGGCGTGATTTCGAGCTTCATGCAGAACATCGGCGCGGCCGCGCTGTTCATGCCGGTGATGAGCCGGATATCCAATCGGCTGGGCATTCCCCTGTCGCGGCTGCTGATGCCGATGGGCTTCGCCGCGATCGTCGGCGGCACCATCACCCTGGTCGGGTCCAGCCCGCTGATCCTGCTGAACGACCTGCTGCCGTCGGACATGGAGCCCTTCCAGCTGTTCGACGTGACCCCGATCGGCCTGGCACTGCTGGCCACCACCATCGTTTACTTCGTGCTGCTGGGCCGCTTCGTGCTGCCGTCGGTCAAGTCCAAGGCGACGCAGCGCGAGAGCGCACAGGACTATTTCCAGCGGGTATACGGGCTGTCCTACGAGATCCACGAGGTGTTCGTGCCCGAGAAGGATCCGCTGGTCGGTCGCACCGTGGCCGAGATCGAACGCGAGACCGGGATCGCGATCGTCGGCACGTACAAGCACGACGAACTGCGCATGGCCCCCTGGACCGGCTACGAGATCCAGCCCAACTCGCATCTGGCCGTGCTGGCCAGCCCCGCGCGCATGGAGAAGCTGTGCGCGGACACGCGCAAGCGCCCGACGACCCGCCTGGACGTGTTCGCGAACGCCCTGGATACCGGCCGTTCCGGGGTCGCCGAGGTCGCGATCGCGCCCGGCTCCAATCTCGCCGGCAAGACCGTAACCGAACTGGCCATGCGCCAGACCTACGGCCTGTCGGTGATGCGCATCCAGCGCGGCAGCGAGACCTTCGGCGAGGGCCTGCGCGATATCCCGCTGGAAACCGGCGATATCCTGGTTGTGCACTGCACCTGGGAGTCGCTGGCGCGCCTTGAGAAGGATCGCGATTTTGTCGTGATCACCTCGGACTACCCGCACGAGGAGCTGCGGCCCTCCAAGGTCCCGCATGCGCTGTTCTTCCTGGCGCTGACCGTCGGGCTGATCCTGTTCACCGACATCATGCTGTCGGTCGCGCTGCTGACCGGCGCACTGGGCATGATCCTGACCGGGGTCATCAGTATCGACGACGCCTATCGCTCGGTGAGCTGGAAGACGGTGTTCCTGCTGGCCTCGCTGATACCCCTGGGGATGGCGGTGGAAAACACCGGCACCGCCGCGTGGATCGCGCAGAACACCCTGGAGATGCTGGGCACGGTCCCGCCCTGGGTATTGCAGGCGACGATCTTCGCGCTGGCCACGTTCTTCACCCTGGTGATGTCCAATGTCGGCGCGACCGTGCTGCTCGTGCCGCTGGCGATTAATTTCGCCATCGCCGCTCAGGCGGCGGGCATGGACGCCGACCCGCGCGTATTCGCGCTGACCGTGGCGATCGCCACCTCGAATTCCTTCCTGATCCCGACCCACCAGGTGAACGCCCTGATCATGGGCCCCGGCGGCTACCGGGTGAAGGACTACATGAAGGCCGGCGGTATCATGACGCTGCTGTTCGGTATCGTGGCCATGCTGATGCTCAATCTCATTTTCTGACAACTTGTCGCAACGTCGTTTGCAAGGAGAAACCCCATGTCGCAAAAACACCCCGTGATCGCGGTCACCGGCTCCTCGGGGGCCGGCACCTCCACCGTGAAGCGCTCGTTCGAGTCGATCTTCCGCCGCGAGCAGATCAACCCGGTCGTCATCGAGGGCGACAGCTTCCATCGCTATGACCGCAAGGCGATGAAGGAGGCCATGCAGAAGGCCGCCGACGAAGGCAATCACCACTTCTCGCATTTCGGCCCCGAGGCCAACCTGTTCGATCGCATCGAGGACCTGTTCAAGACCTACGGCGAGACGGGCCAAGGCCAGAAGCGCTACTACCTGCACTCGGACGAGGAAGCGGCCGATCACAACGAGCGTCTCGGCACCAACCTCGGCCCGGGCGAGTTCACCCCCTGGGAAGAGATTCAGCCGGGCACCGACCTGATGTTCTACGAAGGCCTGCACGGCCTGGTCGTGAACGGCGACGTGAACGCCGCCCAGCACGTGGACCTGGGTATCGGCGTGGTGCCGATCGTGAACCTCGAGTGGATCCAGAAGATCTTCCGCGACAACGCCGAGCGCGGCTATTCCGCCGAGGCCATCGTGGACACGATCCTGCGTCGCATGCCGGATTACGTGAACTACATCACCCCGCAGTTCGGCTACACCGACATCAACTTCCAGCGCGTGCCGACGGTGGATACCTCCAACCCGTTCATCGCCCGGGACATCCCCACCCCGGACGAGAGCATGGTGGTGATCCGCTTCAAGGAACCGAAGAAGTTCGACGTGGACTTCCCCTACCTGCTGAACATGCTGCCCGACTCCTTCATGTCCCGGCCCAACACCATCGTGGTGCCCGGCGGGAAGATGAGCTTCGCGATGGAGGTCATCCTCGCCCCGATCATCCACGACATGCTGAAGCGTCGCGGCTGATCGAGCCTCGCAGGAAGTTCCCCTGGCCCCGCTCCGGCGGGGCTTTTTTGTGGCTACAGCCGTTTGAGCTAGCATTCCGACGACCCTACCCAGACTCATGGAGTTGCCGTGTTCGGACTGTTCGGGCCGCGCCCCGCGCAACAGATGGAGCGCTTTCGCAGCCGCTATACCGGCCGCTCGCTGATCGTGCACCAGGGCTTCGAGGGCGACTGGCTGGAGGAACTGCTGAAGCAGCCCGGCGGCGGCGGGCACTTCCGCATCGACAGCCGCCGCCTGCCGGCGCGGCGCCCCACGCCGATCGAGTGGCTGGTACAGACCCATGTGCTGCCCCTGGCGCTGCCCCAGCCGCTGTATCTGGACATCCGCGAGGATGCGATCCTTGCGCGGCACCTGATGCGGGGCGAACGCGCGGTCCACCCCTCCGAGATCGCCTGGTTCCTGGAGGAGCTGGACACGCGCCACCATGCCCGCCTGGAGTTCACGGAGAACGACCAGATGACCGTCCAGCGCGGCATCCCCGAAACCGACAACGAGGCCCTCAGCATGCTGGAACAGCTGGGACTGTGACCGAACCAAGGATGCCGATGGAACGCTTTGTCAGTACCGCTGCCAGCGGCAATGACCCGCGCACCCTCGCCGCGGAACTGATCCAGGGGCTGGGCCCGCTGCCGCCCCGGGGCCCGGAGACCGTGCGCGTGGCGTTTATCTACGTGTCGGACGCGCTGAGCCGCAATGCCCGCCTGGTCATGGACACGCTGCGCAAGGAACTCGGGATAGACCATTTCGTCGGCGGCATGGGCATGGCCGTGATCGGGCCGGACCAGGAATTCTACGAAGACCCGGCGATCACCCTGATGATCGGCGACCTGCCGGCCGGTTCCGCGCGCGTGATTCAGCGTCCGGTCCACAGCCTCGACGAACTGAAGCAGGCCCTGGACGGCTTTCTCGACCCCGCAACCCCGGGCCGCCTGCTGCTCAATGCCGATCCGCGCATGGAGGGCGTGGAGGCCGTGCTGACCGAGATCGGCGAACAGACCGCCTGGTTCGCCACCGGCGGCATACACTCCGGCGAGGAGGGGGCGGTGCAGATCGCCGACGGCGTGGTCGCCTCGGGCATCACCGGGCTCGCGCTGCGCGACGATGTCGCGATCGCTGCACGCCACAGCCAGGGCTGCACCCCGCTGCCCGGCCAGCACGAGCTGACCGAGACCTGGCGCAACATCATCGTGCAACTGGACGGCCAGCGGGCGCTTCCAGCATTCAAGGGCATCATCGGCGATGTCCTGTCGCGCGACCTGGAGCGGGCACTGGGCTACATCCTGGTCGGCTTCCCGATCCCCGGCTCCGACACCGGCGACTACCGCGTCCGCAATATCATCGGCGTGGATCTCGACCAGCAGGTGCTCGCGGTCGGCGAACTGCTGGAGCCCGGGCAGAAGATCCTGTTCGTGCGCCGCGACGGCCAGGCCGCCCGCGAGGACCTCGAACACATGCTGGAACAGATCCGCGCCCAGGCCCCGAACGGCATCCGCGGGGCGATCTACGTCTCCTGCATCGGGCGCGGGCGCCACCAGTTCGGCCAGGAGGGGGCGGAACTGGCGATCATCCAGCAGGGTCTGGGAGACGCGCCCCTGGTCGGCTTCTTCGCCAATGGCGAGATCTTCGCCAACCGCCTGTACGGCTACACCGGGGTCCTCACCCTGTTCACCTGAACCGCCAAGGGAACCGCATGCAATACCGCAAACTGGGACGTACCGATATCGAGGTCAGCCTGATTGGCCTGGGCACCATGACCTGGGGCGAGCAGAACACCGAGGCCGAGGCCCACGAACAGCTGGACTACGCGCTCGATCAGGGCGTGAACCTGATTGATGCCGCGGAGATGTACCCGGTGCCGCCGCGCGAGGAGACCCAGGGGCTGACCGAGACCTACATCGGCAACTGGCTGGCGAAGCGCGGCAACCGTGACCGCGTGGTACTGGCCAGCAAGGTCGCCGGGCCCGGGATGATCGACTACCTGCGCGGCGGCCCGCAGCTGAACCGCGAACACATCGAGCAGGCCCTGAACGACAGCCTCCGGCGCCTGCAGACCGACTACCTGGACCTCTACCAGGTCCACTGGCCGGCGCGGGCCACCAACTTCTTCGGCCAGCTCGGCTACGTCCACAAGCCGGACGCAAGCGCGACCCCGATCGAAGAGACCGCGGCCGCGCTGAAGGCGGTGGTCGAAAGCGGCCGCGTGCGCACCATCGGCATCTCCAACGAGACCCCGTGGGGGTTCATGGAGTGGATCCGCGCCCATGATCGCGGCCTGTCCGAGCGCATCGTCTCCATCCAGAACCCCTACAACCTGCTCAACCGCAGCTTCGAGGCGGGCCTGGCGGAGATGGCCATCCGCGAGGAGGCCGGCCTGCTGGCCTATTCGCCGCTGGCCTTCGGCATGCTCTCCGGCAAGTATCTGGACGGGGCGAAGCCCGCGGGGGCGCGCCTGACGCTGTTCGAGCGCTTCCAGCGCTACAGCAACGAATCCGGCCTGGCCGCGACCGCGGAGTACGCGCGACTGGCGCGCGAACATGGCCTGACCCCGTCGCAGCTGGCGCTGGCCTTCATCAACCAGCAGCCCTTCGTGACCAGCAATTTGATCGGGGCGACCACGATGGAACAGCTGCGCGAGAACATCGCGACCGTGGACATCACGCTGTCCGATGCCGTGCTGAAGGCCATCGAGGCCATCCACGCCCGCTATACCTACCCCTGCCCATAGATCCCGGACGGCCCGGTGCACCTGATCGACACCCACGTCCACCTGGACCTGGACGCGTTCGATCCGGATCGCCCGGCGGTGCTGGACCGCGCCCGCGCCGCCGGGGTTCAGGAACTCGTCCTGCCCGGCGTCACCCGCGCGCGCTGGCCGGACCTGGAGGCCCTGCACCGCCAGCACGCGGGTCTGCATGTCGCCTACGGCCTGCACCCAATCTTCCTGCAGGATCATGCGGACGCGGACCTCGACGCCCTGGAGGCCTGGCTGGATACGCACCCGGAGACCATCGCGGTCGGCGAGATCGGGCTCGATGGCTACCAGGACGGGCTGGACTGGGACCGCCAGTGGCGCTTCTACACGCGGCAGCTGGCCATCGCGCGGGAGCGCGACCTGCCGGTGATCATCCACAGCCGGCGCGCGCTGGACCCGGTGCTGAAGGGCCTGCGCGAGCAGCCCGGCGTGACCGGCATCCTGCACGCCTTTATCGGATCACCGCAGCAGGCCCGGCAGGCGGCGGATCTCGGCTGCTGCCTGGGCATCGGCGGGCCGGTGACCTACGAGCGGGCGAAACGACTGCACCGCGTGGTGCGCGAGGCCCCGCTGGAGGCCCTGGTCGTGGAGACCGACGCCCCGGACCAGCCGCTGGCCGGGCACCAGGGCGAGCGCAACGAACCGATGATGACCGCCGAGGTGAACCGCCACCTGGCACGCCTGCGCGACATCGACCCGGCCGAGATGGCTATAATCACGTCACAAAATGCACGCCGGGTCCTCCGGCTCCCGAACGACCCGGATTCATGAGCACGCCTCACAACCCCTACAGCGAACGCACCGACCTCTTGCTGGGTCCCGATGTCACCGCGCGCCTGCGCGACCGCCATGTGTTCATCGCCGGGTTGGGCGGCGTCGGGAGCTATGCCGCCGAGGCCATCGCACGCGCCGGGGTAGGACGCATGACCCTGGTGGATCACGACGTGGTCGCCGCCTCCAACCTGAACCGCCAGCTGGTCGCCCTGCGTTCCACCCTGGACCAGCCCAAGACCGCGGTGATGGAGGCGCGCATCCGCGATATCGACCCGGAGATCGAACTGAACATCCGGCGCGAGTTCCTCCGCCCGGACAGCATCGCCGACCTGGTGCCGGACGATGCCGATTTCGTGCTGGATGCGATCGACTCCATCGCCTGCAAGGCCGCGCTGGTGGCCGGGGCGCAGCACCGCGGCCAGGCGGTGATCTCCAGCATGGGGGCCGGGGGGCGCACCGACCCCACGGCCGTACGGGTCGGCCCGCTGGAGTCCACCCGCGTCTGCCCGCTGGCGCGGCAGATGCGCAAGAACCTGCGCCGCATGGACGCGCGGCTCGACTACCCCGTGGTGTTCTCGATCGAGCAGCCGCGCAAGGGCACCGAGCACCGGCCGGTCGAGGGCGGCCGGCCGCGCTCGGTCAACGGCACGATCTCCTACCTGCCCGCGATCTTCGGTCTGACGGCCGCCGGCCGCGTGATCCAGACCCTGATCGCCCGCGCCTGACTCGCCCAGCTCCGTCATTGCGAGGCGCAAAGCGCCGCGGCAATCGCCGAGGAGTCCCCCCAGCGGTACTGCTATTCGTCAAACACAGCCTCGATGCGGGCCTGGATGTGCTGGTCGGCGTCCGGGCCGTACTGCGTGCTGGCCGGGTCGAAGCGGTCGCAGAAGGCGTAGGCGAACTTCAGGTCCTTCACGCCCAGGGCGCCGAACAGACGTGCCTCGAAGGAGTGATCCTCCGCGTTCGCGATCAGCGTGGGCCAGCCATCCGCCCCCGGCGCCAGCGCGGGCCCGAAGAACACGACACCCGGCAGGTTCTTCAGGCGCAGGGCGCAGGTACCCTCGGTCACCCCGGCCATCGGCAGGAAATCGATGGTGCGCGACAGCCGCTGCTTGCGGTTGAAGGCGATGTCGATCTCGCCGCCGGCGGCGCGGATCGCCGGGGCCTCGGCCTCGAACGCGAGGGTCTCCAGCCCGGCCGCCCTCCAGGCCCCCAGGTCCCGCACCCCAAGGCGGCTGGGCAGGAACAGGTAGGCGGGCTTCGTGAGCGCCCGAATCGCCTCCAGCAAGGGCTCGGAGTAGGCGGGGGCATTGACCAGCACGCCCCCCAGCTCGTGGTCGTCGATCAGCCAGACGGCCGGGTCCGAATCACCCACGCGGTAGATGCTGCGGTCACGCAGCTCGACCAGCGGGGCACTAATCAGCGGTTCACTGCCCATGCGGCTCCTCCGACGGCGATTGCGCGGGACGCGGCTCGATCCCGGCCATGGTGGTCTCGATCCATTCTTCGGCTTCGCTGAGTACCTCGACCGGCTTGCGCCCGGCGGTCTCGACTGGCGGGCCGACCACCACCTCGATGGTGCCGGGGTAGCGCCGGAGGCCCTTTTTCGGCCAGAAGCTGCCGCTGTTCAGCGCCACCGGCAGTACCGGGTAGCCGGTGCGCGCCGCCAGTATCGCGCCGCCCTGGCGGTAGCGCCCGTGCTCGCCCGGGGCCACGCGCGTGCCCTCGGGGAAGACGATCACCCAGCGACCCTGGTCCAGGCGCTGCTGACCCTCCGCGACCAGGTTCTCCAGCGCCTGACGCCCCGCCTCGCGGTCGATCGGGACCGGGTCCAGCATCGACAGCGTCCAGCCGAACAGGGGGATGCGCATCAGTTCGCGCTTGAGCACCCAGGTCTGCATCGGAAAGATCGCAACATAGGCGACCGTCTCCCACGCGGACTGGTGCTTGGACAGCACCACATGCGGCCGCGAGGGGTCGATGTGCTCGGCCCCGCGCACCCGGTAGTCCAGCCCGCAGGTGATGCGCAGCCACCAGACGTTGAAGCGCCCCCACTGAGTCAGAACGCGATAGCGCGCCGGGCGCGAAAGCGGCCAGATCAGCGGCGGGACCAGCAGGCCGAACACCAGCGTGGAGCCGATGAACCCCAGCTGGAACAGCAGGCCACGGACCAGGGGGAGCATGTGGCGGCGCTATCCCGTGGCCAGGCGGCCGATGTCGGCCACGGTCTCGAAGGCGCGGCGCAGCTCGCGCAGCAGGGCCAGGCGGTTGCGCCGCTCGGCGGCATCCTCGGCCATCACCATCACCTGGTCGAAGAAGGTATCGACACGATCACGCAGGCCCGCCAGCTCGCCCAGGGCGTGCAGGTAGTCGCCATCGGCCACGGCCTGCTCGACACCGGGACGCACCGCCTGCAGGCCCTGGTAGAGGCTCCGCTCCTCGTCCAGCGCCAGGGCCTCGGGATCGAGGTCGGCCTCGGCCTCCTCGCCGGCCTTGCGCAGCAGGTTGTGGATGCGCTTGTTCGCCGCGGCCAGGGCCTCGGCCTCCGGGCGCTCGCGGAACAGGCTGACCGCGCGCACGCGGCGGACGAAGTCCAGCGGGGTATCGGGCACGACCGCGGCCACCGCCTCGATGGTCTCGTGCGCCTGGCCCTGCTCCAGCAGGTAGCCGCGCAGGCGCTCCAGGATGTACTCGCGCACCGGTTCCACCGCCTGGTCGGCCTCCGGCACCCGTTCGCGGATCGGCTCGGCCGCGGCTTGCAGCAGCGGGGTCAGCGCCAGCGGCAGTTCGCGCTCGACCAGGATGCGCACCAGCCCCAGCGCAGCGCGGCGCAGGGCGAATGGGTCCTTGGTACCGGTGGGCTGCTTGCCGATCGCGAAGATCCCGACCAGCGTATCCAACCGATCCGCGAGCGCCAGTGCCTGGGCCAGCGGGACATCCGGCAGCTCGGAGCCGGACTGGCGCGGCCAGTAGTGCTGCTCGATCGCGGCCGCGACCGCTTCGTCCTCGCGGTCGTGCAGGGCGTAGTAGCGGCCCATCGTGCCCTGCAGCTCGGTGAACTCGAACACCATCTGGGTGACGAGATCGCACTTGGCCAGGCGCGCGGCGCGCGCGGCGAGACCGGCATCCAGCCCCATCAGGCCGGCCAGGCGCTGCATCAGGGCCTCCAGCCGCACGGACTTGTCGCGCAGCGTGCCCAGGCGCTTCTCGAACACCACCGAGTCCAGCGCGTCCAGCCGCTCCTCCAGGCGCTTCTTGCGGTCCTGCTGCCAGAAGAATTCGGCATCCGCAAAGCGCGGACGCAAGACGCGCTCGTTGCCATCACGCACCGCGTGCGGGTCGCGCGACTCGATGTTGCTGATCACGACGAAGTGCGGCTGCATGCGCCCGGCCTCGTCGACCACCGGGAAGTATTTCTGGTGGTCCTGCATGGTGGAGATCAGCGCCTCCTGCGGGACATCCAGGAAACGCGGGTCGAAGCCGCCGGTCAGGGCGACCGGCCACTCCACCAGCGCGGTCACCTCGTCCAGCAGGTCGGCATCCACCAGCGCGCGCCCGCCCAGGGCCTTGGCCTGTTCATGCACCTGGGCCAGGATGTTCTCGCGCCGCGCCTCGAACGACGGCTCGACAAAGCCGGGGCTGCGCAACCGCTCGGCATAGTCGCTCCCGCGCTTCAGCTCCAGCGCGCCGGGCTGATGGAAGCGGTGGCCATGCGTGGCCCGCCCGGCGGTCTGTTCCAGCACCGTCATCTCCAGCACCTCGGTCCCGTGCAGGACGACCAGCCAGTGCGCGGGGCGCACGAATTCGGTGCGGCTGCTGCCCCAGCGCATGCGCTTGGGCGTGGGCAGGGCCTCCAGCGCGGCCTCCAGCATCTCCGGCAGCAGTTCGCCCAGGGCGAGGCCCGGCTGCATCTGGCGGAAGACCAGGTATTCGCCCTTGTCGGTGGTCTCGCGCTCCAGGCGCTCGACCTCCACGCCGCAGGAGCGGGCAAAGCCCAGCACCGCCTTCGTCGGCTCGCCGGCGTCGTCGAAGGCGGCGGCCACGGCCGGGCCGCGGCGCTCCTGGAGCTGGTCGGGCTGGCGCGCGGGCACGTCCGGGAACAGCACCGCCAGCCGCCGCGGGGTGGCGAAGGCCTCGGGGTCGCCCGGTTCCAGACCGGCCTCGCGCAGCCGGGTGGCCAGGCCCTCGGCCAGGGCGTCACGCAGACGGGGCAGGGCGGTGGGGGGCAGCTCCTCGGTGCCGAGTTCGATCAGGAGTTCGCGGGCTTCAGCCATGTCGGGTCCAGTTCGGGTCCATCACGACCGCGCGGTCGGGCGCACGGTCCGGGAAAAGGTTTCAGGCGGCATCGGGCCGGTTCGTGTCGTCGTCGGCGCACAGCGGGAAGCCCAGGGCCTCGCGCGACTCGTAGTACTTCTGCGCGACGTTTCGCGACAGCTCGCGCACACGCAGGATGTAGCGCTGGCGCTCGGTGACCGAGATCGCGCCGCGCGCATCCAGCAGGTTGAAGCTGTGCGAGGCGCGCAGCATCTGTTCGTAGGCCGGCAGTGGCAGGCCCAGCTCGATCATGCGATCGCTCTCGTTTGCGTGCTGGTCGAAGGCGGCGAACAGGGCGTCGCGGTCGGCGTGCTCGAAGTTGTAGGTGGACTGCTCCACCTCGTTCTGGTGATAGACGTCGCCATAGGTCACCGGGCGGCCGTCGGGCCCGACGGTCCAGACCAGATCGAATACGCTCTCCACCCCCTGCAGGTACATCGCCAGGCGTTCCAGCCCGTAGGTGATCTCGCCGGAGACCGGGTGGCAGTCCAGCCCGCCGACCTGCTGGAAGTAGGTGAACTGGGTGACCTCCATGCCGTTCAGCCAGACCTCCCAGCCCAGGCCCCAGGCGCCGAGGGTCGGCGACTCCCAGTTGTCCTCGACGAAGCGCACATCATGGGTGAGCGTGTCGAAGCCCAGCGCCTCCAGGGAGCCCAAGTAGAGGTCCTGGATGTCCGGCGGCGACGGCTTCAGCAACACCTGGAACTGGTAGTAGTGCTGCAGGCGGTTGGGGTTGTCGCCATAGCGCCCGTCAGTGGGACGGCGGCTGGGCTGCACATAGGCCGCGCGCCACGGCTCCGGCCCGATCGAGCGCAGGAAGGTCGCCGGATGGAAGGTACCGGCCCCCATCTCCATGTCGTAGGGCTGCAGGACCACGCAGCCGTGGTCATTCCAGTAATCCTGCAGACGCCGGATCAGGTCCTGGAAGGTGGGGCTGCTGCTGGACGGGGTGCGTTCGTGCGCCATGCGAGATCCCGGGTCAGGGCAAAGCGGACAGTATATCGGCCGGGCTCCGGCTGCGGCCACCGCCGACGGCAGTGCAAGCGTCTTGCATGTGGCGGAAGCACGCCCATACTGGGGTCTGGATTCCCTTCGGGAGAGCCGCCCTGAGCGATCCCCACGCCAGCTCCGAAACCGCAGTCACGCCAGAAAACGGCCGGCGCTACAGGGCCACTCGCCGGGTGACCGTTGTGGGTGCGGTGGTCAACGCCTTCCTCGCCCTGGCACAGCTGCTTAGCGGATGGCTGCTGAACTCGCAGGCGCTGGTTGCGGACGGCGTCCACACCCTGTCGGACCTGATCACCGACGGGGTGGTGCTGTTTGCCGCCGGCAAGGCCGCAGCCTCGCCGGATCATGATCACCCCTACGGACATGGCCGGATCGAAACCCTGGCCACGGTGGTGGTGGGCGTATTCCTCGCCCTGGCCGGCCTCGGGATCGCCTGGGCCGCCGGGCAGCGACTTGTGGACACCGAGGCCGCGATCGGACCGGCCCCTGCCGCCCTTGCCTTCGCCGTGCTGACGCTGGTGGCCAAGGAGGGGCTTTATCAGTACACCCACCGGGTCGCGAAGCGCACCGGCTCGCGCATGCTGGACGCCAATGCCTGGCACCACCGCACGGATGCGATCTCGTCGCTGTTCGTGCTGGTCGGGGTCGGAGCCGCGGTCGCAGGCTTCCCATGGGCCGACGCCCTGGCCGCGCTGATCGTCGCCCTGTTCATCCTGCACATCGCCGGACGGCTGATCGTGCGCAGCGCGGCCGAACTGATCGACACGGCACTGGACCCCGAAGAGGTCGAGCGCATCCATCGCACCATCATGGAGGTGCCCGGCGTAAAGGATGCGCACATGCTGCGTACACGACGTCACGGCAGCGACGTGGTCGCCGACGTACATGTACAGGTCGCCCCGATGATCTCGGTTTCCGAGGGGCACCGGATCGCCGATGCCGTTCATCGGACCGTCACCCAGCGACACCAGCGTCTGCGTGATTTCACCGTTCACGTCGACCCGGAGAACGACGAGGAACAGGCCCGCAGCTCGAATCTGCCCCTGCGCCCGGAGATCGCCGAGGCGGTCCGCGAGGCATGGGCGGACAGTCCGGAGCTGGACCGGCTGGAGCACCTGTCCCTGCATTATCTGGGCGGCCGTATCCATCTGACCCTGACACTGCGCCTTGACGGGGCATGCACGCCCGCGGACCTGAACGTGCGCGCCGAGGCCCTGTCACAGACGCTGCAGGGCCATCCACGACTGAAAGGCCAGCTGGGGGAAGTGAAGATCCTCTATCGCCCATGCACCACGGATGTGCAACAAACACCTTGATGCACTACTGTGGTGCCAAAGCCGCACGGATACCGTGCAGAGGCCGGCGCTGTATTCCCCGTACATGTGCCGGACCACCGTCACGGGGCCATTTGGGCGAAGTGGCATGATGCCTGCATAGAACCGCATCGACGTCGCCCGGCCCCGATTCGGTGCGGCAAACCCTAAAGACGAAGTGCAAACTTAAGGAGACTCCCATGTCCGCAGCCGACGTGCTGAAGCAGATCCAGGAAAAGGAGGTCCGTTTCATCGACTTCCGCTTCACCGACTCCAAGGGCAAGGAACAGCATGTAACCGTTCCAGCCCATGACCTCGACGAAGAGGCCTTTGAAGAAGGCAAGATGTTCGACGGCTCCTCGATCTCCGGCTGGAAGGGCATCAACGAGTCCGACATGATCCTGATGCCGGATGCGGAGTCCGCGGTCATCGACCCGTTCTTCGAAGACATGACCATGAACATCCGCTGCGACGTGGTCGAGCCGGCCACCATGCAGGGCTACGACCGCTGCCCGCGCTCGCTGGCGCGCCGCGCCGAGGCCTACCTGCAGAGCACCGGCATCGCCGATACCGCGCTGTTCGGCCCGGAGAACGAATTCTTCGTGTTCGACGACGTGAAGTGGGGCGCGGATCTCTCCGGCTCCTACTGCCGCGTGGACTCCTCCGAGGCCTCCTGGAACTCCGAACGCGTCTACGAGGACGGCAACATCGGCCACCGCCCGGGCGTGAAGGGCGGCTACTTCCCGGTCCCGCCGGTCGACAGCCTGCACGACATCCGCTCCACCATGTGCGAAGTGCTGACCGAGATGGGTCTGGTCACCGAGGTGCATCACCATGAGGTGGCCACCGCCGGCCAGTGCGAGATCGGTGTCGGCCCCGCAACGCTGACCCAGAAGGCCGACGAGGTCCAGGTACTGAAGTACGTGGTGCAGAACGTGGCCCACATGCACGGCAAGACCGCGACCTTCATGCCCAAGCCGATCGTCGGCGACAACGGCTCCGGCATGCACGTGCACCAGTCGCTGTCCAAGGACGGCAAGAACCTGTTCTCCGGGGACCTGTACGGCGGTCTGTCCGAGACCGCGCTGTACTACATCGGCGGTATCATCAAGCACGCCCGCTCGCTGAACGCCTTCACCAACCCGTCCACCAACAGCTACAAGCGTCTGGTGCCGGGCTTCGAGGCGCCGGTGATGCTGGCCTACTCCGCGCGCAACCGCTCCGCGTCGCTGCGCATCCCGTTCGTGATGAGCCCGAAGGCCCGTCGCATCGAGCTGCGCTTCCCGGACTCCACCGCCAACCCCTATCTGGCGTTCGCCGCAATGCTGATGGCCGGCCTGGACGGGATCCAGAACAAGATCCACCCGGGCGACGCGATGGACAAGAACCTCTACGATCTGCCGCCGGAAGAGGAAAAGGGCATCCCGCAGGTCTGCCATTCGCTGGACCAGGCGCTGGAAGCCCTGAACCAGGATCGCGAATACCTGACCCAGGGTGGCGTGTTCACCGACGACATGATCGATGCCTACATCGACCTGAAGATGGAAGAGGTCACGCGCATGCGCATGACCACCCATCCGGTCGAGTTCGACATGTACTACAGCCTGTAAGGCATCCGCTTCCGGCCCCTCGGGGCCAGAGGCACTGGCCGCCGCGACCTCCGGGTCCGGCGGCTTTTTTGTGCGCGGGATCCGACCCGACCGGGTGTCAGCGACCGGGAAACATCGATTTATCGGCGTTTCCCGGCGGCACAGGGACGTGCCGCCGGAATCGACCACCGCAGGTGGAGGATTCCGACACAAGCTGCAAATCCCTTTGCCCGTGCAAAGGCATACAGAACGTTGCAGCGCCGCGCGCGGCTCCGAAAGCCAGGATGGCTTTATTCAGCGCTTCTATAAGGGCTGGGCTGGCCCTCGGGGGCCGGGTGGAAACGCTTGTAGGCCCAGTTGTACTGCTCCGGGCAGCGCCGGACCAGGGCCTCCACATGGGCGTTGATCGCGGCGGCCGCTCGGGCGAAGTCGCGGTCCGCGACCTCCGGCCCGGCCTCGATCTCGTGATAGCGAAACCCGCGCCCCTTCGGCAGGCGCTCGGCGAACAGGAACACAACATGGTCGTCGCGCCCGCGCAGCAGGCGCGGCAGCAGGGTCATGGTCAGCGCCGGGTGGCCGAAGAACGGTGCATGCGTACCGGAGGCGCCCTTCGGGCTCTGATCCGGGAGGATGCCGATGATGTCGCCGCGATCGCGCGCCTGCTGCAGCACGCGCAGCCCGGAGCGGTCGGCCGGGGCCAGGGTCGCGCCGGTCGAGGCGCGGGCCTCGCGCACCCAGCGGTCGATCTCGGGGGTCTTGAACGGGCTGTACAGGGTGGCCATCGGCCCGTGGCAGGCGGCCTGCAGCCCGGCGAACTCCCAGGAGCCCAGATGCGGGGCACACAGGAACAGGGCCCGCCCGCCCTCGCGTTCGCGCAGGCGGGCGTAGCGGGGCGGTTCCACCGCCAGTCGCGCGAGGGTCTGCGGCGAGGCCTGCCAGAGCCAGGGGGACTCGGTCAGCGCCCGCCCCATCGCCATCAGCGATCGACGTCCGACCCGGCGGCGCCAGGCGGCGTCCTTGTCCGGGAAACAGAGCTCGAGGTTGCGGCCGGTGATCCGGGCGGAGCGCGTCGGCCAGTACCAGGCCAGCGCACCGAGCAGACCGCCCAGCGCATGATTCACGCGCAGCGGCAGGCGGGCGAGCAGGCGCAGACCGCCGGCGATCAGCCGGTCACGCAGATGCCGGCGTTCGGCCATGATCGCAAGATTCGGGTGGGTCGGCCGGGGTCCGTGGCGGAATGCCGCCCTCGGTCATCAGCGGCTTCAGGGTGGTGCGCAGGTTGCGGAACAGCCGCGGGTGCTGGGCCTCCTCCTGCGCGAGCAGCTGCTTCATGTGTTCGCGCTGGGTGGGCATCGCGAAGCAGGCCGGGCAGTTGTCCAGGATCACCGGCAGCCCGGCGGCCTCGGCGAAATCCCGGGTCTGGCGCTCGCGCACGTAGACCAGCGGGCGGATCACCCGCAGGTCGCCGGCGTCAATCGCGTAATGGGCCTTCATCGTGCGCAGCTGGCCACCGTGGAAGGCGCTCATCATGAAGCTCTCGGCCAGGTCATCCAGGTGCTGGCCGAGGGCCAGCACGTTGTAGCCCTGTTCGCGCGCGGTGCGATACATCAGGCCGCGTTTCATGCGCGAGCAGAAGGAGCAGAACGAGTCGTTGTCCATGTGCTCGCCGGCCAGTTCCGCGATCGGCTCGGAGACGAAGTGATACGGGATGCCATACCCGCTGAGATAGTCCATCAACCGCTGCGGCTCGAAGCCCTCGATCTCCGGGTTGATCGTGACCGCGCCGACCTCGAAGCGCACGGGTGCCCGCCGCGACAGATTGTGCAGCAGCCACAGCAGGGTCAGCGAATCCTTGCCGCCGGACAACCCGACGAGGATGCGGTCACCCTCGCGGATCATGTCGAAGTCCGCGATGGCGCGGCCGGCCAGGCGGCGGATGGAGGCGGGGACGGCGGGCGTTTCCATGGCCCGCAACATAGGGCGGCGAGGCCTGCTTCGCAAGCGCCGCCATACCCACAGCGGTTGCAGGGTGGCGCCCATTGTCGGTGCAGGCGCTCGCCCTTCTGCACCTGGTGGAGGCAACAGATCCCCGCGCATGCCACTCAAGCTGGGACCAAGCCCATGGCACCCCGCTTGCATACAAGATGGGCGGACACATCAACGGTGGGGGACCGGTATGCACAATCGCAAAAGCTTGAGCCTGGCTGCCGAGCTGCGCCGGAACCTCCGCGCGGAGTTCCCGGCGGTGGTACGGCTGTCGGTCACCCACCCGGACTTCATGGAGGCGATTCTTGACTACGCGTCACGCTCGCAGTCGAGCGCCGCCCGGGCCGCCGCACTCTCGCTGCGCAGCGAGTTGCAGCGTTCGGGGCACCTGGCACCGCCGGAAGCTTCGCCGGACACACCGGAGCGCCGCGGGGAACCGCAACGACGCCGGGTCTACCGGGGGCAGCTCATCGACGAATAGGCGAGCCGCGCACTTTCCCTGCGCGAGCGTTTTGGCGACACTCGGGGCCCGCAATCTAGGAAAACACTGATGGACACCCTGTACCCGGAGATCGAACCGCACAGCACAGGAAGGCTCGCGGTGGGTGACGGCCACGAGCTCTACTTTGAAGAATGTGGCACACCCGACGGGATCCCGGTCGTATTCCTGCACGGCGGGCCGGGCTCGGGCTGCGAGCCGTGGCATCGGCGCTTCTACGACCCGCAACGCTACCGCATCGTGCTGTTCGACCAGCGTGGCTGCGGGCGTTCGACGCCGCACGCGAGTCTGGAGGCCAACACCACCTGGCACGCGGTGGCTGATATCGAACGCCTGCGCGAGCACCTGGGGATCGAGCGCTGGGCGGTGTTCGGTGGTTCCTGGGGCTCTACGCTGGGGCTGGCCTATGCCCAGACCCACCCGGAGCGCGTGCTCGGCCTGGTCCTGCGCGGCGTATTCCTGTGCCGGCCGCGGGACATCCAGTGGTTCTACCAGTCGGGGGCCGACCGCCTGTTTCCCGAGGCGTGGGCGCACTACCTACGGCCGATTCCCGCGGAGGAGCGCGACGACCTGGTCGGGGCCTACTACCGGCGGCTGACCCACACAGATCCCGAAGTCCGCCGAGCGGCTGCCCGCGCCTGGTCGGGCTGGGAGGGGCACGCCTCCTGCCTGATCCCGAACGACGACGTGATCGCGCACTTTGAAGACCCGGACGTGGCCGTGAGCCTGGCGCGGCTGGAGTGCCACTACTTCATGCACGACACCTTCCTGGAACCGGAGCAGTTGCTGCGCGACGCGCCGCGCCTGCGCGACATACCGGGCTGGATCGTGCACGGGCGCTACGACGTGGTGTGCCCGGTGGAGCAGGCGGTGGAGCTGCACCGGGCCTGGCCGCAGGCGCGCATGGCGATCGTCGCGGACGCCGGACACTCCGCGGCCGAACCGGGCATTGTGCGCAAGCTGGTCGCGGCAACCGACACCCTGGCCGACGATCTGGCGGGGCAGGTCGCGGGCGGGACCGGGGGTGCCTCGGCGTGATTGCCCTGATCCAGCGAGTGACCGAGGCCGCGGTGGACAGCGGCGGCGAACGCGTCGGCGCGATCGGGCCAGGACTGCTGGCGCTGGTCGCGGTGCAGCCACAGGACAACGAATCGGCGGCGAAACGGCTGCTGGAGCGCATGCTCGGCTATCGCGTGTTCGCGGATGACGAGGGGCGCATGAATCGAAGCCTGCAGGATACCGGTGGCGGTCTGCTGCTGGTGCCGCAGTTCACACTGGCCGCGGATACGCGCAAGGGGATGCGTCCGAGCTTTACCGCCGCCGCCAGCCCGGAGCACGGCCAGGCCCTGTTCGAATACCTGGTGGCTCAGGCGCGGGGATTACACCCGCGGGTCGCCAGCGGCCACTTCGGTGCGGACATGCAGGTCAGCCTGGTCAACGACGGCCCGGTGACCTTCTGGCTGGAGACGCGCGGCTGAGAAGGCCTGACCGAGGCCCCAAACAAAAGACCCGGCGCAAAGGCCGGGTCTTCGACATCACCAGTCAGGAGACTGGGTCAGGCAGCGCGACGCAGGAACGGACGCTGGCCGGACTGCACGGCACGACGGATGAAGTCGGCGCGGCCGGACTCACGACCATTCAGGTTGTCGGCGCACTGGGACGGCTCATAGGCGGCCGCGGACAGCATCACCTCGAGCTCGCAGAGGTCGACCTTCGGCTCGGTCAGTTCCTCGGGGGTCACATTCAGCTTGCGGCCGACGTTCCAGAACATGCGCGGATTCCAGAGCTTGGTCTGGATGCGCGGGGACTGAAACAGGGTAACGCAACGGTTGTTGAGCTCTTGCTGATCCATGGGGTACTCCTGATCGTACGGTTATTCGAGCGCGCCCGAATCTAGCCGACCCACCCGGGGAATACAAGCGTTTCCTGATAGAAAGTCTGGTAGTGCCGAGTACGGGGCGCTATTCCACCGTCACCGATTTCGCCAGATTGCGCGGCTGGTCGACGTCCGTGCCCTTCAGCACGGCCGTATGGTAGGCGAGCAACTGCAAGGGCACGGTCAGCAGGACCGGCGCCAGCCAGGGACTGAGGGGCTCGCTCTGCGGCAGGCCGATCCAGATGTCCTCCGGGGCCAGGGTGCGGGCTGCACTGGACTCGCCAATTACGATCAGCTGGCCTCCCCGGGCGCGCACCTCCTGCAGATTGCTGGAGAGTTTTTCCAGCTGCGCGTCGTCGGGGGCCACCGCAACCACGGGCATCTCGGTGTCGACCAGCGCCAGTGGGCCGTGCTTCAACTCGCCCGAGGGATAGGCCTCCGCGTGAATATAGGAGATCTCCTTCAGCTTGAGCGCACCTTCCAGTGCGATCGGGAAGTACGCCCCGCGCCCGAGGAACAGGGCATGGTGACGCTCCAGCAGGTCTTCGGCGATACGGGCAATCGGGCCATCCAGGGCGAGGATGCGCGCAACCTGATCCGGGAGACTGCGCAGGGCGGTAACGGCGGTCGCGCGCGCCTCGGCGGTCATACGGGCGGCCGTGGCGGTCTGCCCGAGGAGCAGCACGAGGGTCGCCAGAGCGGCCAGCTGGGTAGTAAAGGCCTTGGTGGAGGCGACGCCGATCTCGGGGCCGGCGTGCGTCATGAGCACCAGATCGGCAGCTCGCGCCATGGTGCTTTCCGGGACATTGCAGATGGCGAGGCGCGCCAGGAAGGGCTCCTCCTGGGATTGCCGGAGCACGGCGAGGGTATCGGCGGTCTCCCCCGACTGGGAGATCACGACCAGTAGCGTGCCCGGGGCCAATACGTGACGCCGGTAGCGGTATTCGCTGGCCACGTCGACACGGGCGGGCAGGCCCAGGTGCTCCTCGATCCAGTGGGCGGCGACCATGCCGGCGTGGTAGCTGGTGCCGCAGGCAATGATCTGGACGGCACCGACGTCAGCCAAGTGCTCGCTCGTGCCGGGCCCGAGGATGTTTTCCAGTACGGTATCCTCGCCCAAGCGACCGGACAGGGTCTCCTCCAGCGCGTGGGGTTGCTCGTAGATCTCCTTGAGCATGAAGTGGCGGTACTCGCCGCGATCGGCCACGCTCGCCTGGCAGCTGGTCTCGCGCATGCGGCGCTCGACCGGCTGGCCATGCAGGTCCTGGACCTCCACACCGTCGCGGGTCAGCCGCGCGATATCGCCATCTTCGAGGTCGATGAAACGCTGCGTAACCGGCAAGAGCGCCTGGACATCCGACGCCGCGAAGAACTCGCCAATGCCCAGTCCCAGGATCAGCGGGCTGCCGGACCGCGCAACAATCAGCTCGTCGGGAAAGTCGGCAAATACCGCGGCAATGGCGTACGCGCCCTCCAGCTCGGCACAGGCATGGCGCATGGCCTCGAGGGGGGAGGCACCGTCGAGCAGGCTGCGCTCGATGCGGTGGGCGATCACCTCGCTGTCGGTTGCCGACGCACAGGGCCAACCGGCCGCTGCCAGGTCGGTTCGCAGCTTCGCGTGGTTTTCGATGATGCCGTTATGGACGATCGCGACCCGCCCATCCCGCGAGCGGTGGGGATGCGCATTCACCTCGGTCGGTGGTCCGTGCGTGGCCCAGCGCGTATGCGCGATCCCGACCGGCCCCTGCAGACCCACAGCCTGGATCTGTTCCTCGAGCGCGGACACCTTGCCGACCGCACGGACGTCGCGCAGCGCATGGTCCGCGACGACCGCTACACCCGCAGAGTCATACCCGCGGTATTCCAGTCGATGCAGACCCTCGACAAAAATCGGGACCAGATTGCGCTCACCAATACCTGCCAGCAGGCCGCACATGGAAGCTCCTTAGTCAGATTTCTTTTTCGGGCGCGGCCAGTCCTGGATGATGCGCGGGCGGGCGCGGGTCAACGCCAGCGCGCGTGGCTCCACATCGTCGGACAAGGTCGAACCTGCACCGACCGTCGCATCATCCCCGATGCGAATGGGCGCCACCAGGGCCGTGTTCGAGCCGATGAACGCACGCTCGCCGATCTCGGTGCGATGCTTGTTCGCACCATCATAGTTGCAGGTGATCGTTCCTGCCCCCAGATTGGCGCCAGCCCCGACGCTTGCGTCCCCGACATAGGTCAGGTGGTTGGCCTTCGCGCCGGGGCCGAGCGTAGCGTTCTTGATCTCGACAAAATTGCCCACGCGGGCGCCGGGGCCCAATTCCGTACCCGGCCGCAAGCGAGCAAACGGTCCAACGTTGGCGGCTTCGCCGAGCCGCACACCTTCCAGGACACTGTGTGCCGCGATCTGCGTGCCGGATCCGATCTCGCAATCGCGCAGCACGCAGCCGGGGCCAATATAGACATCATCCGCCAGGGTCACCGTGCCCTCGATCACGACGTTCACGTCAATCGTGCAGTCCTGTCCGAATTTCAGGACGCCGCGCACATCCAGGCGGGCGGGGTCCGCTACGGCGAGGCCTTCCCGCATCATGCGCGAGCACTCCTCCGCCTGGTGCAAGCGCTCCTGCACGGCCAGTTGCTCGCGGTCATTGACACCCAGTACGGCCGCGGGGTCGCAGCTGCGCACGACATCGATTATCCGCCCCTGACCTCGCGCCACGGCCACGATATCCGTCAGATACCATTCCCGGGGCCCAGTTGGTTCCGGTTCGCAGGACGCAAGCCAGCGACGCAGGTCGCCGGCGGGTGCCGCAAGGACACCGGTGTTGATCAGATCGACCGCACGCTCCGCCGCGGTGGCCTCCTTGTGCTCGACGATGCGCTCGAGCTGGCCAGCGCCGTCGAGGATCAGGCGACCGTAGCCGCTCGGGTCGGAGACCTGAGCGGCCAGAACCGTCACGCCGGCTCCACGGGCACAGGCCTCCAGGTCTGTGACCGGGATCCGCGGGACATCCCCGTAGGTGACGAGCACCCGCGCGTTGTCCGGGATCTGTTTCAGGGCCTGATAGACCGCATGTCCGGTCCCCCGCGGCTCGCCCTGGTCGATCCACTCGAGAGGGGGCATGTGATCGGCAAACGCCGTTCGCACGCGTTCCTGTTCGTGGCTGACCACGACATGAACCGCGGCTGCATCCAGCGGTGCCACGCGCTGCAGGACATGGGCAAGGAGGGGGCGTCCGGCAAGCGATTGCAGGACCTTGGGGAGGCGCGACCGCATGCGCGTCCCCTTACCCGCCGCCAGGACCGCGATATGAAGGGGTGTCGTTTCAGGCATGGGTGCAATCATAAAGGGCCAACCGAATCGGTTGGCCCTTGGGGTCGGTCATCCGTCGCAGTTTGCCGGATTATTTCCGGCGCAGCTTCTGGATCATTTGCAGGCGGGCGGCAGCCTCCGCGAGTTCCGCCTGCGCCTTGGCGTAGTCGAAATCGGCCTTGGAATTGGCCAGGGCCTCTTCCGCGCGCTTCTGCGCCTCCAGGGCCTCGGCCTCGTCGAGGTCCTTGGCCCGTACCGCCGTGTCCGCAAGCACGGTCACGTGATAGGGCTGGACCTCGAGGATCCCGCCCGAGACGAACACCGGCTGCGGGTCGGCACCTTCCTTTTCCAGGATGCGCAGCTCGCCCGGGTTCAGCCGTGCCAGCATCTGGGTGTGGCCCGCATAGACGCCGACCTCGCCACCCTCGGCCGGGGCCGCGATCATCAGCGCGGTGCCGGAGTAGATCGACTCCTCGGCGCTGACCACATCCACGTGCATCGTCATGGGCATCTCGATTACTCCTTAGCCGAGCTTCTCGGCCTTCTCGACGGCTTCCTCGATGGTGCCGACCATGTAGAAGGCCTGCTCGGGCAGGTGGTCATATTCGCCCGCGACGATGGCCTTGAACGCACGGATGGTGTCCTTCAGGGACACGTACTTGCCGGGCGCGCCGGTGAAGACCTCGGCCACGAAGAACGGCTGCGAGAGATAGCGCTGGATCTTTCGCGCACGGGCCACGACCAGCTTGTCGTCTTCGGACAACTCGTCCATCCCGAGGATCGCGATGATGTCCTTCAGCTCCTTGTAGCGCTGCAGGGTGTTCTGCACGGCACGCGCGGTGTCGTAGTGCTCCTGCCCGATGATCTGCGGGTCCAGCTGGCGCGAGGTCGAGTCCAGCGGGTCCACGGCCGGGTAGATACCCAGCTCGGCAATCTGGCGCGAGAGCACGACGGTGGCATCAAGGTGCGCGAAGGTGGTCGCGGGCGACGGGTCGGTCAAGTCATCCGCCGGCACGTAGACCGCCTGGATGGAGGTGATCGAGCCCTTCTTGGTCGAGGTGATGCGTTCCTGCAGCACACCCATTTCTTCCGCCAGGGTCGGCTGGTAGCCCACCGCGGACGGCATACGACCCAGCAGCGCGGAGACCTCGGTCCCGGCCAGGGTGTAACGGTAGATGTTGTCGATGAACATGAGCACGTCACGGCCTTCGTCACGGAAGAACTCGGCCATGGTCAGGCCGGTCAGCGCGACACGCAGGCGGTTGCCCGGCGGCTCGTTCATCTGACCGTACACCAGTGCCACCTTGTCGAGGACGTTGGAGTCCTTCATCTCGTGGTAGAAATCGTTCCCTTCACGGGTACGCTCGCCCACGCCGGCGAACACCGAGTAACCGGAATGCTCGATCGCGATGTTGCGGATCAGCTCCATCATGTTCACGGTCTTGCCCACGCCGGCACCGCCGAACAGGCCGACCTTGCCGCCCTTCGCGAAGGGGCAGAGCAGATCGATCACCTTGATGCCGGTTTCCAGCAGCTCGGTGGAGCCCGCCTGCTCGTCGAAGGTCGGGGCGGCACGGTGGATCGACCAGGTCTCCTGGGCCTCCACGTCGCCGGCGTTGTCCACCGGACGACCGAGGACGTCCATCACGCGGCCCAGGGTCCCCTTGCCGACTGGCACGGAGATCGGCTTGCCGGTCGCGGTGACCGGGGTCTGCCGCTTCACGCCCTCGGTGGTGCCCATGGCGATGGTCCGCACCACGCCGTCGCCCAGCTGCTGCTGCACTTCCAGGGTCAGGCCGTTTTCCAGGGTCAGCGCGTCGTAGACCTTGGGCACTTCGCCGTGGGGAAACTCCACATCCACGACGGCGCCGATGATTTCGACAATTTTTCCGGAACTCATTTGTTCATCCTCGTAAGTCGTAATTCGTGCCGAGCCGATCCAATCGTGGCGGCGGGCGCTAGACCGCAGCCGCGCCGCTGACGATCTCGGAGATCTCCTGGGTGATCGCAGCCTGGCGCGCCTTGTTGTAGACGAGCTGCAGGTCCTTGATCATCGTGCCGGCGTTGTCGGAGGCCGACTTCATCGCGACCATGCGCGCGGCCATTTCGCAGGCCACGTTCTCGACCACCGCCTGGTAGATCAGCGACTCGACATAGCGCTCGAGCAGGGTATCCATCACCGGAACGGTGTCCGGCTCGTAGATGTAGTCCCAGTGATGCTTCAGGGACTCGTCCTTGCTGGGCGCGGTCGGCAGCAACTGGGTGACCTCGGGCTGCTGGGTCATCGTGTTGACGAACTTGTTTTCGAGCAGCACGACCCGATCGACCTTGCCGTCGCGGAAGTTGTCCAGCACCACCTTGATCGATCCGATCAGGTCCGTGATGTGCGGGCGATCGCCCAGATCGCGCGCCTCGGCCACGATGTTGCCACCCAGGCGCTTGAAGAACTGCAGCGCCTTGTTTCCGATCACGCACAGATCCACCTCGACGCCCTCGTCGCGGTAGCGCCGCAACTCGCCAACGGCCTTTTTGAACAGGTTGGTGTTCAGGCCGCCGCACAGGCCGCGATCGGTCGAGACGATGATCAGAGCGACGCGCTTCACGTCGCGCTCGACCATGAACGGATGTTGGTACTCCGCATTGGCCATCGCGACGTGACCCATCACGTCGTGGATCTTCTGGGCGTAAGGCCGGGACTCTTCCATGCGGTCCTGGGCCTTGCGCATCTTGGACGCGGCCACCATTTCCATGGCCTTGGTGATCTTCTGAGTATTCTGGATACTCTTGATCTGCGTCCGGATCTCCTTAGTGCCCGCCATTGCGTGCTCCCGTTACCAGCTGTGCTTGGCCTTGAACTCTTCCAGGGCCTTCTTCAGCTTTTCCTGGATGGAGTCGTTGTAGTCGCCAGAGCTGTTGATCTCGTCGAGCAGGTCCTTTTGGCTGGAGCGCGCGTAGGAGATCAGTTCCTTTTCAAAGCTCACGACCTTGTCGGCCTCGACGTCGTCGAGGTAGCCCTCGTTGGCCGCGAACAGCGAGAACGCCATCTCGCCGATGGACATCGGCTGGTACTGGCCCTGCTTCATCAGTTCGGTCACGCGCTTGCCGCGATCGAGCTGCTTGCGGGTCAGCTCGTCCAGGTCGGAGGCGAACTGCGAGAACGCGGCCAGCTCGCGGTACTGCGCGAGCGCCAGACGCACGCCACCACCCAGCTTTTTGATGATCTTGGTCTGCGCGGCACCACCGACTCGGGACACCGACAGACCGGCGTTGATCGCGGGGCGGATGCCGGAGTTGAACAGGTCGGTCTCGAGGAAGATCTGGCCGTCGGTGATCGAGATCACGTTAGTCGGCACGAAGGCCGAGACGTCACCGGCCTGGGTCTCGATGATCGGCAGCGCGGTCAGTGAGCCGGTCTGGCCTTTCACTTCGCCGTTCGTCAGCTGCTCGACATAGTCGGCATTCACGCGCGACGCACGCTCCAGCAGGCGCGAGTGCAGGTAGAAGACGTCACCCGGATAGGCTTCGCGACCCGGCGGGCGGCGCAGCAGCAGCGAGACCTGGCGATAGGCCCAGGCCTGCTTGGTCAGGTCGTCGTAGACGATCAGGGCGTCTTCGCCGCGATCGCGGAAGTACTCGCCCATTGCGCAGCCGGCGTAGGGCGCGATGAACTGCATCGCGGCCGACTCGGAGGCGTTGGCGGCCACGATGATGGTGTTGTCCATCGCGCCGGCCTCTTCCAGCTTGGCCACCACGGAGGCGACCGAGGAGGCCTTCTGGCCCACGGCGACGTAGACACACTTAACGCCGGAGTCCTTCTGGTTGATGATCGCGTCGATCGCCACCGCGGTCTTGCCGGTCTGGCGGTCACCGATGATCAGCTCGCGCTGGCCACGGCCGACCGGGACCATCGCGTCGATCGCCTTGATACCGGACTGCAGCGGCTGATCGACCGACTGGCGGTCGATAACCCCGGGGGCAATCTTCTCGATCGGGCTGGTGACACCGGTCTCCACCGGGCCCTTGCCGTCGATCGGGCGACCGAGGGAATCGACCACGCGGCCGAGCAGGGCCTCGCCGACCGGCACCTCGAGGATGCGGCCGGTGCACTTGGCGGTATCACCTTCCTTGATGTGCTTGTAGTCACCCAGGATCACGACGCCGACAGAGTCGCGCTCGAGGTTGAGCGCCATCCCGTAGGTGTCGCCGGGGAACTCGATCATCTCGCCCTGCATGACATCGCCAAGGCCGTGTACGCGGGCGATACCGTCGGTCAGGCTGACCACGGTGCCCTCGGTGGAGGCCTCGGAGGAGGCATCGAATTTCTCGATGCGCTGTTTGATCAGATCACTGATCTCGGAGGGATTCAGTTGCATGTTAAATATCCTCTTAGCGACTCAAATTGGCAGCCAGGCGGTTCAGCTGGCCTCGCACGGAGCCGTCGATTACCAGGTCGCCGGCGCGGATGATGGCCCCCCCGAGCAGGGAGCTGTCGACCGAACACTCGAGATCGACTTCGCAGCCCAGGCCCTTGACCAAGGCGTCGTGGATCTCTTTCTCCTGCGCCTGCGTCAACTTGCGGAAGGCGACGACATCGGCGTGCACACGCTTTTCGGCCTCGGCCTTCATGGCGGAGAACGCATCGAACACGGCAGGCAGCACCGGCAGGCGACCGTTTTCGGCCAACAGCCGAACCAGGTTGGCCGCTTCGGCGCCGACCTTGTCGCCGGCAACATCGAGCACCAGCTGTGCGCGATCGGCACGCGGGAGCCGCGGGTTGGAGAGGAGACTGTGCATCTGCGAGTCACGGGCGATCGCCGCCAGCAACTCCAGCTGCTCGGCCCAGCCAGCGAGATCGTTCTTCTCCTGGGCCCGCTCGAACGCGGCGCGGGCGTAGGGTCGGGCGACCGAAATCAGGTCTGACATAACGTCTCCTTAGAGCTTGGCCGCGAGCTTCTTGAGCAGATCGCCGTGGGCCTTGGCATCGATCTCCTTGGCCAGGATCTGCTCGGCACCGGCAACCGCCAGCTGGGAGACCTGCTTGCGCAGGTCTTCCTTGGCACGGTTGATCTCCTGCTCAATCTCGGAGTGCGCCTGTTCCTTGATGCGCTCGCCTTCCTCGCGCGCGGTGGTCTTGCTTTCTTCGACCAGCTCCGTGGCGCGCTTCTGCGCGGAGGCCATGATCTCGTTGGCCTGCTGTTTGGCCTCCTTGATCACCTCGGTCGCGCGCTCCTGGGCAAGCTCCTGTTCTTTGGCGCCGCGCTCGGCGGCAGCCAGACCGTCCGCAATCTTCTTGCGGCGTTCTTCCAGGGCGGCGGACATGGGCGGCCAAACGTAGCGCATCGTGAACCACACGAACACGCTAAACGCGAGGAGCTGGCCGATGATGGTCAGATTGATATTCATCCTGCTACCTCAGGTTGACGAGTGGAGGGGACCTCGGGACTCGCTCAGCCTTGTTAACCCAGGGCGAACAGAACGTACAGGCCGATACCCACGCCGATCATCGGCACGGCGTCGGTCAGACCCATCACGATGAAGAACTGGGTGCGCAGCATCGGGATCAGTTCGGGCTGACGCGCGGCGCCTTCCAGGAAGCGACCACCGAGGGTACCCACGCCGATGGCGGCGCCGACAGCGGCCAGACCCAGAAGCAGCGAGCCAGCCAGGACGATCAGAGCGTTAGCCATTTCCATTTTTGTATCTCCAGTCGAGTGTTGAAACGGTCAGTTTGAAGGTGAAGCGGATCAGTGGTCTTCGCTGTACGCCATGTCGAGATAGACGACGGTCAGCACCATGAAGATGAAGGCCTGCAGCGGCACCACGAGGATGTGGAAGATCGCCCAGCCGACATGCAGCACGCCCCCGGCCAGACCCAGGATCAGGCCCGCGGAGTACATCACGCCGATCAGGATGAAGATCATCTCGGCCGCGTACAGGTTGCCGAACAGTCGCAGGGCGAGCGAGGCGGGCTTGGCCAGCAGGTTGATGAACTCGAGGACGAAGTTGATCACCCAGAAGATCGGCTTCAGGAACACGATGTTGGTCTGGAACGGGATGCCCGTCAGTTCCTTGATGAAGCCGACCGGGCCCTTGATCTTCAGCGAGTAGTAGATGATCAGGACAAAGACGCCCAGCGCCAGGCCCGCGGTCACGTTGATGTCCGTGGTCGGCACGATCTTGAAGTAGGGGATGCCCAGCAGATAGGCGATGTGCGGCAGCAGGTCCACCGGCACCAGATCCATCAGGTTGAGCAGGAAGATCCAGACAAAGATGGTCAGCGCCAGTGGTGCGACCATGTCGTTCTTGTGCTTGAACGAGCCACGGACGTTGTCGTTGACAAAGTCCATCGTCATTTCGACGAAGTTCTGCCATCCGGCCGGGACGCCGGCAGTGACCTTCTTCGCGGCGGCGCGGAACGTCAGAATGAACAGCAGGCCAAGACCGATCGACCAGAGCATGGAGTCAACATGAATCGCCCAGAAGCCCATTTCCGCGGCTTCGGTGCTGGTCGTGGCGAAGCTCAACCCGTTCTCGGGATGGAGCCCGAAGGTGAGGTTTGTGAGATGGTGAGCAATGTGCTCTTCCATCGTGGGCAGTTCGCTTTCTGAAGCCATGCAGTTATCTCGTCATTGCTTGATCAGAAACCCGGTGCAGCCACCAGAGCGGGGCCAGATGCACCAGGAGGAAGATGCCGAACAAAGCCAGCAGGTTCGGCTCGTCCAGGTAAGCGAACGCCACCCCGAATGCCACCGCGATGATTACGAGTCGTCCCAGTTCGGCGCCCATCATGCGCGCCGTGAGCGAGCCCACCTGATCGGAACGGTAGGCTCGAAAGACAACGACCGCGGCCACGGCGTTGCCGAGTGTCGCGGTCATGCCGCCGACCATGGCCGAGATCGCCACGATCGGGGGGAACAGGGCCAGAAAAAGGCCCGACAGTATCAGCGTCAGGGCGAGCTGCAGACCGATCGATTGCAGGGCGTGTCTGTAGCGTCGCGGTGTCATTCAGCGGATGGGCACACCCACCCCTCTCCCAAAAAGTGCGCGCATTATAAGAGCACCCTTCTATTAGGTCAAACCGTTATGGGGTGCGGGAGGGCCTGTTGCAAGGGGTTTCGGGAAGCCCCGGCGGGCGCTTTACTGGATGTGTTCGAGGATACCGTCGAGTTCGTCGAGGCTGTTGTACTCGATGACCAGGCGGCCCTTCCCTTGCCGGTTGTAGCGGACCTGAACGGGGGCGCCGAGGCGGTCGGACAGGCGGCTCTCGAGTTGCCGGACCTCGGGCGAGGGACCGCTGTCCTTGCGCGGCTCGGGCTGGGCGGACAGCACCTTCTTGACCAGTTGTTCGGTGGCGCGGACGGTCATGTCGCGCTTGACGACCGTCGCGGCCACACCGGGCTGGTCGTCCAGCGGCAGCGCGAGCAGGCAGCGGGCATGGCCCATCTCGAGGCGGCCCTCGTTCACGTGTTCCTTGACCGCATCGTGCAGCTCCAGCAGACGCAGCAGGTTGGTCACGGACGTACGCGAACGGCCGACCGCATCGGCCGCGGCCTGGTGGGTCATCTCGAATTCGTCGATCAGACGCCGGATGGCCTGCGCCTCTTCCAGCGGATTGAGGTCCTCGCGCTGGATGTTCTCGATCAGCGACATCGCGGCCGCCGCCTGATCCGGGATATCACGCACGACCGCCGGGACGCTCTCCAGCCCGGCGATCTGGGCGGCACGCCAGCGGCGCTCGCCGGCGATCAGCTCGAAGCCGCCCTCGACCCGCCGCACGACGACCGGCTGGACAATGCCCTGGGCGCGGATGGACTCCGCCAGTTCGGCGAGCGCGGGCTCGGACATGTGCACGCGCGGCTGATACTGACCGCGGCGGATCTGTTCGATCGGCAGTTGCGCCAGGGAGTCGCTCTCGTCGCCGCCGCTCTGTGCCCCCGACAGGAGGGCATCGAGCCCGCGGCCCAGTCCACGTTTTGCCATCGTTTCAGTCCTGCTCGTGTATGCGGGATCAGCGGCGCAGCATCTCGCCAGCCAGCGCGAGGTAGGCCACCGCCCCGCGCGAGGAGGCATCATACAACAAGGCCGGCTGACCAAAGCTGGGGGCCTCGGCCAGACGGATGTTGCGCGGGATCACAGTCCGGAACACGCGTTCGCCGAAGTGGCCGGTGAGCTGGTCGGAGACGTCACCGGACAGGCGGTTGCGCGGGTCGAACATGGTGCGCAACAACCCGGCGATGCGCAGCTGCGGGTTCGGGCCCTTCTGGATACTCTCGATCGTGCGCATCAGCGCGGTCAGGCCTTCGAGCGCGTAGTACTCGCACTGCATCGGGATCACCACCCCGTCGGCGGCCACCAGGCCGTTGACCGTCAACAGGTTCAGCGAGGGCGGACAGTCGATCAGGATATGGTCGTAGTCGGCGGCCACCGGGGCCAGTGCCTCGCGCATGCGGTACTCGCGCCGCTCCTGGTCCATCAGGCGAACCTCGGCCACGGTCAGGTCCCCGTTGGCCGGCACCAGATCGAAGCCTCCCTCGACGCGATGGGCGGCCTCGGGAACCGTCGCCTGGCCCAGCAGCACCTCGCAGGAGGTCGGGTCGTCGGCATGCTTGTCCACACCGGAACCGGTGGTGGCATTGCCCTGCGGGTCGAGGTCCACGACCAGCACGCGCTTGCCCAGCCGCGCAAGCGAGGCGGCGAGGTTCACGCAGGTGGTGGTCTTGCCCACCCCGCCCTTCTGATTGGTGATGGCCAGCGTATCGGTCACGTCTCGGCTCTCTCGATAATGGCGATGTGCCGCTCGGCGGTCTCGCCGGGAATGGTAACCGGGTCCACACTCCGGTACGACCACGGGGCGGGCAGCGGCGCGTCCGCCACCGAGCGCTGTCCGAGCATGGCCAGCACGCGACCGCCCGGGGCCACCTGCGGTGCGACGCGCGCGACCATGTCCGCCGGGGCCTTGAACGCCCGCGCCAGCACCGTGGTGTAGGGCGCGGAGGGCCGGAAGTCCTCGATCCGCGTGTGCACGGCCTCGACCCGGGTCAGCCCGGCGAGCCCGACCACGTTGCGCAAGAAGCGGATGCGCTTGGCCGCGCTGTCCAGCAGGCAGAAATCGCGCTCGCGCTCGCAGGCGGCCAGCACGAAGCCCGGCAGGCCGGCGCCCGTCCCGACATCCAGGATGCGGTCCCCGTGAAGATACGGGCGCAGGGTCAGGCTGTCGAGGATGTGGCGGGGGATCCACTGTGCCGGGTCGCGCACCGCGGTCAGGTTGTGCACCCGGTTCCAGCGCCCGAGGTGCTCCAGATAGACCGCCAGGGCCTCGATAGCGGTTGCGTCCAGCGCCCACTCGTCGGCCACGGCGGAAAGCGCCGCGCGCCAGTCGTTACTCGCCACTGGCGCGCTGTTTCAGGTGTACGGCCAGGGCGGACAGCGCAGCCGGGGTCACGCCCGGGATGCGCTGGGCCTGACCCAGCGTATGCGGACGGAATTCGGCGAGCTTCTGGCGGATCTCGTTGGACAGGCCGTGCACGCGTGCGTAGTCGAGGTTGTCCGGCAGTGCCGTCTGGTCGGCCTTCGCCTGGCGTGCGACCTCGGCCTGCTGGCGCTCGATGTACCCGGCGTATTTGGCCTGGATCTCGACCTGCTCGCGCACGTCCGGCGTGCAGGCCGCATCCAGTTCGGGGAGCGCACCCATCAGCCCGTCATAGTCGGCCTCCGGCCGGCGCAGCAGGTCGAGCAGCGTGGCATCCGGCTCCGGGGCCTTGCCGAGGAGCTCGACCAGGGCCGGGCGGAGGCGCTGATCCCGATCTGGTCGCGTCTGTGCAAGCCGGCTCATTTCCGACTCGATCGCGGCGGCGCGGCACTCGAACTGTGCCCAGCGGGCATCGTCGACCAGGCCGTACTCGCGGCCGATCGGGGTCAGGCGCAGATCCGCGTTGTCCTCGCGCAGCAGCAGCCGGTATTCCGCGCGCGAGGTGAACATCCGATAGGGCTCCTGCGTGCCGCGGGTGACCAGGTCGTCGATCAGCACGCCGATGTAGGCCTCGGAACGCTGCGGGATCCAGGGCTCGGCGTCCTCCACAAGGCGGGCGGCATTGAGTCCTGCGACCAGGCCCTGGGCGGCGGCCTCTTCGTATCCGGTGGTGCCGTTGATCTGCCCGGCGAAGAACAGATTGGCCACCTCGCGCGTGGCCAGCGACGGGCGCAGGCCGCGCGGGTCGAAGTAGTCGTACTCGATCGCGTAGCCCGGACGGGTTATGCGGGCGTGCTCGAAGCCCTCGATGCTCTGCACCAGCGGCACCTGGATCGCATAGGGCAGGGAGGTGGAGATCCCGTTCGGGTAGAGCTCGTGGGTGGTCAGCCCTTCCGGCTCGACGAAGACCTGGTGGCTGGCCTTGTCGGCAAAGCGCACGACCTTGTCCTCGATCGAGGGGCAGTAACGCGGTCCGGTGCTGTCGATCTGGCCGGAATACATCGGCGCCTGATCGAGGTTCGCCCGGATCAGTTCATGCGTCTTTTCGCTGGTGCGCGCGATATGACAGGGGCGTTGGGCCGGGTGATCGTCCATCGAGCCGGTGAACGAGAAGACCGGGCGCGGGTCGTCGCCGGGCTGCACCTCGAGGCGCGCGAAGTCGACGCTGCGCCCGTCGATGCGCGGCGGGGTGCCGGTCTTCAGACGCCCGACCGCAAAGGCCATCTCGCGCAGGCGCGCGGCCAGGCGCACGCTCGGCGGATCGCCCGCGCGGCCGCCCGGCTGCTGGGTCAGCCCGGTATGCATCTGACCATTCAGGAAGGTCCCCACCGTCAGCACGACGGCACGGGCCTGGAACGCAATCCCCGCCTCGGTGACTACACCGGTCACGCGGTCACCCTCCATGGTGATGTCGGCCACCGGCTGCTGAAAGATCTCGAGATTCGGCTCGGCCTCCACGAGCTGGCGAATGGCCTGGCGATAGAGCTGCCGGTCGGACTGGGCGCGGGTCGCACGCACTGCCGGGCCCTTGCGCCGATTGAGGATGCGGAAGTGGATGCCGGCGGCATCCGCCGCCCGCGCCATCACGCCCCCCAGGGCATCGATCTCCTTCACAAGGTGGCCCTTGCCGATGCCGCCGATCGCCGGATTGCAGCTCATCTGGCCAATGGTCTCGATGTTGTGGGTCAGCAGCAGCGTGCGCGCACCCGCGCGCGCCGCGGCCAGTGCGGCCTCGGTGCCGGCGTGTCCGCCGCCAATCACGATGACATCGAATTCTTCTGCCATGACCTCTATAAGCCCGACCCATGGTCGGCCCGAAAACGTAAAATCAGCAGTTTAGCAGGAGTGGCGGCGGCATCGAAGCGGCCGCAACGGGATCGCGGAATCCTGGGGTAACAAGGCGAGCGTATACATGGATCAGGGTTTCCCTACGCCATCACTTGCCGATGCAGAAGCCGGCGAAGATCTCGCCGAGCAGGGCCTCGTGGTCCTGGCGACCCAGCAGGGCATCCAGCGCGGCCTCGGCCAGGCGCAGCTCCTCGGCGATCAGGTCGGGCGCAGCACTGGCCTCGATACGTCCCAGATGCAGCGCCGCCAGGCGCAGGCCATCTAGATGGCGTGCCCGCACACTGAAGCGCTGCTGTCCGCCCTCGCCGGCACCCAGCCGCTCGACGATCGCCTGCTTCAGTTCATCAATGCCCGCGCCCGTGCGCGCCGAGATGACGATCCCCTCTGCAGGTCGGGAATCCCCAACGCAGTCCTGCTTGTTCCAGACCGTGAGCCGCGGGATCTCGGGTGGGGCCTCCAGATCGGGGACGGCCTCCGGCCGGGTCAGATCCCGCAGCTCCAGGATCAGGTCGGCCCCGGTCGCCGCCTCGCGGGCGCGCTGCATGCCGATCCGCTCTACCGGATCGTCGCTGGCATGCAAGCCGGCGGTATCGATCAGCTCGACCGGGATGCCGTGAATGGCGATGGGTGAGCGCAGGACGTCGCGGGTGGTCCCGGGGCGATCGGTGACGATCGCCACCTCGCTCTCGGCCAGGCGATTCATCAGGCTGGACTTGCCGACATTCGGGGCACCCACCAGGGCCAGACGCAGGCCCTGGGCGAAGTAGCGGGCCGGGCGCAAACGCTCGAGGAGCGCAAGGATAGTCGTGTGCAGGTTCTCCGCCCGCCGGGCGATATCCGGGGCGGCCTCGGATTCGAGGTCGGTCTCGCCGAAGTCGATCTCGGCCTCGATGATCACGCGCATGTCGCGGATGGCCCGGGAGACCGGCTCCAGCTCCGCGGCCAGCGCGCCATCGAGGCTGGAGCGGGCCAGGCGCGCGGCCTGGGCCGTCTGGGCATGGATCAGGTCCGCGACGGCCTCCGCCTGCGCGAGGTCGAGGCGGCCATTGAGAAAGGCCTGTTCGGTGAATTCGCCCGGCCGTGCGCGGCGCGCACCAAGGCCGACCGCTGCCGCGACCATCCCCTCCAGCAGCACCGGGCTGCCGTGGCCCTGCAGCTCGATCACGTCCTCGCCGGTGTAGGAATGGGGGGCGGGGAAATAGAGGATCAGGCCATCGTCGATCGCCTCGCCGCTGGCCGGATCGAGGAGGCGGCCGTAGTGGGCATGGCGCGGTCGCAGGCGGTCGCGCCCGGTCAGGCGCCGCGCGATCGCCAGTGCCTCGGGGCCCGACAGGCGGACCACGCCGATGCCGCCGACCCCCGGCGGGGTGGCGACCGCGACGATGGTATCCGCCACGGTCACGGCCCGGTCAGCTCTTCTGCTTGTCCGGGTCCTCGCCGCCCTCGATCTTGCGCGTGATGTACCACTGCTGGGCGATGGAGAACAGGTTGTTGGTGAACCAGTACAGCACCAGGCCCGCCGGGAAGAAGGCGAAGAAGATCGTGAACACGAATGGCAGTGCCATGAAGATCTTCTGCTGCACCGGGTCCATCGGCGGCGGGTTCAGCTTGTACTGCACGAACATGGACACGCCCATCAGGATCGGCAGGATGAAGTACGGATCACGCGAGGACAGATCCTGAATCCACAGCCACCACGGCGCCTGGCGCAGTTCCACACTCTCCAGCAGCACCCAGTACAGGGCAATGAACACCGGGATCTGGACCAGGATCGGAAGACAGCCACCCAGCGGGTTGATCTTCTCCTTCTTGTACAGGTCCATCAGCGCCTGGTTCATGCGCTGCTTGTCGTCCTTGTAACGCTCCTTCAGTGCCTGCAGCTTGGGCGCGACCTTGCGCATGCGCGCCATCGAGCGGTAGCTGGTCGCGGACAGCTTGAAGAACGCGATCTTGATCAGGATGGTCAGCAGCACGATCGACCAGCCCCAGTTGCCGACCACGCTGTGGATCAGGTCCAGCAGCCAGAACAGCGGCTTGGCCAGGAAGGTGAACATCCCGTAGTCGACGGTCAGTTCCAGCCCCTGGGCAATCTCGGAGAGTTCGTCCTGCAGCTTCGGCCCGACCCACAGGCGCGTCTGCAGCTGCCCGCTTTCGCCCGGGCGCACCGTCAGGGGCTCGGCCGAGTGCAGGCCGATCAGGTATTCCTCGCCGACCTCGCCGGGCACGGCGCGCGCGTACAGGGCGTTCACCTCGTCACCGCCCGGGACCCAGGCCGAGACGAAATAGTGCTGGATCATCGCGACCCAGCCGCCATGCAGACGCTGCTGGATCGGGTCATCGGCGAGCGACTCGAAACGTTCGCGCTGGTAGCTGCCGTCGTAGTAGGCGGCCCCGGTAAAGGTATACAGCCACCAGGCCTCCCGGTCGGGTGTCGGGCCGTGGCGCAGCTGTCGATACTGGCGACCGGTCCAGGAGGAATCGCCCTGGTTGCGAATTTCGTAGTCCACCTCGATCAGGTGGGTTCCTCGGGTAAAGGTGTAGGTCTTGATGACCTCGATCTCGCCATCGTCCGAAGTCCAGCGCATCGGGACCTGGAGCGTGTCATCGTCCTCCGCCATCTCGAAGTGATCGCCGTCGACTTCGAAATTGGCGTGGTGCGAGGGCGCTCGGCCCTCCAACGCCCGGTCGTTGACGCGGTCGTGGGTCAGGCCACTCTGGGCGACGTAACCACGCACGCGATGGTCGAACAGGCGCACGGGCACCAGCGGGTCGTCCTGCAGGTCCCGTGGGTACTGGAGGAGATCGGCGCGCAGGATAGTACCGCCACGGGTGTCAATCAGTAGTTCGTGCTTGTCGGTACGGACCGTGAACTGGCGGCGATCCGGTTCCTGGATCGGGCTGATCTCGGGCTCGTCCTCGGCCGCGGCGCGGGGATCATCCTCGTCCTCGAACTGCGGCGCATCGGGCACGTCCTCGGGGCGCGCCTCGGGATCCTCGACTTCCTGCTCGGCGGTCTCGGGCTCCGCGGGGGTGCCGTAATCCTGGTTCCAGGCCTGCCACATCAGGAACAGGACAAAGGCCAGGCTGAGCCACAAGAGGGGACGCAAGTTATCCATGAGCGCGACTATTTCCGGGAGCGATGCGAATGGGCGGACAGGCGAGGTTCCGGGACGGGGTCATAACCGCCGGGCGACCACGGGTGGCAGCGCAGAATCCGCCGCAGGCCAAGCCAGAAGCCGCGCGCGACGCCGTGTTTCTCCACCGCCTCGACCGTGTAGGCCGAGCACGTCGGGTAATGCCGGCAGTGCGGCGCCATGAACGGTGAGATGCCGTATTGATAGGCGCGCACCGGCAGCAGGGCAATCTTGCGTACGAGCGTCATTGCAGGCGATCCAGCAGCGTTTCCATCTCCGAGCGCAGGGCCCGACTGTCACAGGCGCCGGCCCCTGGCCGGGCCAGGATGATCAGGTCCACCGGCGGCAGCACGGCGCGGCGTTGGCGAAAGGCCTCGCGCGCAATGCGCTTGATCCGATTGCGGTCCGTCGCCTTCCGGACATGGCGCTTGCCAATGGCCAACCCCAGCCGGGGCCCGTCGGCAACCTCGCGCGCGCGATACAGCAGCGTCAAGTAACGACCACGTACGGGCCGCGCATCGGCAAAGACGTGCTGGTAATCAGCACCGACCAGCAGGCGCGCCTGGCGCGGGAAGCCCTGCGCCCGGGCAGTCATGATGGCCGGCGGGTCAGCGCGTTCAGTTGGTCGGGCAGAGACGCTTGCGGCCCTTGGCGCGACGGGCGTTCAGGACCTTGCGGCCGCCACGGGTGGCCATGCGGGCACGAAAGCCATGGGTACGGGCACGGACAAGCCGACTCGGTTGGAAGGTGCGCTTCATGACGGATCTCGGACTATGGGATAAAGGGCGGAGAAAACTACCTCCAACGGTGCGTGAAGTCAATGAGCGGGCAGGAATCGGCTAGCGCCGGGGGGCGCCATCGGCGTAGACTCGGGGCCCCCGAACCTCGTGATCCCGGAGAGCCGCGTGTGACTGCCAATTCCCTGTGGACAGCCTGTCTGGATCGCCTGCAGGGTCGCGTAAGTGAGCAACAGCTGAACACCTGGCTGCGGCCCCTGCACGCCGAAGAGGAGGAAGGGGCCTTGCGCTTGCTGGCACCGAACCAGTTCGTCTTCGAGCATGTACGCGATCACCTGTTGCGGTCCATCGAGGAGGCCGTGAGCGAAGTACGTCCCGGGTCCGACGAGGTCGATGGGCAGCGCGTGCGGCTGGGTATCGGCGGTGCCGAGTGGCCAGCCGGGCAGCCGGAGGGCGTCGAGCCCGTCAGGGCTCCGTCAGGGACGAAACAACCGCGGGCAACCCTCCCGAAGGGTCCGGTAAGCAACCTCAACCCCGCGTTCACTTTCGAAACCTTTGTGGAAGGCAAATCGAACCAGCTGGCACGGGCCGCAAGCCTGCAGGTCGCCGAGAATCCCGGCGTCGCCTATAACCCTTTGTTTATATACGGCGGCGTGGGCCTCGGGAAGACCCACCTGATGCATGCAATCGGAAACCGCATCCTGGCCCGTCAACCGGAGGGGCGGATCATCTATCTGCACTCCGAACGCTTTGTGGCTGACATGATCAAGGCGTTGCAGCACAACGCGATCGACGATTTCAAGCAGTACTATCGAAGCGCGGATGCCTTGCTGATCGACGACATCCAGTTCTTTGCCAACAAGGAACGCTCGCAAGAAGAATTCTTCCATACCTTCAATGCATTACTGGAAGGTCAGCAGCAGATCATTCTGACTTCGGACCGCTACCCGAAAGAGGTCGAGGGGCTGGAGGAACGCCTCAAGTCGCGATTCGGCTGGGGACTGACCATCGCTATCGAGCCCCCGGAACTGGAGACACGCGTAGCCATCCTGCAGCGCAAGGCAGAGCAGGCCGGTATCGAGCTGCCGACGGAAGTCGCCTTTTTCATGGGCAAACGCATACGGTCGAACATCCGCGAGCTGGAAGGGTCGCTGCGGCGGGTCATTGCCAATGCGCACTTCACCGGGAAACCCATCACCCTCGACTTTGCGAAGGAAGCGTTGCGCGATCTCCTGGCGGTGCAAAGCAAGCTGATCACGCTGGAGAACATCCAGAAGACAGTCGCAGACTACTATCGCATCAAGGTGGCCGATCTGCTCTCCACCCGCCGCAGCCGTTCGGTCGCAAGGCCGCGCCAGATGGCCATGGCGCTTGCCAAGGAGCTTACGCAGCACAGCTTGCCGGAGATCGGTCAAGCGTTCGGTGGTCGCGATCATACGACGGTGATCCATGCCTGCCGCAAGATCGCGGAGTTGCGCGAAGCCGATGCCAGCCTGGACGAGGATTACGCCAATCTGCTGCGTACCCTGAGCAGCTGAACCCTCGGAAAGGCGAATACCGGCCCGGGAACAAGCTGTGGATAAGATGGGAGTAAATCGTGCGTATCCAGCAGAAAAAGTCCGGACCCGATTTCATCCACAGGATAGACACAGGCCTTGCAGAGGATTCAGGACCGCTGAGAGCCTTAAAAAATCATTAAAGTCAAATAGATAACGGTTTTCCTCACAGGGAGCCGCGGGCCTTATTATTATCAGTTTTAAATTACTTAAACCCAATTACAGGACACCGCCATGGAACTCTCTTTCCAGCGCGAAGCGATGACTGATGCCCTGCAACGGATTGTTGGGGCGGCCGAGAAGCGCTTGACGATGCCGATACTTGGTAACGTCCGCTTACGCCCGGACGAACGTGGCGGAATCCGGATGGATACGACGGACCTGGAGCTGGCCTGGCAGGGCGGGGCTGCCGGAACAATCCCGGGCGAATGCGATGTGACGGTATCGGTGCGCAAGTTGCTGGATGTGGTAAAGGCGGCACCGGAAGAAAGCGAAATTCGGGCGACGATCGATGGCGAGCGGATGTCGGTCGGGTTCGCCGGTTCCCGCTTCAGTCTCGCGACTCTTCCGGGTGCGGATTTCCCGGACTGGGAGAGCAAGAGCGCAGAGTGGACCCTGGATATCCCGCAGAATCGGCTGCGGCGGTTGTTGGAGGCAACGATGTTCTCAATGGCGCAGCAGGATGTGCGCTACTACTTGCAAGGATTGTTGCTCGTGGCCAGTGGGCCAAGTCTGCGGGCCGTGGCCACCGATGGGCATCGCCTGGCGCTGGCAGAGGCTGAACTCGATCAGGCGGTCGACGGGCGTGTAGAGAAGATCGTGCCGCGCAAGACGATCGCAGAGCTCCGGCGCAATCTCTCCGACGATGATGTGCCGGTGCGAGTGGGATTCAGCGATGACCAGGTGCTGTTCGATCTGGGAGAAGCGGTGCTACGCAGCAAGGTCATAGAAGGCCGTTTCCCGGATTACGAGCGCGTCATCCCGACGGATTTGCCGGCGACGCTGACGGTGGAGCGGGAACGCCTCAAGCAGGCACTCGGGCGAGTGGCGATTGTGGCGTCGGACAAGTATCGCGGCGTCCGGATGACGCTCGGGGATCAAGGGTGTCAGGTAATGACGCACAATGCGGATCGTGAAGAGGCGCAGGAATCTGTCGAGGCGGAATACCAGGGGCCGGCGATGGAGATCGGGTTCAATCTTGGTTACCTGGTCGATGTACTCAATGCGATCGAGACGGATCAGGTTCGGATCGGTCTGCGCGATGGAAATTCTTCGATTCTGGTCCAGGCTGAGCCACCAGGCGGCGCGCGCTACGTCGTGATGCCGATGCGACTTTAGTCGCGGTGGGGTGATTGCCCGTCGTGCTGGAAGCCCTGTGGTGGCATGGTGTGCGCAATCTCGTGGAGCAGGCCTTCGAGCCGGGTAGCGGCATCAACCGTCTCGTCGGCCCGAATGGTGCGGGCAAGACCTCGGTGCTGGAGGCCTGCCATGTGCTTGCGGCGGGTCGATCGTTTCGGACGCCGCAGCTTCGCAGGGTGGTGACATCTGGGAAGAAATCTCTGTGGGTTGGCGGTCAGGTGCGGGACCGCCAGGGCGGGGTGCATCGCCTGGGGGTCAACTGGGAGGGTGCGCGCCGCTCGCGGCTGGATGGTCGCTGGATGGAGGGGCACGCCAGTGTGGCCGAATGGCTTCCTGTACGGGTACTGCATGCGGGCTCGTTCGAGCTGCTGACCGGTTCGCCGGAAGAGCGGCGTCGGCTTCTGGACTGGGGCTGCTTTCACTCCGAGGCGTCGTATCGGCGGCAGTGGCAGCAATGGCGTCGGGCACACGAGCAACGGAATGCGGCGCTGCGCACCGGCGATCATCGGGCGGTGCGCGAGTTCGAGCGACCGCTGATCGAGGCCGGGGAAAAGATTACCTCGGCTCGTGAGGGCTACATCGAAAGCTGGCAAGCGAGTACCGCGAGGGCGGCCGCTGCATTTGGCTTCTCCGAACGTCTGGACGGTTTTCGGCTGCGGCTTCGGGTGGGCTGGGATCGGGACCGATCGCTTGCGGAGGCGATTGAGCGGAGTCGGGCGTCGGACATGGAGCGCGGGTTCGGGCAGGTCGGTCCGCAGCGTGCGGACATCGAGCTGCGTTTCGAGGGTCGGCCGGCGGCCGAGGCGTCGAGGGGTGAGCAAAAGCGCCTGATTGTGGCGCTGACCGGTGGGCAGGCGGGGATGCTCGAGGCGCAGACGGGCCGGGCTCCAGTCGTGCTCCTGGATGATGTTGTCTCGGAACTGGATGTCGACGCAGTGGAAGGTCTGATGACTGGCCTGTCGAGTTATGGATGGCAGGTGCTGGTGACCGCGGTGGACCCGGTGATCCCGGGGCTGGACCGTGCCGACTCGACCCAATTGTTTCACGTGGAACATGGTGTCGTGTCTCCGGCCTGAGGTCCGCCCGGCCCCTGTCTTTGGGTTATACTGCAGTGTCTGCCACCGGCCGGATACCGCACTCCATGTCCGAAACTGAACCGCTCGATCCCGAAACCTACGATTCTTCCCAGATCCGTGTCCTCAAGGGCCTGGATGCCGTGCGCAAGCGTCCCGGCATGTACATCGGCGATACCGATGACGGGACGGGGCTCCACCATATGGTGTTCGAAGTCGTCGACAACTCGATCGACGAGGCCCTCGCCGGCCACTGCGACACCATCGAGGTGACGATCCACGAAGACAACGCCGTGTCGGTCTCGGATAACGGTCGTGGCATCCCGGTGGATATCCACGAAGAAGAAGGCAAGTCCGCGGCGGAGGTGATCCTCACGGTACTGCACGCCGGGGGCAAGTTCGACAACAACTCCTACAAGGTTTCCGGGGGGCTGCACGGTGTGGGTGTCTCGGTGGTCAATGCCCTGTCGGAAGAGCTGCGCCTGGAGATCCACCGCGCCGGCGAGCGCCACGAGCAGACCTACCACCTCGGCGTCCCGGAAACCGCGCTGGCAGTCGCCGGTCCGACCGACCGGACCGGGACCCGGATCTGGTTCCGCCCGAGCGCGGAGATCTTCAGCGGTATCGAATTCCATTACGAGATCCTGGCCAAGCGCCTGCGTGAACTCTCGTTCCTGAATTCCGGTGTAAGGATTACGCTGCGCGACCAGCGCGACAACCGCGAGGAGACCTTTCTGTTCGAGGGCGGTATCCGCGCATTTGTCGAACACCTGAACCAGAAGAAAACGGCTCTCCACCCGACCGTTGTCTATGCGAACCAGACCCGCGAAGATGACTATGTCGTGGAGGTGGCCCTGCAGTGGAATGACTCCTACCAGGAGAACATCTTCTGCTACACCAACAATATCCCGCAGCGCGATGGCGGCACTCACATGGCCGGTTTTCGCGCGGCCCTTACGCGCACGATCAATCAGTACCTGGAGAACGAGGGCCTGATCAAGAAGGCCAAGGTCGCCACTGCCGGCGATGACATGCGCGAAGGCCTGACTGCGGTGCTGTCGGTCAAGGTGCCCGACCCGAAGTTCTCGTCGCAGACCAAGGACAAGCTCGTGTCCTCCGAGGTCAAGCCGATCGTCGATAGCGTTCTGTCAGATGCCGTACACAACTTCCTGCTGGAGAACCCCACCGAGGCCAAGGCGATCACCGATAAGGTGCTCGAGGCCGCGCGTGCCCGCGAGGCAGCCCGCAAGGCGCGGGAGGTCACACGCCGCAAGGGGGCGCTGGATGTCGCCGGTCTGCCCGGCAAGCTCGCGGATTGCCAGGAAAAGGACCCGGCCCATTCCGAGCTCTATCTGGTGGAGGGTGATTCTGCGGGCGGATCGGCAAAGCAGGGTCGCGATCGTCACTTCCAGGCGATCCTGCCGCTCAAGGGCAAGATCCTGAATGTCGAGCGGGCCCGGTTCGACCGCATGCTCGGCTCCGCCGAGGTCGGCACGCTCATTACGGCACTCGGTTGCGGGATTGGCAAGGACGAATACGATCCGGACAAGCTGCGCTACCACCGCATCATCATCATGACTGACGCGGACGTCGACGGCTCGCACATCCGCACCCTGTTGTTGACCTTCTTCTTCCGGCAGATGCCCGAGCTGATCGAGCGCGGCCACGTGTACATCGCCCAGCCCCCGCTGTACAAGATCAAGCGCGGCAAGCGCGAGCAGTATGTCCGGGACGAGGCCGAGATGGGTGAAATCGTGGTCTCGCTTGCTCTGGACGGCGCGGCGCTCTATCCGGGCCCCGAGGCCCCGCCGGTGACCGGCGAGGCCTTTGAAGAACTGGTCAAGGGTTATCAGAAGGCTGCGCGAGCCGTCGAGCGGCTGGGTCGCCTGTACGATTCGCGCATCCTTTGGGCGATGCTCGAGGCGGACGCCATTCCCGAACCGCGCAGTGTCACTAACCCTGACGTTCAGGCCTGGTTTGCCCGGATACTCGAAAGCATCTCCAGTGACCGGGCGGGTGCCACCCGCTACAGCCTCGGGCCCGTCACCGACGTCGACGGCCATGCACAGCTGAGCCTCGATCGCATCGAGCATGGGGCGGCCCTCTCGCAATACATCACCGATGACACCCTGGCGTCCCGCGATTTCCAGACCATCCTGGATCTGTCGGCCCGGCTGAATGCCCTGCTGGATTCCGGTGCCTACATCAAGCGTGGCGAACGGGTTCACCGCATCCAGGGTTTCTCCGAGGCGATGGAGTGGCTGCTTCACGAGGGCCGCCGTGGCCTTGCCACCCAGCGCTACAAGGGCCTTGGCGAGATGAACCCGGAACAGCTGTGGGAGACCACCATGAATCCGGAAACGCGGCGGCTCCTCCAGGTTCGCGTCGAGGACGCGATCCGGGCCGACGAGATCTTCACCACCCTGATGGGCGACCAGGTCGAACCCCGTCGCGATTTCATCGAGACGCGGGCCCTCAGTGCGGAGAACGTCGACGTGTAGTGACTGATGGCGATCCTCGTCATCCTTGCGATTGTCGGGCTCGTCGCTCTGACACTGGCGATCGCCCGCTTGTATTCCCATCTGGCTGTGCAGGAACGGCGGGTGGTCGGGGCATGGGACCAGCTGGAGCGCCTCCTGGTGCAGCGAAACGGTCACCTGCAGCAGGTCTGTACCGAAGGCGGAGATCGTGGTCCCGCCGCCCTGCGAGACCTGCATCGATCCTTGCAGCGCCAGGAGACTGCCCGTCGCCAGGGGGATCTGACTACAGTCGCCGAGGCCGAACGCGAGATCAGGAGCCTCTGGGATTTAATATCGTCACAAGGTCTTGATTTAAAAGCCGAAAAAGAAGGGGAAGCGGGCCGCCGAGTGGCCGCTCTGGACCAGGCGATCCGGGACACCCTGGTCCGTTACAACAGCGCCCTGGACGCGTATCAGCGTACGCGGCGCGCCCCCTTCTACGCACCGCTTGCGTGGCTCGCGGGCATGGGCCGTTACCTCCCCCTGCAGCCCCCTTCATCCGACAAGACTTCGCGCTGAGTCGACCGGACGGTTTCTGTGCAGAATCGAGGCGCGCAACCCCCGGAACACCCTCCCGGGGTTGCGGTCCGAATGGCATAATTCCCTCCCTAGTCGAACCAGGAGTCTCCGTGCCCAATCCCCTGCTGCAAACGGATCGTCTGCCGGCGTTTCGATCGATCGCCCCCGAACACGTGATACCGGCGCTCGATACCGTCCTCCAGGAGAATCGCGACGGGATCGAACAGCTCGTTGCGCAGGCCGGCGAGGCCCCCACCTGGGACGGCCTGGTCGCACCGCTCCAGCACCTGGATGCCCGACTCTCCCAGGTATGGGCGCCGGTTGGTCACCTGAATGCGGTGATGAACAGCCCTGAGCTGCGTCAGGCCTACAATGCCTGCCTGCCCAAGCTGTCCGAGTTCGGCAGCTGGGTGTCGCAGCACCAGGGCCTGTATGCCGCCTTCCGCCGCCTCGCCGATGGCCCGGAGTATGCCCAGCTCTCGCCCGAGCGGCGCAAGGTGATTGATGACGCCCTGCGTGATTTCCATCTGAGCGGCGTCGATCTCCCCGAGGATGCGCGTGCTCGCCTGCGCGAGATCGACTCCCGTCTGTCCGAGCTGACGGCCCGCTTCGAGGAGAACGTCCTCGATGCGACCCAGTCCTGGACCTGGCAGACCGACGACCCGGACGCACTCTCGGGCGTCCCGGCCGCCGAACAGGCGATGCTCGCCCAGAACGCCCGTGCCCACGAACAGACCGGCTACCTTGTCACCCTCGACTTTCCCAGCTATTTCGCCGTCATGAGCCACGCGGACGATCGCGACCTGCGTCGCCGGGTCTACGAGGCCTTCGCGACCCGTGCATCTGAACAGGGCCCCGATGCAGGCCGCTTCGATAACAGCGAAGTGATGGTCGAAATCCTCCAGCTACGGGAGGAGAAGGCAGGTATCACCGGGTTCGGGCACTACGCCGAGCGTTCGCTGGCGACCAAGATGGCCGAGACCGCCGCCCAGGTCGACACTTTTCTGCAGGACCTCGCCCGGCGCGCGCGCCCCCGGGCCGAGCAGGATCTGCAGGAACTGCGTACCTTCGCGCGCGAGGAGCTGGGGCTCGATTCCCTCGAGGCCTGGGACATGGCCTATGCCGCCGAGAAGATGCGTGAACGACGCTTGGGCCTGAGCCAGACGATGCTGAAGCCTTATTTCCCCGCCACCCAGGTTGTCGAGGGTCTGTTCCGTCTGGTCGAGCGCCTGTTTGGCGTGCGTTTCGAGGCCGACCCGAGTGTCGAATGCTGGCACGACGACGTGCTCTACTACCGTGTTATTGATTCCAACGGTGTCGAACGTGCCGGCTTCTACTTCGATCTTTACGCTCGCAAGAACAAGCGCGGTGGCGCCTGGATGGATGTCTGCCGCCAGCGTTTTGTCTCCGCCGACGCCCAGCAGGTCCCGGTCGCGTTCATGACCTGCAACTCCACCCCGCCCGTGGATGGCAAGCCGGCCCTGTTTACGCACGACGAGGTCATCACCCTGTTCCATGAATTCGGCCACGGTCTCCACCACATGCTTACGCGCGTGAACGAGCCCGAGATTGCCGGGATCAATGGGGTCGAATGGGACGCGGTGGAGCTGCCAAGCCAGTTCATGGAGAACTGGTGCTGGGAGCGCGAGGCCCTGGATCTGTTCGCTCGTCACCACAAGACTGGCGAGCCCATGCCGGACGACCTCTACCAGCGCCTGGTCGATACCCGCCACTTCCATGCGGCGCTCCAGCTGCTGCGCCAGGTCGAGTTCTCCCTGTTCGACATGCGTCTGCACGCGGGTCCGGCACCGGACAGTGCACAGGCCATCCTCGATCTCCTGGAAGCGGTCCGCGACGAGGTCGCGGTGGTCCGGCCGCCGGCGTTCAACCGCTTCCCCCATGGCTTCGCTCATATCTTTGCTGGCGGCTACGCGGCGGGCTATTACAGCTACAAGTGGGCGGAAGTCCTCTCTGCCGATGCCTTTGCGCGCTTCGAGGAGGAGGGGCTGTTCTCGCCCGACGTCGGAGCGGCCTATCTGCGCGAGATCCTGGAAGTGGGGGCCTCGCGACCCGCGGCCGACTCGTTCCGGGCGTTTCGGGGACGTGACCCCGAAATCGATGCGCTATTGCGCCACAGCGGCCTGGAGGATGCCGCGTGAAGATCGCCAGCTGGAACGTCAACTCGCTGAAGGTCCGCCTGCCCCAGGTCCTCGACTGGCTGGGCCGCTCGCGCACCGACATCCTCGCACTGCAGGAGACCAAGCTGACCGACGAGAACTTCCCGGTCAGCGCCATCCAGGATGCCGGTTACGAGGTCGTTTACTCTGGCCAGAAGACCTATAACGGCGTGGCCATCCTCTCGCGCAGCCAGGCGACCGACGTGGTCACCGACCCGCCCGGGTTAGAGGATGCCCAGCGCCGCATCCTGGCGGCCACGGTCGGCGATACCCGCGTCGTCAATCTCTATGTGGTGAACGGCGAAAACGTAGGCACCGAAAAGTACGCCTACAAACTCGACTGGCTGGCGCGCATGCGCGCCTGGCTGGCCGCCGAGATCGAGGCGCACCCGAATCTGGTGGTCCTGGGTGATTTCAATATCGCCCCGGAGGACCGTGACGTACACGATCCCGAGGCCTGGCACGAGCGCATCCTCTGCTCGACCCCGGAACGCGAGGCCCTGGCGGCCATCACGGAGCTGGGCCTCGCGGACACCTTCCGTGCGTTCGATCAGCCGGAGGGGGAATTCTCCTGGTTCGACTACCGTGCCGCCTCGTTCCGGCGCAACCGTGGCCTGCGCATCGACCTGGTGCTGGCCAGCCCGGCCTTGCAGAAACGCCTGACCGCTGCGGGGATCGACCGCGAGCCCCGCGGCTGGGAACGGCCCTCCGACCACGCCCCCGTCTGGGCCGAATTCAGCGACTAGGCCCGGCCACCGGCCGTGCCCTGGGAGATACCCGTGAAATACAGGGACCTGCGTGATTTCATCGATGGGCTCGAGGCCCGCGGCGAGCTCAAGCGCATCACCACCGAGATCGACCCGAACCTGGAGATGACCGAGATCGCCGATCGTGTGCTGCGCGCCGGCGGCCCTGCGTTGCTGTTCGAGAACCCCAGGGGTTCCGAGATCCCGGTGCTGGCCAACCTGTTCGGCACACCGGAGCGGGTCGCCATGGGCATGGGCGAGGACTCGGTAGAGGCCCTGCGCGAGGTTGGCCGGCTACTGGCCTTTCTCAAGCAGCCGGACCCGCCCAAGGGGCTGCGAGCGGCCTGGGAACAGCTGCCCGTGTTCCGCAAGGTGCTCGACATGGCGCCGAAGAAGACCCGCGGCGCTGCCTGCCAGCGCCACGTGATCGAAGGTGACGACGTGGATCTGTCGACCCTCCCGGTGCAGACCTGCTGGCCCGGGGATGCCGGGCCGCTGATCACCTGGGGGCTGGTCGTGACCCGTGGTCCGGAGAAGTCGCGGCAGAACCTCGGCATCTACCGTCAGCAGGTGATTGGTCGCAATCGCGTGATCATGCGCTGGCTGTCGCACCGCGGGGGCGCGCTGGACTATCGGGAGTGGTGCCAGGCCCGCCCGGGCGAGCCCTTTCCCATTGCGGTGGCCCTGGGCGCCGATCCCGCGACCATCCTCGGCGCGGTCACTCCGGTGCCGGATACGCTGTCGGAGTATGCCTTTGCCGGTCTGCTGCGCGGCAGCCGCACCGAGGTCACCCGCTGCATCGGTTCCGATCTCGAGGTGCCGGCATCGGCCGAGTTCGTGCTGGAGGGCCATATCCACCCCGGCGAAACCGCGCCGGAGGGACCGTTCGGCGATCACACCGGTTACTACAACGAGGTGGACGAATTTCCGGTGTTCACCATCGACCGTATCACCCACCGTGACCAGCCGATCTACCATTCCACCTACACCGGGCGCCCGCCTGACGAACCGGCGGTCCTGGGGGTTGCCCTGAACGAGGTGTTCATCCCGATCCTGCAGAAGCAGTTTCCGGAGATCGTGGACTTCTACCTGCCACCGGAGGGCTGCTCCTATCGCATGGCGGTGGTCTCCATGCGCAAGCAGTACCCCGGCCACGCGAAGCGCGTGATGATGGGCGTGTGGTCGTTCCTGCGCCAGTTCATGTACACAAAATTCGTGATCGTCGTCGATGATGACGTGAACACGCGCGACTGGAACGATGTGATCTGGGCGATTACAACGCGCATGGACCCCGCGCGCGATACGACGCTGGTGGAGAACACGCCCATCGACTATCTGGATTTCGCCTCGCCAGTATCGGGGCTGGGCTCCAAGATGGGTATGGACGCGACCTCCAAGTGGCCGGGCGAGACTGAGCGCGAGTGGGGCCGACCGATCACGATGGATCCGGCCGTACGCGAGCGGGTGGATGCCCTCTGGGACGAGCTGGGGCTGTAGCTGTCGCTACAGCCCCGCCCGACAGACTCCTAGTTGCCCAGGTGTGCGCCGTCCTCGGGTAGCCGCACCCAGGCCGCGATGTCGGAGCCCATGGCCCGTACCGTGCGCCCCATCACCGAGCAGCTGCCCTTGAAACCGCCGAACGCGCCGCCACCGGAAACCCGGCGCGAGGTGAATTCGGCCACTGCCTCGCCGTTCTCGTACAGCGTGCCCTCGGCCTCCGCCAGGGACCGGTGTCCGGACCAGGCATTGCCGTCATTGCGGGCCTGGGTGATCTCCACCATCAGCACCTTTCCGGCATCATCGGGGCCTACGTCTGCATCGGTCTCGACCCGCACATCGTGGCGCGCCCCGAACTCCTGGACGAAGCCCGGGAAGCGTTCCTCCAGCTCGCATTCGCGGCGAATGGCCTCGGCCACCGTCGCATCCTCGCTGTAGGCGAAGCGCTCCGGCACCGTAACGATCACCTCCGGATCGGTCACCTCGGCGGCGGCGGCCTCGGCGCTTGCATCGGCCCCCGAGTCCGCTTCACGGGTTTCGTTGGCCGCACAGCCGCCAAGCAGCATCAGCCCGCCAGCGGCCAGTGCGGCCACCCATTTTTCTCCCTGCATTCCTTTCTCCCTGCCTGTGTCTGGCGCCCCGAGTCTGCCCCATCCCGCCTGTGGATTGCACCCCCGGCATCGCCACATGCCGCTTCCGGGGTTGCTTGCGTTCGCCCGGGCCGTGGCGACAATGAGCCCCTTTGTTCGAGGTGCGAGGAACAGCGCATGGCCTTTGACGTGATCATCCAGCCCAGCGGGCAGCAGCTCGAGGTCGAGGACGACGAGACGGTACTCGAGGCCGCGCTGCGCCAGGGGTTTGCATTCCCCTACGGCTGCCGCAACGGCGCCTGCGGATCCTGCAAGGGTCGCGTGCTCGCGGGCGAAGTGGACCACGGGCCGACCAAGCCGCCGGGCATTACCGAGGCGGAACTGGCCGATGGCTGGGCACTGTTCTGCCAGGCGGTCCCGGTGGATGATCTGGAGATCGAGGTCCGCGAGATCGGCGCGGCCAAGGACATCGTCGTGAAGACGCTGCCCTGTCGCGTCGCGCAACTGAACCGCCTGGCCGATGACGTGATGGAGCTGCGCCTGCAGCTCCCCGCTACCGAGCGCATGCAGTTCCTCGCCGGACAGTACCTGGATGTCCTGCTCAAGGGCGGCGGGCGTCGCAGCTACTCGCTGGCCAATGCCCCGCATGACGACGAACAGCTGGTCCTGCATGTGCGCCATCTGGAGGGTGGGCGCTTCTCGAAGATGGTGTTCCAGGAGATGCAGCCGAAGGCGCTGCTGCGTATCGAGGGGCCGCTCGGCACGTTCTTTGTCGACGAGGAATCAGAGCGACCGCGCCTGTTCGTCGGCGGCGGCACGGGCTTCGGCCCGCTCAAGGGGATGCTGGACCATCTGGCGGTCGAGGGCTTCGACCGCCCGCACCACCTGTTCTGGGGCGCGCGCAGTGCAGAGGGGATTTACGCCCCCGAATGGCTCGGCCGCATGAGCGCCGAGCATGGCGAACACTTCCGCTTTACGCCGGTGCTGTCCGATGTCCCGGCGGATACGGCGGCCGGGTTCGCGGCTGTCGCGGGCTGGCCGCACGATGCGGTACTGGCCGAATACCCGGACCTGTCCGGCTTCGATGTCTACATGGCCGGCCCGCCGGCGATGATCGAGGCGGCGACCAATGCCTTCCTCGCCGCGGGGCTACCGACGGAGCAGCTCTACTACGACAGCTTCGAGCCGGCCGCGCCCCACGAGGTCGCTAACTAGTCGCGAGTTGCGCGGCCAGGCGCTGCACCGCCAGCTGCATTGCGGCGTCGGTCGGATCCTCGGCGACCTCCACGGTGGCCTTGAACCCCAGCTCCTGCGCGATCTCGCCGATGCGTTCGGAGCCTACCACCAGCGGTGTCTTGCGCAGCCACATGCGCCCGAGCTTGCCGACCATCTCGTAGAGATTGCGCAGGCCCTCTCCACTGGTGATGGTGATGATGTCGATCTGGTCGCGTGAGAACGCATACATCAGCGCACCGGTATCGCCCTCCGGGCGACCGCGGCGATAGGCCTCGGCAAAGGTGACCTCCGCGCCACGTGATTTCAGCGTATCGCCGAGGTATTCGCGCCCGCCGTCGCCGCGAAAGATCACCACACGCTGGCCGGCCACGTCCTGCATGGCCGGCTGTTCCAGCAGCGCCTCGCTGTCGAAGCGCCGCGGCGGGGCGATATCCACATTCAGGCCGAAGCCCTTCAGCTCCTTCGCGGTCCGGTTGCCGATGGCCGCGATCCGTGTCCCCTCGGGCCAGGCGCGGTCGGCCAGCGCCAGGTTCAGCACCCGCTGCACCGCGTTCGGGCTGATAAAGACCGCGATGTCGAAGGAGTCCAGCTGATCCAGCACCGCGCGCAGATTGGTCGGGTCGCTGGGCGCCAGGATCTCCAGCACCGGAAAGCGAATCACCTCGGCGCCATCGCCGGCCAGCAGGGTGCAGAACTCCTCGGCCTGCGCCGCCGGCCGCGTGACCAGGATCCCGCAGCCGTTCAGGGGGCCGTCGGCGGTGGGCTTCATGATATCCAGATCGGCCATCTTCAGGATCCTTTCGTGGAGGCTGCGTTTTCGGCATGGGCGGCGGCCAGCAGCTCGCCGGCCCCCAGTTCCAGCAGCTGTTCGGCCAGTTGCACCCCAAGGGCCTCCGCGTCCCCTCGCGGCCCTTCCACCTGGCGTCGCAGGAGCTGGCTGCCATCGACCGCGCCGACCAGACCGTCCAGGTGCAGCCGGTCGCCGTCCAGGGTTGCGTGGGCGGCCAGCGGTACCTGGCAGCCGCCCTCCAGGCGGCGATTGAACGCGCGTTCGGCGCGTACGCGGTCGGAGGTGTCGCGGTCGTTCAGGGGTGCGATCAGCGCAGCGATCTCCGGGTCGTTCTCGCGGCACTCGATGGCGATCGCCCCCTGCCCCACGGCCGGCAGGCTGACCGCCGGTTCCAGGCGGGCGCGGATGCGCTCGTCGAACCCGAGGCGCTTCAGTCCGGCTGCCGCCAGCAGGATCGCGTCGTATTCGCCGGCATCCAGCTTGCCCAGCCGGGTGTTCACGTTGCCGCGCAGATCCGTGATGTGCAGATCCGGCCGCCGCGCACGCAGCTGGCACTGCCGACGCAGGCTGGACGAACCCACGCGCGCGCCCTGGGGCAGCTCGTCGACATGTGCATAGGTGTTGGAGACGAACGCATCCAGCGGGTCCTCCCGGTCGAGGATGACCGGCAGCACCAGGTCCGCCGGCAGCTCCATGGGCACGTCCTTGACCGAATGCACCGCGATATCCGCACGATCTTCCAGCATCGCGATCTCCAGCTCCTTCACGAACAGCCCCTTGCCGCCGATCCGGGCCAGGGGGGAGTCGAGCACGCGGTCGCCCTGGGTGGTCATGCCGACCAGCTCCACCGGCCGATCCGGGTGCAGTTCCCGCAGGCGCGCGGCAACATGTTCCGCCTGCCACATGGCGAGCGGGCTTTTTCGAGTGGCGATACGCAGGGGTTTCATGCGGGGTCCGTGGTCCGGCGGCTGGAGAATAAAGCGCCGTAGTATAACGGTTTCGGCGAAGTGGCCCGAACCCAGCCTGATCCAGGGGCTTTCCTCCCTGCTATGCCAGATCGCCGCGGAGGAAAGCCCGTACCTGCGACAGCTGACGGCGGCTGACAGGGACGGGATCCACGTTGCCGTGAAACAGCAGGCGGTGATCGGCCGGGCCGCGCGTCTCCAGCCCCCGGATCGCCGTGCGTACCACCAGGTAGCCCCGGCGCACGCACAAAAGGGCATCGCCGAATCGGGCCTCCAGTTCGCGCAGTCGCGTATCCACAAACCCCTCGAGCTGTTCGCCACGCGCAATCACGTAGCCGTCCTCGGCCGCGAAGTAGGCAATACGAGCCAGGGCCACGCGCTCCTCGCGCCGCCCGATGGTCAGGCGAACGGTCTGCGGAGCGGGCGCCGAGGGCCCCGTTTTGTACCGGGCCGCGCGCTCCAGGGCCTGGCTCAGGCGATCGCCACGCACGGGCTTGAGCACGTAGTCGCGCACGCCGGCCTCGAAGGCATCCAGGCTGAACTGGTCATGTGCGGTCACCAGGATCACCATCAGGTCGGGTCGCCTGGAGCCGATCTCGGCGGCCAGATCCATGCCCGACTCGCCGGGCATCTCGACGTCCAGAAGGACCAGATCGGGCCCTTCGCGGGTAATGGCATCGCGCGCGCCAATCGCCTCGCCCGCCTCTCCGATTACCTGGTGTCCGGCGTCAGCCACCAGCCCCGCCAGGCGCTGGCGCGCGATGGGTTCGTCGTCCACGATCAGGACGCGCAAGGCTTCACTCGACATGTTAATCCCCCCGTTCCAGTGGCAGGCGCATGCGGACCTCGAACTCGCGTTCCCGGGACTCGGTCTCGAAGCGGAACCGATCGCCGAACGCATGGTGCAGGCGCAGGCGCACGGCATCGGTGGCGGTGCCGGTTCCCTCGCTGTTCGCCTCCGGGTCGACACTGTTGGTCAGCGACAACATCACCGTGCCGGAGTCGAGCCAACAGCGCACGCGCACAAAGCCGGGACCACGCGCCGGCCCGATCCCGTGCTGGATCGCGTTTTCCGCCAGCGGCTGCAGGATCAGGGTGGGCACGCTGACGTCCAGGCCGGCCTGGTCCGGGCAGTCCCACTCCACCTGGAGGCGTTCGCCAAAGCGGGTCTGCTCGATATTCAGGAACGCGCGCACCAGTTCCAGTTCTGCCCGCAGGGACTGGCGATCCCCGGTCGCGAAGGTGGCGCGAAAGAGATCCGCCAGATCCAGCGTGACCTGTTCCGCGCGCGGGGGATCGCTGCGGCACAACCCCGCGATGGTGTTCATGCTGTTGTAGAGAAAATGCGGCCGCAGCCGGGCCCGCATCGCCTGTTCGCGGGCCCGCGAGACCGCCCGGGTCTCGCGCTGCCAAGCCGCCTGCAGATAGAGATAGTGCATCGCCACCAGGCTCAGGATCGTGGCCACCGCGATCGCCGGCCAGCGCCAGGCCGGATCGGCCAGCTGCAGCCCCTCGGCCCCGAAAAAGACCGCCGCCGTGTTGGCGATCGGCACCAGCGGGGGCAGGATGATCTGGCCCCACAGGGGCAGGCGCACCAGCAGCCGCTTGCCGGCGCACAGGATCAGCAGGCTGGTCAGGGCGACCCAGAAGATGAACAGCGCATGCAGGGCCAGCCCCGGCACCCAGTCCTGCCCGCCCCCGCGCAGCAGGGTCACCGCCAGGGCCAGCAGTACAGCGACCATCAACACGCGCAACAGCGTCTCGGCGCTGCAGAAATCCGGCAGCGGCGATTGCTTCGCCAGCTCGGTGGTCTCGTCGTCCGGCGCAGGTGCCCTCACGACCCGTCTCCCCTCCGGGTGCTGCCCATCCTTGTAATTGGTCGGGGACACTGTGGCGTGTCTCCCTTATACTTCCGGGTCTTTCCAACCCGGTTCAGGGTGCACCATGACGCAGGATTCCGCACGCGACAAGCCGCAGGCCCCCGCCCCCGAGGGCGAGGCCAAGCTCTGGGGTGGCCGTTTCTCCGAGCCCACCGATGCCTTTGTCGAACGCTTTACCGCCTCGGTCGAGTTCGACCAGCGCCTGTACCGCGAGGACATCCAGGGCTCGCAGGCGCATGCGCGCATGCTGGCGAAGGTCGGCGTGCTGACCGACGCCGAGGCCGAACAGATCCTGCAGGGGCTGGATGCCATCCGCGACGAGATCGCCGCCGGCGAGTTCGAGTGGCAGATCGGCCGCGAAGACGTGCACATGAACATCGAGGCGCGGCTGATCGAGCGCATCGGTGATGTCGGCAAGAAGCTGCACACCGGCCGCTCGCGCAACGACCAGGTGGCGACCGACATCCGCCTGTGGCTGCGCGCCGCGATCGACGACATCCTCGCCCTGATCCGGGGGTACCAGCGCGGGCTGGTGGATCTGGCCGAGCGCGAGGCCGCGACGGTGATGCCCGGTTTCACCCACCTGCAGACCGCGCAGCCGGTGACCTTCGGTCACCACATGCTGGCCTGGTACGAGATGCTGGAGCGCGATGCCCGGCGCCTGGTGGACTGCCGGGCGCGGGTCAACGTCCTCCCGCTGGGCGCGGCCGCGCTGGCCGGAACGCCATACCCGCTGGATCGCGAGTACACCGCCGAGCTGCTGGGTTTTGACGGGGTGACGCGCAACTCGCTGGACGCGGTCTCGGATCGCGACTTCGCGATCGAATTCACCGCCGCGGCGGCGACCCTGATGATGCACCTGTCGCGACAGGCCGAGGAGCTGATCCTCTGGACCAGCGCGCAGTTCGCGTTCATCGACCTGCCGGATCGCTACTGCACCGGTTCGTCGATCATGCCGCAGAAGAAGAACCCGGACGTGCCCGAGCTGGTGCGCGGCAAGACCGGCCGGGTCTATGGCCACCTGATGTCCCTGCTGACCCTGATGAAGGGCCAGCCGCTGGCCTACAACAAGGACAATCAGGAGGACAAGGAACCGCTGTTCGATACCGTGGACACCCTGCTCGGCTCGCTGCGCGCGTTCGCCGACATGGTGCCCAACCTGGAGGTGCGCGCGGAGAACACCCTGGCCGCCACGACCAAGGGCTTTGCCACGGCAACGGATCTCGCCGACTACCTGGTCGGTCGGGGTGTGGCCTTCCGCGATGCCCACGAGGTCGTGGGCCGTGCGGTGCGGGTCGCGCAGGAGCGCGGGGTCGACCTGGCGGAACTGCCGCTGTCCGACCTGCAGGCCATCAGCGAGGCGGTGGGCGACGACGTCTACACCGTGCTGACCCCGGAGGGCTCCGCCGCTGCCCGCAACCTGACCGGTGGTACCGCCCCGGAGCAGGTCCTGCGCCAGGTCGCGGCCGCGCGCGAACACCTCGCGGGCATGCTGGACTGAAACAAGATCGAAGTGGTGCGAAGCCGCACCACCTGATTGGTCAGGATCGTCAGTAGTCCAGCGTCGAGTCGATCACTTCCCACATCACGTTGCCGTGCACCACCTCGTAGCCGAGCAGGACCTGGCCGTGGGCCTCGTCACCCTCGAAGTTCGCCAGCACCCAGCGATGGTTCAGCACGTGGATGCCGTCGGGCCGGAACGCAAAGCCCTCGTCGCCCTCGGCCTCGTGCGGGATCAGCTCCGGGTGCTCCATCAGGTCATCGCGCAGGCGCTCCTCGGCACGCGCCATGCCGCGGCGCTGCAGGTCCTGGATATGCGCGTTGGTCAGGCCCAGCTCGACCGGGCGCGGGATCTCGTGCCGCGTGTACTCCTGCAGCTGCACCTGGGTCTCATACAGCTCGCGCTGCGCCTCGGTCACATCCTGCTCCAGCCCGGTGGCGCGGGCAATGTAGATGGCGAGGATGATGACGAAAAACAGCATGAAGCCCAGCCAGGCCAGGCGTTCGCTGTTTTTCAGGCCACCCTGATTCTTGTTGTCCTGCTCTTCGCTCACGGGTCTCCTCCCGGAAATGGGGCGTACGGCATGGCCGCCGTGCCCGCGTGACGGAACACCCGGGCACTGTGGGCCCAAAGGTGCAAAATCCAAACGTCGCGCATCATAACGCCTGAAGCCGCGATCTGCCGAGGTATCGATGTCCCGCGCCGAAGCCCCAGCGCCTAGCGCCCCCGAACTGCAATGGGTGAATCGCTTTGCCAGTCTGCCGGAGGCCTTTTATGACCGTCCGGCGCCGGCCCCGTTCCCGGACGCCACATGTCTGGCGACCAGCCCCGCGATGTGCCGGCGCCTGGGACTGGCCGAGACCGACCTGGCCAGCCAGCCCTGGCTGGGGGCCTGTACCGACGGACACCCGATGGAAGGCCCCGACCCGCTCGCCAGCGTCTATGCCGGGCACCAGTTCGGTGTCTATGTCCCGCAGCTGGGGGACGGGCGCGCGAAGCTCCTGGGCGAGGTCAAAACCGCCTCCGGCGAACACTGGGAACTGCAGGTAAAGGGTGCCGGGCGCACCCGCTATTCGCGCGGCGCCGATGGCCGCGCGGTACTGCGCTCCTCGATCCGTGAGTACCTGATCTCCGAGGCGATGGCCGCGCTGGGCGTGCCGACCACGCGCGCGGTGGCCCTGTACGGCTCCAGCCTGCAGGTGCTGCGCGAGCGCGTGGAGCCGGGGGCGATCGTGCTGCGCGCGGCACCCAGCTTCCTGCGCTTCGGGCACTTCGAGTACTTCCACTACAGCGGCTACAGCGAACGTCTGCGCGAACTGATCGACTATGCGCTGGCGCACGATTATCCCGAGCTGGCGGACGCCGACGACCCGGTGGCCGCGATGCTCGAACAGGTCATCGCGAACACCGCCGAGATGATCGCCGACTGGCAGGCCGTCGGGTTTTGCCACGGGGTGATGAATACCGACAACATGAGCCTGCTGGGGCTGACCATCGACTATGGCCCGTTCGCGTTCCTGGACGCCTACGATCCGGGCTACATCTGCAACCACACCGACCAGGGCGGCCGCTACGCCTTCGACCAGCAGCCGGCGATCGCCCAGTGGAACCTGATCCGTCTGGCCGAAACCCTGGTGATCCATTTCCAGGACGCCACCCGCGAGGCCGCGATCGAGCGGGCCAAGGCACTGCTGGTGGACTTCATGCCCCGGTTCGAGCAGGCCTGGCTGGCGCGCATGCGCGCGAAGCTGGGGCTGGTGGAGGAACGCGAAGGAGACCTTGAGCTGAGCCAGGACCTGCTGGCGCGCATGGCTGCGGAGGGCGTCGACTACACGCGCTTCTTCCGCCAGCTGCCGGATCTGGAACAATCCGAGATCCGCGAACAGCTCGAGGCCGAACTGGAGGACACGGCTGCCTGGCACGCGTGGTGGTCGCGCTATCAGTCGCGCCTGCAGGTGGAGGCCCGCCCGTTCGCGGCGCGCCGGGCAGCGATGAACGCGGTCAACCCCAAGTACATCCTGCGCAACCACCTGGCGCAGGCCGCGATCGAGCAGGCCGAGGCGGGCGATACCTCCGAGCTGGTACGGCTGCAGGCCATCCTCGCGCGTCCGTACGACGAGCAGCCCGAGTTCGAGGCCTACGCGGACCTGCCGCCCGCCTGGGCCGCCGGCATCCAGCTGAGCTGCTCCTCCTGATGATCCGCTGCCTGGTCAGTTGACCGCGCCCTCCGGGGGCAGCTTTTCCTTCATGGCGTCGGACAGCGGGACGTCGTGCACCACCAGCACCGGCAGGCGCGCGTTGCGCACCAGCCACTCGGTCGCGGACCCGGAGAGCATACTGGCGATCTGGCTGCGACCGCGGGTGCCCATCACGATCATGTCCGCACCCCATTCCTCGGCATGGCGGGAGATCTCCTCCGGTGCGCTGCCGATGGCCACGGCGACCTCGTCGTCCGCCTCGGCCCATGCCTCGAGCTGTGCGCGGACCTTGTCTTCCGCCGAGTGGCGCATGTCCTTCGCGTTCAGCGGCGAGGTGCCGGCGCCACTGAAGGCGCCGGCCGCGCTGGGCCCGGCCACGTCCGAGGGCTTCATCACGTAGAGCAGGCGCTTCTTCGCCCCCGGGCAGTGCTGCCGGGCGACGGCCAGGGCCGCGGCGGAGGCAGGAGAGAAGTCGACGGCGATGATGACGCGCTGCAGCATGGGGATCCTCGGGCTGGTCGTGGGAAGGGCCTCGGCGAGACCCCACAGGGGGCGCGCGGTTCAGCGTCGTGGTGCGAGGTGCTAGACTTCGCCCCCTTTCGGCGGTTTCAGTCTGTACTGGCACCAGACCGCTTGCAACCGCGCCCGCCAGGGGTGTCACACGGGCGAGTTTCCCCCGGCACCTGTTCGCTCACCCGTCAGTCCGGCCCCCGGTCGATAGAGCGGCGCGCATCCGTATGGGGGATTCCCACGTGCAGCAGACCCTACAAGACTTCCTGGCCCGCCAGCGCAAAGTCTGGTTCTTCAACGTCCGCGCTGACCTGATCGCCGGGATCGTGGTCGCGCTGGCGCTGATCCCGGAGGCGATCGCGTTCTCCATCATCGCCGGGGTGGACCCGAGCGTGGGCCTGTACGCCTCGTTCACCATGGCGGTGGTAATCGCCTTCGCTGGCGGACGCCCCGGCATGATCTCGGCCGCGACCGGGGCCATGGCGCTGCTGATGGTGACGCTGGTGGCGGAACATGGGCTGCAGTACCTGCTGGCCGCGACCATCCTGACCGGGATCATCCAGCTCCTGTTCGCCTGGGCCAAGCTCGCGCGCTACATGATGTTCATCCCGCGCACGGTGCTGGTCGGCTTCGTCAACGCGCTGGCGATCCTGATCTTCCTGTCCCAGGTGCCCTACCTGGTGGATGGCGACACCACCATGTGGGCGCTGGTCACCGCCGGGCTGCTCATCCTCTACGGCCTGCCGATGATCCCGGGCTACCCGAAGCTGCTGCCGCCGCCGCTGGTCGCGATCGTGGTGCTCAGCGTCCTGGTCTACTTCATGGGCCTGCCGACGCTGGAGGTCGGCGACATGGGCGAACTGCCGGACGGCCTGCCGGTGTTCCTGTTCCCGGACATCCCGCTGAACTGGGAGACCCTGCAGATCATCTTCCCGACCGCCTTCGCGCTGGCGATCGTCGGCCTGCTGGAGTCGCTGCTGACCGCCTCCATCCTCGACGACCTGACCGACACCCCGTCGGGCAAGAACCGCGAGGCCCAGGGCCAGGGCATCGCCAACATCGTCACCGGCTGCTTCGGCGGCATGGCGGGCTGCGCGATGATTGGCCAGTCGGTGATCAACATCAAGTCCGGGGGGCTGGGGCGGTTGTCCACGCTGTCGGCGGGGATCTTCCTGCTGATCTTCATCGTGTTCCTCGGCGACCTGGTGTCGATGATCCCGATGGCCGCGCTGGTGGCGGTGATGATCATGGTCTCCATCGCCACCTTCGACTGGGGCTCGCTGACCACCCTGCACAAGCTGCCGCGCACCGATGCCACTGTGCTGATCGTGACCGTCGGCACCACCGTGATCACCCACGACCTGTCGCTGGGCGTGTTCGCCGGCGTGCTGCTCTCCGCGATCTTCTTCGCGCGCAAGATGGTCAAGGCGGTCGAGGTCACCAGTGCCTTGTCCGAGGACGGCCGGACGCGCATCTACACCGTGCGCGGCCAGCTGTTCTTCGTCGCCGTGGACAAGTTCATCGACAGCTTCGACTACCGCGAGGGTATCCATCACATCGAGATCGACCTGACGCGCGCCTCGCTGTGGGACAGCTCGGCGGTGGCCGCCATCGACAAGGTGGTCGGCAAGTTCCGCCGCAACGGCATGGAGGTCGAGGTGAAGGCTCCGCGCGGTGAAAGCGGTGAACTGCACGACAAGCTCGCGCAACACGACAAGGGCGCCGACCTGGGACCGGGCGGGCACTAGCGCCGCCACCGTCATTGCGAGGAGTGCAGCGACGAAGCAACCTCCCTCCGAAACCCTCGGACCCCGACACTGCGCAAGCTTCAGGAGGTTGCCGCGGCCCCTGCGGGGCCTCGCAATGACGGTGCCCGTGGCGGCGCCGGGGGATGGGAGAGATTGGACCTCTTGTCCAGGCATGGCAGGCTAGGCGGATGATGAACCTTCGCCGGCCGGCAGCCCCGGCCGACCCCCGGGCCGAGCAGGAACGGATTCGGCGTGCGCTGTTCTGGCCCATGCTGGGGGCTGCCATCCTGATCGTGATCCATGCCCTGCACGACCTGCTGGGCGGGGACTGGTCGCATTTGGGCATCCTGCCGCGCGACGCGGTGGGGACACTGGGCATCATCACCTCGCCGCTGATCCACGGCTCCTGGGGTCACCTGCTCGCCAATGTGCCGACCCTCTGGGTGCTCGGCATGCTGACGCTCTACGGTTTCCCGAGGGCCACACGCGTTGCGGTCCCGCTGATCTGGCTGATGGGCGGACTAGGCGTCTGGCTGTTCGGCCGCGAGGGCCTGCACATCGGCGCCTCGGGCCTGACCCACGGGCTGATGTTCTTCGCCGTGGTGATCGGGATTCGCCGGCGCGATGCAATGTCCATTGCCGTCGCCATCATCATCCTGTTCCTCTACGGCAGCATGATCTGGGGCGTCTTCCCGAGCGCGCCCGGGGTATCGTACGAGGCACACCTGTTCGGGGCCGTGGCGGGCGCGGTCTGTGGCTGGTTCCTGTACCGCCGCGACCCGTTCCCGGTGTACCGGCGGCACGACTGGGAGGACGACGACCCCACCGACCCTGAGACGCTGCGCAAGATCGAACAGGGGCGGCTCGACGAGATCGAGCCGAAGGAACCGCCGGAGGGGCCTGGGCGGCGCGATTAGCCGGACACCCTTTCTGGATGCCGTTCGTCGCGCTCGGTGCATCCCGCGACGTAGCGGCGACGGCGCTTCGTCGCACCGTCATTGCGAGGAGGCGAAGCCGACGTGGCAATCTCCGAACTCTGGCAACGCGGTGCTTCCGGAGCGAGATTGCTTCGTCGGCTTCGCCTCCTCGCAATGACGGGGGCAGGGTCCGGCGTGGTGGGGCGCGCTAGCGCCCGAAGGTCATGCGCATGCCGGCCATCAGGGTCAGGCCCGGGGCCGGTTCGAAGTAGCGACGGTTGCCGTCGTTGATGCGGATGTTGTCGACGTTGTCCGCATCCAGCAGGTTGTTCGCGGCCACGAAGGCCTCGACATGGGCGTTGCCATCCTGCCAGTGGCGGCCCGCGCGCAGGTTCAGCGTGGTCTGGCCGCCCACGCGTTCGTCGTTGGCGTCGTTCACGTAGCGCGCGCCTGTGTACAGCGCATCGACGGTGACAAAGTAAGGGCCCTGGCGCCAGTCGGCCTCCACGAACAACTGCTCGCGCGGCAGCCCGGGCAGGCGGTTACCATCGCGCCGCTCACCCCGCTGGTCCACGAAATCCCGATAGCGGAAGTCGTTCAGGCTGAGCGCGCTGGACAGCGTCCACTGCTCGGTTGCGGACCAGTCGACCGCCAGTTCGAAGCCGTTGCGCGCGGTTCGGCCGGCGTTGGTGTAGAACGTGCGACCGTCCACGTTGGGCTCTTCGAACGGGGCGATCTCGTCGCGCACGCGGGTCGCGTAGACCGAGGCATCCCAGGCCAGGCGACCGGTCTCGCGGCGGATCCCGACCTCGATGCTGCGTGCCCGTTGAGGGTCGAGATGGGCGTTGAATCCGCCCCCGCCCTCGGGGTTCGCGAACTCGGTGAAGGTCGGCGTCTCGAAGTTGGTGGCCACGTTTACGTACGCTCGGTATTCGGGCCGGAAGTGCCAGATCAGCCCCGCCATCGCGCTGGTCTCGCGGAAGGTCCGCGCATCCGAGCGGTCCGGTTCGCCTACCCTTTCGGAGAAATGGTCATCGATGGACATGCGGATACGGTCGTGGCGCGCGCCGAGCACCATGTTCCAGTCCGACCCCAGCGCGGTGTCGGTCTGCACGAACACCCCACGCGAGCGGGCGCGTTCGCGCTGATCCAGCGCGAGATCGGTCAGAGCATCTTCGGGTTCTGCCGAACATTCGCGGGCGTCAGGTGCACGGTCAAACAACTGGCCAGCGGAACAGCGCCGGGTGCGGTCGTCGCGCTGTTCTTCCAGGTCGATTCCGGTCAGCACCCGGGTCGGCCCGATATCCTGCTCGTACTGGGCGTTGAGCCCGTAAAAGTCGCGATCAAAGGCCACCCGCGAGTCGCCGGGAAATGGCAGTTGCTGCGCGTAGTCGCGCTGGGTCCAGAACCCGCCGAGGCGCAGCTCGCCGGGGCCGAGCGACTGCTCCCACTGCAGCCCCGTCGTCAGCTGCTCGGCCTCCTGGGTGCTGTCGAGGGCCGTGGCCAGGGGTGCGGCGGCACGCCGGTTCTGGCGCATCTCCTCGCGCGTGAGCCCGCCAGGGTCGTCGGTGCGCGGGGCATCGAGGTAGCGCAGGTGGAAGTTCAGCGTACCCGCCTCCAGTTCCGAGGCGGTGTGCAGGCGCAGGTAGCGCTTCTCGGCGGTGGACTGGTCGCGGTAGCCGTCGATGGCGAAGTCGTGGGCGGTCAGGGAGTAGCGATGGGCCCCGAGATCCTGTTCGGCGATGGCCTCGGCGCGGCGATAGCCGTAGCTGCCCAGCATGACCCCGCCGCCAAAGCCGCGCTGGTCGCGGCCGTCGCGGGTGCGCGCCGAGATCACGCCGCCGGAGGCATTGCCGTATAGCGCCGCGCTGGGCCCGCGCAGGACCTCGACGTCGCGCAGGTTCAGCAGGTCGATCGCGTCCACCTGCGACTGGCCGTCCGGGGTGGTCTCGGGGATGCCATCCTGCAGGATGCGCAGCCCGCGCACCCCGAACGGTGCGCGCGAGCCGAAGCCGCGGATGGAGATGCGCGCGTCCTGCGCGAAGTTGTAGCGGTTCTGGGCGAACAGCCCCGGAACGCGATTCAGCGACTCGTCCAGCTGCAGGCCCTGGCGTCCCTCGGTGGCCTGGCGCTCGTCCACCCGCGATACCGCCGCCGGCAGGTCCGCCAGCGGGGTGGCCAGCCTGGGCGCGGTCACCGTGATCTCGACCGGGTCGAGCACGGGTACGTCGTCCTCGGCGATGGCCGTTGGAGCGGCCAGGCCCAGCACCGGCAGGGACAGCGGCAGCAGAGCGACCGGTCCCCTGAGGCTCCGGGTCTGCCCGTCTGCCGGTCGCCTGTGCATCGCGCGTTAGTCCCGGACGATCAGCTGCTCGGTCAGGACCTCGCCATGATCGAGGAAGGCGTCGTACAGCGCCCGGCTGCGTTCCGCCAGCGCCTCGTCGTCGCCCCAGGACCCTGGGCGGTCGAAGGCCTCGCCCGTACGGTAGCCATTGGCCACGGCCATCATGAAGGCCGCGACGGACCGGGTGGTCACGGTCGGGTCGGCCACCGACCCGTCTTCGTAGGCCAGGCGAGTGGGGACGATGGCAGAATCGAGCTGGTATTCGAGTGCGCCCTTGAACAGACGGTCGATTGCGGCACCCATTTCTTCTTCCAGCTCCGGCGCCCGCTCGCTCAGCAGCTTTGCGGTCCCCTCGCGTTCGCGCAGCAGGGAAAAGCCGCCAGTGACCTGGTGGACGAACCGCCATTGCGCGGCGACGTCGACGTGGTCGGAGGCCGCACGGGCCTCGCCGTCCTCGAACGCGATGCGTGCGGGCAGGCCCCAGTCGCGGATCGGCCCGTCTTCGGCCACGATGGCGCGGGTGATGGATGCAGTGCGGTCCGCCAGGGTCTCGGCGCGTGCCTGGTCGTCTGCATCCCCGAACAGGTAGAGCGTCTCGTAGACACCCTTGAGGCCACGCAGCAGCGCCCCGACCTGATCCACCGACCATTCGGCGCCCTGGTCGCGGACAAACATCCCGGCATCGTCGTCCCAGGCCGCGTCGGCGGTATCCGCCATGGCCCGGGCGATCTCGACCATGTCGTCGCGCGAGTGGCCCAGCCAGCCCGCGAGGGTCTGGAGCTCCAGTTGGCCCATGTCGTCCTCGCCACCCGGCTTGTGCTGGCGCACCCAGGCGTATGCGGGGCCGTGCAGGGCGTCGAGGCCGAAGGCGAGGGCATCGGTGTCCGAGTCGTTGGCCGCTGCCACCTCGCCGTCGGCGTAGCGCTCGTTGACCAGGTGGTCCGCCAGCGCCGACATCAGCGGGGCGGGGTTGTGGGTGACCTGGTCGTACAGGCCCAGGTGCTCGAAGCGACCCCCGCTGTGATGCATATGGTAGAGATACGCGGCATCGGCATAGGCGGCGGGATCGGCCTCGTCGTCGCGGCCGGCCTGGGCGCGCATGCGCCCTTCATCCACCAGCTTGCCGTGCACCGTATCCAGCAGGCCGAGCCAGGTCTCGCCGATCTGCCGCATCGGGTCATCGGCCAGTTCGGGGCGGTAGTCGTCGTGCCCCAGCTCGCTGTCGCGCATCAGGCGGCCCTTGACCGTCAGAGCCCCCAGCGTCATGAACGCATCATCGGCCGGCATCCCGTCGGCATGCACGAGCACACGGTCCTGACTATCGAGCCCGTGGGCGATCCCGAGCGGCGAGGCCTGTGCGAGCATGGGCCCCAAGAGCGAAAACGCGGCTGCTGCCGCGATTGCGGACTGCTTCATCATGGACTCCCTGGTTCGTTCGTAGGTTTTGGGCCCGGAAGGCCCTGTTTCACCTGGCCGAGCACATTGGGCCACGGTTCACTTCTTCTGTCTTGCCCGGGCGATCCCCCAACAAGGCGAGCGTTCCCTAAAAGTCGTAGCGGATGCCGGCGGCGATCACCTGGCCACCCGAGGCGCCTGCGGGGAAGGTCTCGGCCCCGGCGCGGCGTTCGGTGATCGCCGCGGTTTCCTCCTCGGAGTAGTACTCGGCAAACAGCTTCAGATTGTCGGTCCAGAGGTAGTCGTAACCGAGATGGGCAATGGTCTCGCCATAGTGGTCGACCTGCGCCAGCATGCCCTTGAACACATGGGGTCCCCAGCGGTAGCTGGCGAACACGTTGAAGGCCTCGGAGCCATCCTGGCCGAAGGCCTGCTCGTCGATGTCACTGGAAAATCGTTCGTACTTGGCCGCGAGATACAGGTCGCCCATCACATGGGAAATGGAAGCTCCGTAGAGACGCAGGTCCTTTTCACCTCGCTGATCGTCGACACCGACCGCGACGGTGGTATCGCCCACGGCGTACTGGGCGACGGCCTGATAGTGGTCATCGGGCGTTCCGTCCACTCGCAATGCGCCCCGGTTGCGGCTGTAGGAACCGGCAAACGTAAACCCGCCCAATTCGGGAGTGTAGTACGACACGGTATCGCCCAGCCGAAAGGATGTGAACGTCGCAAAGCCGCTGTAGTACGTACTGAACATGTCCAGCGGGGATGCGATCGCGTTGTAGTACGGCATCCACTGCTGGCCGTAGGCGACCCGACCGAAGTCCCCGCGCAGCCCTATCTGCGCGACACGGACGTCCGCGTCCTGGTCCCAGGGGTCCTGCACCTTCCCGTTGGCGGTGTCGATCGGGAGCTCTACCTGTCCGAAGAGGTCGATCCAGTCATTAAGGGCCCAGTCCATATGGACGCCCAGGCGCGAGTAGGCATCCCGCACTCCCCAGTAGGCATCCAATCCATCCTCGGACTCGTCCCGGTTGTCCGGCCGCACATACTCACCCTGTGTTCGCAGCGAGCCATAGAAGTCGAACTGGGGGGCACTGTTCGCCCCCTGGTCCGCGTGGATGGCCCCCGTGCCGGCAACCGTGGCGATCGCAACCGCGGCCGACAGGGCCGCCTTGCCCCAAGCAGGGTGCTGGTCCATTCGAACCCTCCTCTTGAATCGAAAATGAAGCGTCACAGCGGGGTCGGCGTCCAGACCCCAAACGGGGGAACCCCCGGGAGTTGCTCTTGAAGAGGGGACGCCAATGAGGGGGCTTCAGTTCCTCTCGGTAGACAGGGTTTTCGTCCGGACGCCCGACACGCGAAGTTGCAAGCACGTTATTTTTGTACAAAACTATATGATCATTGCCATACCGAGCCCATTTGAAATGTCAGCCGTTTCCGCCCAGAGCCAACCCGACCGCACGCCCATGGAGACAGAACCGGATCTTTCGCGTTCCGTGATTCGTCAGTTGCGCGTGATCATCCGTGCCCTGCAGGGGCATTCGCGGGCGGTCGAGCGTGCCTGCGGGATCAGCGCCTCGCAGTTGTGGGCCCTGTGGGAACTGCAGCGCACGCCCGGGCTGAACGTCAGCGATCTTTCGCGGCGGCTGTCGGTGCATGCCTCGACCACCTCGAACCTGCTGGACAAGCTGGAGTACAGCGGGCTGGTCGAGCGCCGCCGGCCCGAGAAGGACCAGCGCATCGTGCGGCTGTATGTCACGGCCAAGGGCGAAGAGCTTCTGGCCAATGCGCCGGCGGCCCCCCAGGGCGAGCTGAACCGAGCCCTGCAGGCCCTCCCGCCCGAGCGCCTGGCGGAGCTGGACGGGGGGCTCACCCTCCTGGTCGAGGCCATGAATACCACCGAGCCTCGTGCTGGCCTGCAGCCGTTCGAGGTGAAAACCTGAGCGGCGTGACCGCCGGGAAACGCGCCATGCGCCCTATCCTGCCTGCCAGCCTCCTGCTCCTCCTTCTGCTGCCGCTGGCTGCTCTCGCCGAACCTCGCTTTGACGATCCGCCCACGGATTCGCGCGATGGCGGCTTCACCCTGGAATGGAACGCCGAGGGGGCCGTCGAACTCGAACGGGCAAGCGGACCGGACTTCGATGACGCCCGCGTGATCTATCGTGGCGGAGATACCAGCAGCGTGATCAGCGGCCTGCCGGATGGCGAGTACCGGTTCCGTCTGCGAGCCGAGGGTGCGGACGACTGGGCCGACGAGGCCCGTGTTGAAGTGGCGCACCACAGCCTGGCCCGAGCGTTTGGTTTCTTTGCGCTGGGAGGCGCCGTCTTCCTGGTCCTGATCGTCGCCATCCTGCGCGGCCGACCGCGCGACTGAATTCACCTGCCCCGTCCGTCGATCCGCGTGCACCGCGACCGGGGCCGGTGGCCCCACCGGAGAACACGATGCACGAGCTCAAGATCAACATGCAGCGCCTTCAGCAGGACATCAACGAACTGGGGCAGATCGGTCGCGATGCCGATCGGGGGCTGCACCGCCGTGCCTTCAGCGAGGGTGATCGCGCCGGACGCGAGTGGTTTCGCAGCCGGCTCGAGGCCGCAGGACTGGATGTCTGGCAGGACGGTGCCGCCAACCTTCATGGCCGGCTCGACTACGACGGCAAGCGCCCGGTGGTTGCCATGGGTTCGCATCTCGATACCGTCCCCGGCGGAGGCCCACTGGATGGTGCCCTAGGCGTACTGATCGGGCTGGAGGTGCTGCGCACGGCCAAGGAACACGAAGTCGACCTGCAGTATCCCCTGGAGGTCATCGACTTCACCGACGAGGAGGGCCGCTTCGGCGGCATGTTCGGCTCGCAGGCGATGGCCGGCAAGCTGACCCCTGAAAGCATCAGTCATGCCCGGGATCTCGAGGGCATCACGCTGGTCGAGGCGATGGCGGACTGGGGGCTTGATGCCGACGATGCACTGAACGCCCGTCGTGATCCGCACACCCTGCATGCCTTCATCGAGACCCATATCGAGCAGGGCCCGGTGCTGGATCGCCGCGGCCTGAGCGTGGGGGTGGTCGAGGCCATTACCGGCCTGTTCAAGTGGGAGGTGCGCCTGAAGGGGCAACCGAATCATGCGGGCACCACGCCCATGGACATGCGTATTGATGCCTTCCAGGGGCTGGCCGAGTTTGGCGGCGAGATCAATCGCCTGCTGGAGGAGCACGGCAGCCCGAACTCGCGCGCCACCATTGGCCGCGTGGAGCTTTCGCCGGGTGCGGCGAATACGGTCCCGGGTGCGGCAACGTTCTCCTTCGAGGTGCGCGACACTGACGAGAAGGTGCTGACCGCACTGGCCCACGCGGCCCGGCGTACCTTGTCGAGTCTCGCGCGCCGCCGCGATCTGATGTTCGAGTTCGACGTGCTCTCCGAGATCGACCCGGTGCGCTGCGATCCAGGGGTCGTGCAGACCATCGAGACGACAGCGGAGCGCATGGGCCTGGAATACCTGACCATGCCGAGCGGGGCTGCGCACGACACGCAGAGCATGAGCGCGATCACGCGCACGGGCATGATTTTTGTGCCGAGCCTGCAGGGTCGTAGCCATTCCGCGGCGGAATGGACAAACTGGGAGGACATCGAGACCGGCGCCAACCTGACACTGCAAAGCGTCCTGGCCCTGGCCGCCCGTTCGTGACCGTCTACCATCACCGCGATCCAAGGACAGCCCGGTATGGCCAATAACGACAACGTCTCCCAGATCACCGACTACGACGCCCTGGATCCGCTGCGCGAGCAGTACCAGGAGAGCCTGATCACGACCCCGGTCCTGCGCCAGGAGCTGCGCGAGCATCACGTCGCCCTGCTGTGCATCGACCTGCAGTACCTGGACGCCGCGCGCGGCCACGGTGTGTTTGCCGACTCGGTCCAGTCGGGGGTCCCGCCCGAGGCACAGGAGTACTACTTCAACCGCCTGGAGCAGACGGTGCTCCCGAACGTGCGCCGGCTGCAGGATGCGTTTCGCGAGCAGGGGCTGGAGGTGATCCACACACGCATCCGCTCGCTGACCCACGACGGCCGCGACCGCAGCCCGGGGCACAAGCGTCTGGGGCTGCATGCCGCGCCCGGCTCCAAGGACGCGGAGTTCGTCGAGCAGGTGGCGCCGGTGGGCGACGAGATTGTGCTGGACAAGACCGCCAGCGGGGTCTTCAACTCGACTAACCTGCACTACATCCTGCGCAACCTGAACATATCGGCCCTGTTCATCGTCGGCGTCTATTCCAACGAGTGCGTATCCACGGCGGTGCGCGATGCCTGTGATCTGGGCTTCTATGTCACGCTGATGGACGACGCCACCGCGACGGTGACCCCGGAGATGCAGAAGGCGACGATCACCACCATCAAGGACCGCTACGCCCGCGTGATGACCACCGACGAGGCGATCCGCGAGATCAAGAAGGTGAAGGAGGCCTCGTGACCGGCCTCGACGCCCCGATCCTCCCGACCTCCATCGCCTGGGGGCTGCTGATCGCGTTCAGCATCCTCTGGGTGTTGCTCGGCTGGTGGCTGGGTCGTCGCAACCGAACCGCCGAGGACCACATGCTGGCCGGGCGCAACGTGGGGCTGGCGCTGGCCACCGCGACCGCGATGGCCACCTGGGTCACCGCCAATACCACGATGACCGCCCCGCAGCTGGCACTGCAGCTGGGCGTCTGGGGCATGCTCGGCTACTCGCTGGGGGCGCTGGGCCTGATCCTGTTCGCGCCGCTGGCGCGGCGCATCCGCGAGCTGATGCCGGGCGGGTTCACCTCCGGGGACTTTATCCGGCTGCGGTTTGGCACCTTTACCTGGCGGGTATTCCTGGTGGTCTCGCTGATCTATGCCTTTGGCTGGCTGGTCTCGATGGCCATGGCCGGTGGCGTACTGATCAATGCTCTCGCCGGGATCGATTATCGCGTGGGCATGAGCGTGATCCTGACGGTCTGCGTGATCTATACCCTGCTGGGCGGTCTGCGCGCTGTCATCGGGACCGACTTCATCCAGACCATCATCATCATCGCCGGTGCGGCGTTCATCGCCTGGCTGACCATCGACCGGGTCGGCTTCGAGGCGATCCACTTCAACCTGATGGAAGAGCGCCCGGAACTGCTGAGCCTGCTGTTCCCGGCCGCGATCATGTTCCTGTTCAATAACCTGCTGTTCGGGGTCGGCGAGATCTTCCACTCCAACGTCTGGTGGTCCCGCGCGTTCGCCTTCGGCCGCAACGTCGGCTTTCGTGCCTACCTGCTGGGCGGATTGCTGTGGCTGCCGATTCCGATCGTCGCCGGCTTCGTCGCCCTGGCCACGCCGGCGCTGGGCATCAACGTGCCCGCCGCGGACATGGTCGGGCCGCTGGTCGCGGCCGAGGTGCTCGGACTTACGGGCGCGATCGTGGTCTTCATCGTGGTGTTCGCCGCACTGGCCTCGAGCCTCGATTCGCTGCTGGCCGCGACCTCGGACCTGGTCACCCGCGACATCTATCGCGGCCACATCCGTCCGCAGGCCAGCGAGCAGAGCCAGTTCCGTGCGACCAAGGTGATCGTCGTGCTGCTGGGGCTGCTGACCTGGCTGGCCGCGAGCTATCGCGGCGAGTTGCCGATCATCGGCTCGCTGGCCGAGCTGTTGTACTTCACCGGTGCGTTCGTGGCATCCGCGATCTGGCCAATCGTCGCCGGGCTGTACTGGCGGCGGGCGAACCCTCATGGCGCGGCCTGGTCGATGATATTGGGGTCGGGCATCGGACTGGCCAGCTATTTCCTGATCGGCTTTTATGTCGCGGCACTGGTGGGCGCGGCCGTCTCCCTGGCCGTGATGGTGCTGAGTACCTGGCTGGCGCCCCGGTCGTTTGACTGGGATCGTCTGTCCCGCGATGCCTCGACCGAGGAGGTCCGGACCGCATGATGATCTCGAGTACCGCCTTGTCAGTGATTGTCGTGGTTGCCACGCTGGTGGCCAGCCTGACCCCGATCCTGCTGCTGGCCCTGTTTATTCGCGACTGGAAAAAAGGATGCCTCTGGTGAACTACACCGAAGATCCCCTGCACGTGCTCCACCCGAAAGACGGCGCCGCCGGTACCGATCGGCCGAAGGCCTTGCTGGCTGCGGTAGAAGAGGACCCGGACCCGCTGCTGAAGCTGGCGGCCGCGCATGTCGTCTCCAGTCAGCAGTTCTCGCGCGAGGAGCTGCTGCAACTCTTTCGTCTGGCGGCGCAATACGAGACGACACCGGCACTCATGCACCTGCCCCTGGCGGGCAAGATCCTGATCAGCGCGTTCTACGAGCCGTCCACGCGCACCCGGCTGTCGTTCGAGAGCGCCTGGCACCGCCTCGGCGGGGCGGTGATGTCGATCACCGACCCCAAGAGCACCGGCATCGCCAAGGGCGAGTCGCTGGCGGACATCGCCGAGATGTTCAACAACTACGGCGACGTTCTGGTGCTGCGCTCCTCCGATGGCGAGGCGGCGCACAACATGCTGGAGAACCTGCGGATCCCGCTGGTCAACGCCGGCAACGGGATCGACGAGCACCCGACCCAGGCGCTGGCGGACGTCTACACCCTGGCCAAGTGGCGCCCGGAGCTGTTCACCGGCCCCGTGGCGCCGGAAAACCGCATCAAGGTCGGCATCATCGGCGTACCGTCGCGCATGCGCACGGTGCGTTCGCTGCTGCGGCTGCTGAGCCTGTTCCCCGAGGCGATCGCGGAGGTCGTGATCATCTCGCGCGAGGACGAGAACTTCGATCCCGACCAGCGCGAAGAACTGGAGGAGGCCGGTCTGCAACTGCGTGTAGTGCACGAACTGGATCCGGTGCTGCCGGATCTGGACGTGGTGTACATCAACGCCATCGCCTGGGTGGGCGATACCTTCGAGTCGATGGGAGAGGGGCTGAAGCTCGACCGCAACTCCCCGCTCAAAGACAGCGCGATCATCATGCATCCGCTGGCACGGGGTGCGGAGCTGTCCACCGACCTCGACGACACCCCGCACAACTGGTACTTCGCCCAGGCCCGCGGGGCGGTGTTCGTGCGCATGGCGCTGCTGACCAGCGTGGTGCGCCGCATCAGCCAGGTCATGGATACGCCGGAAGGCTGAGCCCGGGCTGCAACTGAACCGCGAGCGGCGCGGCGCGTCGGGTTCGCCCGGGCTGCGCCCCGCTCGCCGAGAACGAATAACCAAGGAGACATGCCATGTGTGGCATCGCCGGAATCTTCAACGCCGACCCGAACCGGAAGGTCGACCCGCAAACCCTGGTCAACATGGCCGCGATCCAGTACCACCGTGGCCCCGATGGCTTCGGCTACAAGACGCTGGATGATCGCGGGGTGGGCTTCTCGCACGCCCGGCTGTCGATCATCGACCTGGACGAGAACCGCGGCCGCCAGCCGTTCTCCATGCCCGACGGGTCGATCATGACCGCGGTTAACGGCGAGCTGTACGACTACAAGCGCATCCGTACCGACCTGACCTCGCGCGGGGTGAAGTTCCGCACCAAGAGCGACTCCGAGATGGTCATGCACCTGTACCAGCGCGAGGGCCTGGAGGACGCGCTCAGGCACTTCCGCGGCGAGTTCGCGATCTCCTTGTATGACCGCGAGCATGACCGCCTGATCCTGATCCGCGATCGCTTCGGCATCAAGCCGCTGTACTTCACCGAGGCCAACGGCAGCTTCGTGTTCGGCTCCGAACTGAAGGTGCTGTTCGCCAACCCCGACGTCCCGCGCCAGTTCGCCGACGACGGCCTGTACCACCAGCTGATGCAGACCATGGTCCCGGGGACCACCGCCTTCGAGGGCATCCAGCAGGTGAAGCCCGGCCACATGGTCATTGTCGAGCGGGCCCATGGCAGGCTGAAGGTGCGCCAGGAGAAGTACTGGGACATGGACTTCCCGCTGGCCTCCGAGCGCCCGCCCGAGGAAGACACCGACGAGAACTACTGGATCGAGGGGGTGCGCGAACAGCTGATGGAGGCCGTCCAGCTGCGCCTGGAGGCCGACGTGCCGGTCGCCTGCTACCTCTCCGGCGGGATCGACTCCTGCATCACCCTGGGCCTGGCCTCGGCCAGCCAGCAGTCGCCGGTCAAGGCCTTCACCATCGGCTTCGACAACGACGACTACGACGAGACCGCGATCGCCCGCGAGATGGCCGAGAGCGTCGGTGCCGACCAGGACATCCTGCGGCTGGATGCCGACCACCTCTACGACAACTTCGAAGAGGCCCTGTGGCACGCCGAGCGCACCATCTACAACACGCTGGGGGTGGCCAAGCTGCTGATGAGCCGCCACGTGAACGAGGCCGGCTACAAGGTGGTGGTCACCGGCGAGGGCTCGGACGAGCTGTTCGGTGGCTACCCGGCGTTTCGCCGCGACATGTTCCTGCACGGACTGGACACCCTGCCGGAGGCCGACCGCGCCGCCTGGCAGCAGATGCTGAACGAGTCCAACGAGCTGTTCTCCGGCGCGATGCTGGCCGAGGACGAGGTCGATGACCCCGAGTTCACGAAGATGATGGGCTTTACCCCGTCCTGTCTGCAGCCCTGGCTGGCGGCAGCCGAGCACGTGCCCGGCCTGCTGGCGCCGGAGCGCCGCGAGCGCATGCAGGGCTATCAGCCCGGCAAGGCGATCGCCAACGCCCTGGACGACGACATGCTGGACGGACGCCATCCGCTGGACAAGGCCCAGTACGTCTGGATCAAGACCATGCTGGAGGGGCAGATCCTGACCTGGGGTGGCGACCGCATGGACATGGCCAACTCCATGGAGGCGCGCCCGCCGTTTCTCGACCACCACCTGGCCGAGTTCTGCGCCCAGCTGCCCCCCACGATGCGCATCAAGGGCCGCACGGAGAAATACGTACTGCGCGAGTCGATGAAGGGCCTGCTGCCGAAGGTGCTCTACGAGCGCGAGAAGTTCGCCTTCATGGCCCCGCCGGCGCATACCGATCCGGTCAAGTGGGCGGCGATGAAGGCCCTGGCCGATCGCTACCTGTCGCCGGAGAAGGTGGCCGAGGCCGGGCTGCTGGATCCCGAGGGCGTGCGTCGCGTGTTCGAGCTGCACGAGGACGAGAACACCCCGGCGGCCACCCAGGTCCAGCTGGATGCGGTGATCAACCACATGATCGGGGTGCAGGTGCTGCACGAGAAGTTCGTCGCCACCGATATCCCGGCGCTGGCCCGCCAGAAGGCCGACGAGTTCGGCTGGCGCCCGTAAGCTGGCGGTTCGGCCAACGGCCACCTCGGACGAGGCGGCCAGGCCGGCCCGTGCTCAATCCCAGTTGATCCGGGCGTCCTGGTAAAAGCCGGGGTCGTCGCTGGTGGCGCCCTGCAGGGTGCAGACGGCTGCCGCGAAGGCCAGCGCGCGTTCGAGGGTGGTCGGCCAGTCCCAGCCCTGCCGCATGCCGAGCAGGACCACACTGGCAAAGGCGTCGCCGGCCCCGACCGCATCGCGCAGTTCGGGTACCGGCGGGGCCGGGGCCGCCACGCGTTCGCCCTCGACGGTGCGAATGCTCGCCCCGTCGGCCCCGGCGGTGACCACCAGGGCCTGACGGATGTCCGCCTGCTCCAGCAGGGCCGTTTCCGCCTCGGTACCCGCAGTCCCGGGGGCCAGGGTTTCCAGCTCGTCCTGGTTCAACTTGACCACGTCGGCGCCACTGATCAGGGCCAGCGCCGTGTCGCGGGTATACCAGGGTTCGCGCAGGTTCACATCCACGAAGCGGTGCCCTGCGCGTTCGCGCAGGTGTGCCAGCAGATCGTGGTTCCCCCGGCGCAGCGCCAGGGTCCCGTGGTAGAGCAGTGGCGTGGCGTCGGGCAGTCGATCCGCCCAGGCTGCGGGTACGTCGTCATAGGCCTGGTCCGGCACGATGGTGTAGCTGGGCTCGCCGTGGGCGAGTTCGACGCGGACCTCGCCGGTCGGTGCCTCGGGGTGCCGGTACAGCCCGCTGGTGTCCATGCCGATCGCATCCATGCGGGCCCGCACCTCGGCACCCGCCGGGTCGTCGCCAATACCGCCGACGAAACAGACCGGCTCTCCGAGCTGATGCAGGTTCCAGGCGACATTGAACGGTGCCCCTCCCAGGACGCGCTGTCCATCGGGAAAGACATCGAACAGGACCTCGCCAAAGATCAGCTGGGGGGATGACTCGGCACTCACATTGGCCTCCTTCCTATTCGGGAAACACGGATCAGTGCTTCCCTGGCAATCAGGATGGGTGAGGCTCGCGGTCGGCCCGCTCCACGCGGTCGCGCCCGAGCTGTTTCGCCTGTAGCAGGGCATGATCCGCGGCGTCGAAGATGGCCTCGGTGGACTGTCCGGCCACGATCGGGGACATGCCCGCCGATATCGTCACGCGCAGCCGCGTCTTGCCGGCGCGCACGATTAGCCGATCCACGGCCTCGCGGATCGAATCGGCGCGCCGCTGACAGGTGTCCGGGTCCGAGGTGAGGATCATCACGAACTCCTCGCCCCCGTAGCGGGCGACAAAATCCTCGCTGCGCACGCCCTCGGCGAGGATCTCCGCAACCGCCTTCAGGACCTTGTCCCCGGCGCTGTGGCCGTATGCGTCGTTGATTGCCTTGAAGCGGTCGATGTCCCAGACCAGCAGGCAGGCCGGTTGCTCCGGCCCCAGATCCTCGCGCAGTCCGTCCAGATAGTGCTCGAACGCACTGCGGTTGGGCAGCCCGGTCAGATTGTCGCGGTAGGCCTCGGCCCGCGCCTGATCCAGTCTCTTGCGCAGCGCATGGACCTGCGACTCCAGCGTACGACCCTTCGCCCGCAGCAGGCGGTTGCGTTCCAGGGCCTCGAGCAGGTCGGTCTCTTGCTGGTTGCGAAAGGTCGCCACATGTTCGACGACCCGATCCAGGCCCCGGGTAATCTCCTGGCGCAGGGTGCCGATGTCCTCGTGGTCATCCATGCGGCCTTTCATGGCCCGAACGTCGTCCGAGATGCCGTCGTGCAGGGTGGCAACCGAGGCGCGCGCCCGTTCGCTGCGCGCCTCGTCTTCCGACAGGGCCGAGTCGACATCCTCCAGGCGATGCCAGATTTCTCCCACGACCTCGGAGAGTTCCTCGCGCTCGTGCATGGCGCGCTCGCACTTGTCGTGCAGCACCAGGAAGAGCTGCGAGAGCGTGCGTTCAATCTCGGAGCGATCGCGCCGCTCCGCAGCGCGGTGCAGGTCCTCCAGGCCGGGATCGAGGAAATCGAATCCGTTGAGTCCGCGGCGCACGACCTCCAGCATCGTGGTCGCCAGATCCTCGTGCTGATCCGAGCTGCGTACGGCGTCGGCCAGCTGAACCCCGAGCCGATCCATCCAGGCGGAGTCGGGCGGGCGGGCCTCCACCGCACGGGAAAGATCCTGAACCGCGCCCTCCAGGGTGGGCACGCGGGCCCCAACCACCGCCAGTGCCCGCAGCGCCACACGTCTCAGTGCGTCCTGCTGGGCCTGTTCGCGCTCGAGGCGCCGCTCGAGGTCGATGATGGTCCTGCGCATCTCGCTGGCGGACATGGGGCTCCCGGAAGGGCGTTGGCGTGTGGGCGTGCGGCTCATTTAACCGCGTCCGCGACGCGGATGCCAGCCAAGGGGGTCAGGCCGTGTGACGGGTACCGTGCAGCGACTGGGCGGCGGGGAGCTCGATCTCGATGCCGACCGGGAGGTGGTCGGACAGCGCCACGTTGTAGACCCGCATGTCGCTCACATGCAGGTCCGGGGTCAGCAGGATGTGGTCGAACACGAGCCGCGGATCCCAGGACGGGTAGGTCGCCGGGCAACTCATCGGCTCCATCAGTCCGGTACGGGCAACCAGGCGGCGGATCTCGAGGCTGTCCTGCTGGCAGTTGAGGTCCCCCATGACCACGGCGTGGCGTTCCGACTGGATCCGCTCGGCGACATAGTCCAGCTGGGCCTGGCGAGCACGCCGGCCCAGGGCCAGATGCAGCAGGAACAGCACCAGCTCCTCGCCGTTATCCATCGCGTAGCGGGCCTCGATGGCCCCGCGTCCCGGCAGTGGCCCGGGAAGCCGGTGCATTTCGACCTTTTCGGGTTCGAGGCGGGTGAACAGGGCGAGCGAGTGCTTGGCAAACTGGCCCAGATTGCGGTTGATCCGGTTGTAGGTGTGCGGGAAGCGAGCCTTTTCCGACAGGTAGGACGCCAGGTCGACGAAGCTGGAGCGCAGGCTCCCACCGTCGAGCTCCTGCACCCCGACGATGTCGAAATCCGCGATGAACCGCGCCACGCGGTCCAGATTGCCGATGCGGCCCTTGTAGGGCAGCACATGTTTCCAGGAGTTGGTGACGTAATGGTGCAGGCGGGAGGACGGGATCCCGACTTGCGCGTTAAAACTGAGCAGGCGCAAGCGCTGCGCACCCTGGTCGTGCTGGTAGGTCAGTCCGCGGGCCTCCGTCGAGGCCGGTTGCGCGCGGACCGGTTCGGCACTCTTGCCGCTGGCCGTGGCCGTCATACTGCTGTAGTTCCCCAAAACTGCGGGTTCATTGCGCCCCGCCTCGCTAGAATGGACAAACCAGCTCGCCCAAACGTTCCGTCAGTTTCAGGTTTTCGCTGTAATCGACCGGGCAGTCGATGATCGTGACACCAGGTGACGCCAGGGCCTCGCGCAGGGCGGCCTCCAGGCTGTCGCCCGGTCCTACCCGCACGCCGCTGGCCCCGAACGAGCGCGCCAGCTGGACAAAGTCGGGATTGCCGAAGTCGACGAAGGCCTTGCGTCCGTACTCGCGTACCTGTTTCCACTCGATCAGGCCGTAGGCATTGTCGTTCCAGATCAGCACCACGAAGTTCTGGCCCAGCCGCACGGCCGTTTCCAGTTCCTGCACATTCATCAGGAAGCCGGCATCGCCGGTGACCGCGATCACCTGACGTTCGGGGTAGAGCGCAGCGGCCGCGATGGCCCCCGGCAGGGCGATGCCCATGCTGGCAAAGCCGTTCGAGATCAGGCAGGTGTTGGGCAGTTCGCAGCGGAACATGCGCGCCATCCAGAGCTTGTGCGCACCCACATCCGTAATCACCACCGCATCGAGCTCGGCCGCGGTGCGCAGATCCCAGATCAGCTTTTGCGGCTTCAGCGGGAACTGGGTGTCCTCGCGGTGCTCGTTCATGTCGTCGATCAGGCTCTGACGCAGCGGGCGCAGGATGGTCTCCTCGCGCGGATCGACCAGATCCATCAGCCGTGCGAGGCAGGTGTTGAGGTCACCGATGACCTCGGACGAGACGTTGTAGTGACCGTCGACCTCGGCCGGGGCGGAGTCGATGTGGATCAGTGTGCGGTCGCCGGTCGGGTGCCAGAGCTTCGGTGGATACTCCACCAGGTCGTAGCCGATACAGACGATGACGTCGGCCTTGTGAAAGCCGAAATTCACGAAATCCTGGCTTTGCAGGCCGACCGAGCCGAGCGCCAGGGGGTGACGAAACGGCAGCACGCCCTTGGCCATGAACGTGTTGGCCACCGGGATGTTCAGCGCGGACGCCAATTGCGACAGGGTGCCGCTGGCCCCCGAACGGATTACGCCGTTGCCCGCCAGGATCAGCGGGTGTTCGGCCTCGTTGAGCAGCCGCGCCGCGGCTTCCAGTGAGGCGTCGGCGGGCACCGCCTCGGGTCCTGCATGGACGGGCAGCGGCCGATTGGGGCACGGCAGGGCTGCGACATTCTCGGGCAGCTCGATGAAGCTGGCACCGGGCTTGCCGCCCTCGGCCCACTTGAATGCCTTGCGCACGACCTCGGGGAGGATCTCGGGCTCGACCACACTCGAGCTGTACTTGGTGATCGGCTGGAACAGGCCCTTCAGGTCGAGGACCTGATGCGACTCCTTGTGCAGGCGGTGGGTGCTCGCCTGGCCCGCAATCGCGACCAGCGGGGCATGATCCATGTTGGCATCGGCGACACCGGTGATCAGGTTGGTCGCGCCCGGGCCGAGGGTGGCCAGGCAGACGCCGGCACGGCCGGACAGCCGGCCATGGACGTCCGCCATGAAGGCTGCGCCCTGTTCATGGCGTGTGGTAACGAATTCGATGGGGGAGTCGGCCAGGGCGTCGAGAACGGCCATGTTCTCTTCCCCCGGCAGGCCGAACACGCGCTCGACCTCTTCCTGCTCCAGGCACTCGACGAGTCGCTGGGCGGTGGTGGCGGTCGTGCTCACGCGCGATGCCACCCGGCCGGCCGGGGCCTCCTGGACACGGGCGGGATCAGCCCCGGGCCCGTTCGATCAGGAAGTCGGCGACGTCGAGCATTTCCTCGTGGCTGCGCGTCATGCTGGCCGAGACCACGGCCTCGCCATCGATGACCAGTGTGGGGACGCCCTCGACGCCGTACTCCTGCACGTCCTGGCCGGCCTCGGTCACCTTGCGGCGAATCTCTTCGGAGCGCATGACCTCGCGGAACTCGTCGGCATCCAGCCCGCGCTGGTTGATAAAGCGCAGGATCGCGCTTTCCGAGCGCATCTCGCGGCCCTGGTCATGGATGGCGTCGTAGAACGCCTGGTGAACCTCGTCCAGGACATCCAGCTTCTGCGCGGTGTAGAAGACACGCGCATGCAGGGCCCAGACATCGTTCATTGGCGCAGGCAGATAGACAAACTCGATGTCGTCATCCAGCCCCTTCTGCCATTCCTGCACATAGGGCTCGAACGAATAGCAGTGGGGGCAGCCATACCAGAAGACCTCGACCACCTGGATCTTGCCATCCTCCAGGCCGGTATCGACCGGGGGCTGGATCGTGCGGAAGTTCTGGCCGTCCCGGTATTCGCGAGCCAGGCCGGTGCCGGTTGCCAGGAGCAATCCGGCACCGCCGACGGCGCCCAGGAAATCACGACGCTTCATTTACAGCTCTCCGTAGGAATGCAGCCCGGACAGGAACATGTTCACGCCCAGGAAGGTGAAGGTGGTGACAAACAGGCCGATGATGGCCCACCAGGCCATGACCGGGCCGCGCCAGCCCTTGGTAAAGCGCATGTGCAGCCAGGAGGCATAGGTCAGCCAGAGGATCAGGCTCCAGGTCTCCTTCGGGTCCCAGGTCCAGTAACCGCCCCAGGCCTCGGCCGCCCACATCGCGCCCAGCACGGTGGCGATGGTGAAGAAGGCGAAGCCGATCGCGATGGCCTTGTACATCACGCCGTCCAAGGCCTCCTTGCTGGGCAGGCGCTTGGTGATTGCCGCATCCGGCCGGGTGCGCTCGAACCGGTGTTTGAACAAATAGGCCACACCCAGCATCGCGGCGATGGCAAAGCCGCCGTAGCCGACAAAGTTCGTCGGGACATGGATCTTCATCCACCAGCTGTTCAGCGCCGGCACCAGCGGTTCGATCTCGTGGGCCTGGCGGTCCCACATGTACCACAGCAGGAAGGTGACGGAGGCCGCGATGACCAGCATCACGAACGCACCCATGGTGCGCTGGCCGGTACGCTGCTCGTAGTACAGGTACATCAGCGTGGTCATCACCGCCAGCAGGATGAACACCTCGTAGAGGTTGGACACCGGGATGTAGCCCCAGCTGGGATCAGTCAGGTAGATCTCGCGCCAGCGCACCATCAGCGCCATCATGCCGGCGCCCGAGCCGATCCAGGCGAACGCCGCCCCAAGGCGGGACGGGAAGTCGGATTTGCTGAACAGGCCGAGGATGTAGGTCGCGGTGGCCATGTAGAGCATCACGCTCATCCACATGACGCCGGCCTGACCCGAACCGACATAGTTCAGCCAGAAGTTCGTGCTGCCGCGGGCCAGGTCGTCGCCGTACAGCCAGACACCGAACAGGGAGAGGGCGGCGACGATGATGGAAAAGAGCTGCCAGGGGCGCCAGAACCAGCCCAGCCAGGCACTCATGCCGGCGGCCAGGATCAGGCCCCCGGTGTCGTAGCGATCCATCAGGTGGCCGTACTGCCAGTGGGCGATCACCGCAACCGCGAGCACCAGGGCAAAGTATGCCCAGTCGAGCGGCCGGATGCGCTGCAAGATACTGGGCCGTTCAAAATCCAGGGCCTCTTGGGGTACTGACATGGATCGCTCCTCCGACTGCTACCGGTTAGTCGTTCTTATTGGTTGATTCACGGTGACCATCATCGGAGCCGTTGGCCGGCTTCTGATCAATGATCCAGCGCTTAAGATGCGCGAAACGATTCTCGAATTCCACCTTGTGCCGGTTGCTGGTGCCGGCCATGGTCACGTGGGTCCCCTCGCCTTCTTCTCGGCGTCGGGCGATGATCCACAGACGCTGATATGACACGTAGAACATCAGGAAGATCCCGATGATCAGCATCACGCTGCCGGTGTACACGGTGCTTTCACCCGGGGCGCGCGCAATCTGCAGGCCCGAGGCTTCGCGGTGCTCGAAATCCGTCAGGTGGAAGAAGAACGGCGACTCGTACATGCTGATCGCGTTGATCGCGGAGACCGCGTCCTCCAGCCAGCGCTGCTCCTCTTCCTGGATCGAGACCACGCCCTCGTCCTCCAGAACCTCCATGTACAGGGCCTGCAGTCCGGCGTGGAGCACGCGCATCAGCAGTTCGCCGACCTGTTCGCGTTGTTCTTCCGGCACGCGGCGGTCGATTTCGGCGTGCACCGCCCCGTAGCCGCCCTCGGCGAACAGGCGCATGAGTTCGGCGGTCGTCTGGGCGATAGCGGCCCCGGACGGGTCCTCGGCCGCGACTTCGCGCGCAATGGAGTTGCGCACATCCGCGTTGTGCAGCATCGCCAGATAGGTCCGGAAGCGGTCCAGCGAGTCATCGGCGTCGGCCGGCAGGAACAGATAGTGGAACTCGTCGCCCGGGCTCTCGCGCACGCCACTCAGGAAATACATCGCGCCTTCCTGGAGAGCCGGCCGCATGTAATTGCGGTAGTACAGGCCGTGGCCGGTACGGTCCATCAGGCGGAAATCGAAGGCGGGACCAAGGTGCCGGTTTTCCCGCTGCCCTTCCTCGTTCAGGAGCGGTACGACGTTTTCGTCCCGGAAGTCGATGAACTCGATGGTTCGTGTGTCCCCCTGCGGCGTCGGGACCTCCTGCTCCTGGAATACGCGGCCCGGAACATCCAGTGAGCGCAGCGCCTCCGCTCCCAGCGGGATGGCCTCGATATCCAGCTTGGTCCCGCCGTCGGCAAAGCTCGCCTGGTAGATGGCGTAGCCTTTGTAGATCAGCGGGTGGTTGACCGAAATGGTGTGACGCAGGGGTTCGTCGCGCTCCGGATCATGAATGACCAGATCGGATTCGAAGGAGCTCTCCGCACCGGTCGAGAAACGCTCGATGCGGAACTCTTCCAGCTCGATGCGAAACGGCAGCTGCTGGACGAAGTAGCCCTCGCGCATGGGCAGGAACACCACATCCGCGGAGGATCCCTCGGGGATCTCGACCATGCCGCGGAACGACGGGTTGGAGACCGGTACCCAGGCGGATTCCGGTACTTCGGACACGGGGACACTGCGGGTCTCGATTTCGATATTGCCCAGCCACTCGTTGAGCTTGAGCAGGGTCTGCCCGTCCACCAGGGCGCCTACACAGATCACCACGATCCCCACGTGGGTCAGCAGGTAGCCCAGGCGATTCCAGCGGCCTTTCATGGCAGCGATCACGGTCTGCCCGTCAGATTCCTTCTCGCGTGCCTTGAAGCCCTGGGCCTTCAGTACGCGCCGGGCATGATCAACGAACTCTTCCTGGGGCTGGTCCAGCTCCCCGGTTGCACTGGAGTGGAACGAGCGCAGGGACTTTTCCTTCACCTGCAGGTTGTAACGCCGCAGGTCCTTGAGGATCCCCGGGCTTTGCCGATAGACGCAGAAGGAGGTCGATAGCACCAGGAAGGTGACGATCAGCAGGAACCAGGTGGCGGAATAGACTTGATAAAGACCCATGCCGGCAAAGATCTCGTGCCAGAACGGGCCATAGTCGATGAGATACTCGGTGTAGGGCTCGTTTTGCACGAGCACGGTGCCGATCACGGAGGCGATGGCCAGCGCCACCAGCAGGGTGATCGCCAGGTTCATCGACCCCATGAACTCGACGAGGATGCGGCTGCGCCGCGGAGCACGGGTTGATTTGCTGCGGGCAGTGGCCGCGGGGGCGGAGCCCGCCACCTGTTCGTTATTCGACATGCTGAAACCTGCGTTAGCCTTCGCGACTATGCGAAGCACCCCTGTCGGAGTTCAATTTCCTAGACAAACTGCACGGAAGTTTCGTGCAATCCCTGTTATCAGAGGTGGTGGCCTCTGAGATCCGCCCTGTGTGACGCGACAGCCCCCGGCGCCATTCCCGGCGTCGGACAGTTTTGCATGTCCCGAGCAGCAAAAAGGGGCGGCCATGGCCGCCCCTTCCCTGGGAGGTTCTGCCGCCGAGACTGCGCGGCGCTCCGGCCTGATCAGTCGGATGACAGCCCGGCCATGTACTGCGATACGGCCTCGATGTCCTCGTCGGACATGCGCTGAACCACGTTGCGCATCATGCGTCCGGCGTCGTTCGAGCGCTCGCCGTCGCGGAACTTGCGCAGCTGGTCCGCACTGTAGGTGGCGTGCTGGCCTGCCACCTTCGGGAACATGGCCTCCGGATTGCCCTGGCCGTTCGGGCCGTGGCACGCGATACAGGCCGCGACGTTCTGCGACGGGATGCCGCCACGGTAGATACGCTCGCCGCGCTCGACGACGTCCTCGTCGGCGGTCTCGGTGGTGATGGACTGCTCGGCGAAATAGGCCGCCAGGTCACGCATGTCCTGTTCGTCCAGGTCCGCCACCTCACCTGCCATCAGGGAGTCGGAGCGGGTCTCGCCTTCCTTGAAGTCACGCAGCTGCTTGACGGTGTACTTCGGGTGCTGGCCCGCGAGCTTCGGCCACTCCGGGTTGGTCGAGTTGCCGTCCGCCTGGTGGCAGGCCGCGCAGGACTGGGAGATTTCCTGGCCGCGCTGGGGATCGCCCGCCTGAGCCGCCGACAGCGGGAGCAGCAGGGATACGGACAGGGCAGCAAAGAGAGCGGAAAGCTTGTGGTTCATGATCGAAGATTCTCCTGCATGTAAATGCGTGCCGGGTCGGACCCGCGTTCCTTGTGCCCCTTGGCAGGGCGATCAACATGAAGGAAACACTGGTCAATGTACACCCTCGCGCTCGAGTCGCTTTTGCGTGCGAACAAGGCGCGGTGACTGCGGTGCAGTCATTCTGCACAAGGGAGCCGCAACGCCGTTCGCGCGCAAAAGCGGCCGAGCCCCTGCATTGTAATGGGTTATGGGGTTGGTACCCCAGGTTCCCCGATCCTGCGTTGCGCCGCTTGCGGGTAGAACCACTACCCGCTGCACGACGCGCCTTGTCTCGGAAAACCTGG